>DWUT01000233.1 GCA_019120615.1 Candidatus Mediterraneibacter norfolkensis
TCCTGGAACTTCATTTCCATTGCATCATACATATTATAGCTGATAAAATCATCAAGTGCAATAGATTCGTTGTTGAGTTTGTGGGGATTTAAATACAGCTTCGTATACGGATACAAAAAGTATATATGATATACTAAACTCGTTACCCCCACAAAAACAGCAGATTAATTTCTTCTGAGGCGCAATACCTTTTCCTACTGGTTCTCCATCCCTTCCGCTTTCTCCCGCTCCGCGGTCCGGATATCCCGGTGTTTCTTCCTCAGACGCTTATACACACTTGCCCGGAACAGATTGTACACCACGGACACGATAGGAATAAAGATCAGCATACCTACAACACCCATCAGGCTGCCGCCGACAGTCACTGCGGCGAGTACCCAGATCGAGGGAAGACCCACTGAACTTCCCACTACCTTCGGATAGATCAGGTTACCCTCAATCTGCTGGAGGACCAGGAACATGATGACAAACCCCAGTGCCTGCAGGGGATCCACCATCAGGATCAGGAACGCTCCAATCACACAGCCGATAAATGCCCCGAAGATCGGGATCAGCGCCGTAAACGCGATAAGCACACCAACCAGCATTGCATACGGCATATTGAAGATGGTCATCGCGATGAAGAACATCATCCCCAGTATCATCGCTTCCACGCACTGCCCTGTCAGGAAATTGGAGAAAGATCTCGCTGTCAGAGAGCTCACTTCGAGACACCATTCCACGCGTTTTTCCGAAAGGAATGCATACATAACTTTTCTGACCTGCACTCTCAGCTTTTCCTTCTGCAGCAGGATGTAACACGCAAATACAAACGCGATGACAAACGTAGTCACGCCGCTCACGATGGATCCGATGGCAGACACAGTGGAATCAAGCACATTCCCTGCGCCGTTCTGCAGGAACGTCATGCCGCTGTTGATCATCCGCTCCGGATCCAGGTTGAGGTTGTCAAGCCAGGCCTGTATCTCTGGGTTGTCCGTGAAAAGAGCCTCCAGAAATCTCTGCGCTTCGGGAATAAAAGTACGGATCGTCATTCCCAGAGACAGCAGCGTCTTTCCCAGTTCCGGGATCACGACAAACATCACCAGTACAACAACGCCGATCACTACGGCGATAGTAAGTATAAGACTCAGCGGCCGGGCGAGCTTCTTCGCCACCTTTTTGTCCTTCAGATATTTATTCCCAAAGATCAGCTCCTCAAAGAAGCTCATCGGAACATTCAGCACGAACGCGATGGCTCCGCCTAAAAGAAAAGGAAAAATGATCCCGAACACAAAGCGAATCGCCTGAAATATAAGAAGATAGTTCGCGAGCGCGATCAGTATAATGATCGTGAAAAGGATCAGTTCTCTTAATTTTTTCATTGTTTCTTTATCAAGCTTCATAAACTCCTCCTTCTAACGTTTCCTTATTCTACCACGCTTCCCGAACTACAACAAGGCTGTCAGCCGATTTTTAATAAAATCTGCCGGCAGCCCCTGAAAGATTTAAAATATTCTTTATTCTTTCTTTCCTTTTTCGACAAAAACCTGGAACGTATCTGTGCCTTTCACTCCCTGTTTGTCCGCAATGACCACAATTTTGTCCGCAATCCCTTCGCAGTACTTTTCATACTTAAATCCTGTATTAAATCCCTTCCATCTGTTCAAGGAATGCTTCATATCCCTCTTCTATATCCACGCAGATCGTATATCTGGTACTGCTCTGTCCCTTAAGTTTCTGTATCTCGTCCCGTGCCCGTTCCACCGCTTTTCCTTCCACCCGGTTTGTCCCCGGCTCCAGTCCAAGTACATACTGGCCTTTTGAAAAATTTTTCCACTGAGTAAAGCGTCTCAGAACCTCGTTTTCATAAGTCATGACAATACCGAATCCATAGTTTGGCTGATAGACTCCTGCCCTGGATCTTCCATTGTGATCCCGCATTTTATGGTAATAACACATTTCTTCCAGTGCATTTGGCTCGCTGACTTCAAGCGCCTGTGATTTGTATTTTTCCGCAAAGGCATTTCTGGACTGGATCTCACTGCTGTCGATCATCACTTTGCTTTCCGGAGACAGGAATGGATAACCTATATTACAGTGATACAGGATCATGAACTCTTCTTCCCTGAATCCTGTGTTGCAGATCTCATCTGTGATCTCAAATCGCGGCTGTGTGTTCCATACCCTGATTGTTCTCTTCAGCTTCAGCTTTTCTCCAAACAGGCTGCTCTGGTCCATTTCTCCGCAGAGCACTGCCATATACTCTCCGTTTTCTTCTATGCGCTGCGCGCTGTATCCCTGGGCCGGTATATTGGCTATCCTGCCATGCATGCCATATTCCACTCCATCTTCTTCGCAGGGGGATCCGGTATTATCAAGCCCGCATGTTGTCAGGAATCCTCCCGTAAAGCTTCTCAGCCACTGCGCGCCTCTTTTGTCATAATACCAGGGGGCGACCACGCCGCAGGGATTGATGTAACTGATATTGATCCCTTTATAGCGCAGCGTTGAAATATCCATGCAGCGGTCTGCCAGAACGGTAAGCGACATACCGCTCTGGCACTGCACCTCTGATACAAGGACAGACTGTGCTGTTCCGCCTTCCAGGCGCATGGTCTTCAGTTCAAGAAGCTGATCCGGATTTCCTGTATACTCTTTTACAGACCGCTTCATTTTCTCACTCCCATTCCAGCATCAGCATCGCAAAGATCGAAAATTTCTCAAGAGAGACACTTACCGTTCCGTTTTCATACGAATACGGGATTTCCTTTTCTTCTGGAAGAAGGCATACTCTCTTCGGTTCCTGTTCCGCTTTCACATATAATGTTGTGTCATATGTATCCGGAATTCTGTACTGATCCCGTGTCTCTATGACTCCGATCAGTTTTTTCTTCTCTTCTGGAGCGTCAAACATTATGCACTCAACAGATTCAGATGCATCTGCCCCAAAACAGAACTCATCTTCCGCAAGCATACGTATAATATTGGCGAATACAGCACTGTGCTGATATCTCTCCGCGCGCTCGATAGGAACCGCGCTCCAGACAGCTTTCCCCCTCCCATATTCTGTATACAGAATCCCCGGCTCTTCTGTCCAGATTCCAGGAGGATTGGCATGGATCGTTGCAAATGGATACGCGGGATCATCCTTGTCCACATACTCTTCCTCGTGGATGTCTGTTGGAAACATGGACCAGCGTGCCCCCGGTTTTGTATATGGGAATGTAAGAGTCGCAAGAGCTGTTCCCTTCCATCCTTTTTCCACCCGAACTGCTGGTTCGAACATTACAAGAGGATATAGATACGTAAAGTATCCGCCCATAATGTCCGAGTTCTCAGTCGGAGCAAGATAAGTCATACGCCCGTCCGTATAACCTGCTTCTCTGGTTCCAAACAGTTCCCTCATCAATTCCTCTCTGCAGCATCCGCTGATATACAGGTTTCCGCCTTCCTTTACATACTGCATGATCATATCCGCTTCTTCTTTGCTCATCCCCGGCACATCCGGTACTACAAGCACTTTATGTCGGAACATTTCGTCCCGCTTCCAGTTATTTATGATCCCATAAGGTATATGTTCTGACGCCAGAATATCTGACGCCCCTTTCAGTGCATCGTAATGCGGCATCGTCCCCGCGCTTCCGGTATCCCTGTCCAGACGGTGATCCATAACATGTATGCCGTTTGCCCGGTAATCATATTTCCCGTTCAGATTAAAATACAGGCTGACGTCATAAGCCTGCGTCCCGGTTGTCAGATACGGTTCATATGCCTTTGTCTCCCCGTAGACCTCTCCGATCAGATCATACACCCTCTCATCTATAGTCCCCACAGGATCGATCGCGTCGATCAGCAGGCTTGCCCCATGATGCAGATAAGTCATCGCAGCGCACTGCCTGAGCTGATCCTTTGACTTTGTTGACGTGTGCTCTTCCAGCTTGGGATAGCAGCGGGATGTCATGTACTGAAACGGCTGATTCTGCGTCAGGTTGTACCATGCCTTGCACGCCAGAGACTGCTGCCGTATGCCCCCATAAAGGTCTGTCCCGATATAGTCGCTCACCTGGGACACATTTTCATTGTTCCCGAAGCGCCAGAACGCGATCGAATTCCCATACTGATGCTCGACAGACGCGTCCGGTCTGTATTTATGCAGTTCATCGGTACACATCTTTCCAAATTCATAGATCCACTCATGCCGTTTCCGGTCAAATTCAAGCCACCTCTCGTCAGTCCAGTCTACGATCTCAGGCATTGGTTCATCATGGGCCTGAGCCCATTTCTTCTTACAGGAATCGCAGTAGCAGACTTCCGGCCAGAATGTCATATCAAAGAAGACCCCTTCAAATTCAAAGTAATCACAGAATTCCTTTATCTGCGCTTTCACAAATTCGCGGTATTCTTCATTATTCGGACAGCACAGCCCATACCTTCCGCCGTGGAATCTGGAGTCATGCCCGTATGCATCCAGCATCCTCCACTCCGGGTGGCGTTCAAACTCCCGGTTATTAAATATGATACTGTAATAGATGATCACATCCATCCCGTCTTCATGGCACAGATCGATCAGCCGTTTGATCTTATCCTCTTTCCCGATAAACGCTTTATGTATGACTCCGGTTTTCGTCGGCCAGTAGCACAGCCCCACATGGGACTGTATATAGATCATCGGCGCCGTGATCTGAGCTTTCTTGAGCAGCGAAAAATATTCTTCCGGATCAAACTGTTCCATAAACCGGTCGTCCCAGTCCTCGATATGCATATCCAGCAGTGTTCTCCGGAATTGATTCTGATACCATTTTGTCATCTTCTTTGCCCCTTTCGTTTTTCTTTTATTCCAGCACAAGGTCCGGGTTCTCAGCAAAATGCTTCAGTATTACCAGATTATCGCACTCTGAGGTATTCGTGATCCTGATTCCTTCTTTTGCGGCGCGTTCTGTCACGAAATACTCATCATTCGTAAGCTGCCCGTACCGTATCTGCGCAGGCGATTCGATCGGATACACTCCAAAACGTCCCTGCCCCTGGATACAGATCGTTCCGTACGCGGCGCCGTCTCTGATCACAACTGTTTTTCCAGGGTGGACCATCAGCCTCTTCGCACACACCAGATCAGATTTATAGCAGATCCACTCCTCCAGATATCCGTCCGCCTCCATCTCATCCACATCGCGCACCGGTTTTGGAGCCATAAAACGATTCTTATGGAAATCCGGATCCACATTCAGATCCCAGTCGATCACATCCAGCAGATACTCATAATTCCCCCATTCTTCCTCCGGGCAGTTTTTCCACAGCAGGTCTTCTTCCAGCACCTGTCCGTTCATAAGTACAGACTGATACATCGCGTAGACATCCGAAGCGAACTGCGGCTCATATGTACACAGGCTTCCCGGGGCATGCAGCACCCCCGGCGGGACGTCATATCCAGTATCGAGTACAAGCCTGTATGCCCTGGACAGATCCAGCAGATGATTGTCCCCTCTGGTAAAATTTTTCAGCGCTTCCAGCACCTCTTCCTTTGTAGTCTCCGGGTTCAGCCCGAAAAACGTAAACGGAAATTCTCCGCCATGGTCATTTAACTGTGATGGGAAGAAATACATCTCCGGCTTTCCTGCCGCCCCGACTCTCTTTGCATGTTCATCTCTATGGTGGATATGATGCGGCAGTGGTCCCGCGTTATCAAAAAACTTTGAAAACATTGGCCATCTCCCATACTTTTTCCAGAGAGTTTCACCAATAATTTCCGGTCCCATTAAATCTACCGCATCACGGAGGAGGATTTTTTTCTCCCCGTCCATTACAATGTAGCTCAATCCTTCATCTTCTGCCGTCTTCGGGCCGTTCTCCGCCCAGGTCGTAGAAGAGAACCAACGCTCGTCAATCCCCCCGCGGTCCGATCCCAGCGCATAGTAGTCATCGGGATGGAGCTTAATTCTTTTTCCCGGTCTGCAAAACGATCTCGATACCCACACCGGCGCCAGCCTCAATACGCCTTTCCCCTGCTCCAGTGCGCGATTTACAACTTCTCTGCTCATCGTAATCCCTCCATTCTTTTCCATTTTCTATATTCCACGGGCTTTAATTCTTTTTTCAAAACGTCAAGCGGCTCATATTCCAGGGGCAGCTCCAGCGGCAGATCGACTCTCGTCCGCTCGATCGCGCTGATATAGATTGCCTCCAGAATTTCATATCCGTGATAAGCCTGTGCTATATTGCACGGGTGTCCTTCCGCCTGTCCCAGCATCCATCTGCCAAAGTCTTTCGTATAACGCACCTGTGCCTCATACTGCTCCCGTTCAAAAAAATCTCCGTAATCTCCCATTCTGATCTCCGGTGACGTCTGCGGGGAAAACACGGCATATGCGCCGCTGCAGGAAGCCCATGCATAGCCTTTTGTTCCATAAACCGTCAGCCTGTCATCGGCCCAGTAGGAAGCCGTACCAGGCCCATGTGTAAATCCCACGTTATGATCCGCGTGCTGCTCCGCAAAATACCCGCATTCTAAAACAGCCCGGATCCCATTTTCCAGAATCAATCCACCAGACACATAATCCGGAGAGGGATGTCCGTCTTCCAGGTAAAAACTGCCATGGACATGCCCTGTCACACTCACTGCCCGCACACCGCCCGCTGCCCATAAAATATAGTCAATATAGTGTGTTCCCAACTGAGACGCCTGCGGCTGACAGCTCGCTTCGATCCGATATACCTCTCCGATCTCGCCTGTATCCAGCGCCTCTTTCAATTGCTGGAATGACCGCAGATACTTATGCTGCTGACAGACAACCGTCTTGATTCCATTGGTCTGGCACAGATTTTTGATCTTTGCCGCCTCCGTAAGCGACGTCGCCATCGGTTTTTCGAACATCAGCCCTTTTACACCGTATTTTGCTGCCAGTTCCGCCAGCGAAAGCCTTACATTGGGCATCGTTGCAAACGCCATCACATCCGGTCTCAGACACCGGAGCATTTCTTCCGCGTCCTCCCAGCAGATTTCATCGGAGAGTCCGAACTGAACCGATGCCAGTTCCAGGCACTCCTTTTTCTGATCGCAGATTCCCACAACTTCGAACATCTCAGGATTTTGCAGGATCCCGTGCAGGTGGATTTTTCCTCTCGCCCCCATCCCTACAACTACCGTTCTAAGTTTTTGCATCTCAAGTTCTCTCCTTTTTCAAAATATTTTTTTCTCGCATTATCAGCGCTTCAGCAGAACCTTCGCTGTCTTTCCTCCGAAAAACATCCGGCAGGCTTCCGGCGCTTCCTCCAGCGGAAAGATATGGCTCACCGCGGGTCTGGGGTCAAATCCCCTGTAGTAAATCTCGCACAGATCATAAAAATCCTGCCTGGTATAATAAAACGCCCCCGTGAGCGTGACCTCTCTGTGAATGATCTGATGGGATGGCACAATCTTCAGCTCCCGGTAATTTTCCCCACAGAACACCACTGTTCCGCCCGGCTGTACTCCCTCCAAAGCGGACAGTTCTGCCGCAGGGGTCCCCGAACATTCAAACACGACGTCCGCCTTCGGCTCCGATTCCGGGTCATACGCTTCTCCCGTCTCATCCGCCCCGACTAGATCAATCGCATACTGTCTGCGGATCGGATTTGGTTCCCACACCGAGACGTGGTACCCATAATATTTCAAAAGTGAGATCACACCCAGACCGATCGGGCCCGCGCCAAACACTGCCGCGTTTCTCGCCCAGTCCTGTCGGATTTTTCCAATCGCCCGGTATGCCACGCCAAGCGTGTCCCCGCCAAGAAGTACTCCGACATCCATATCCATCCCTTCCGGCAGCCTGATGCAGCATTGCTCCGGAATAGCCACATATTCGGCATGTCCCCCGGAGAGGACAGAAAAGCTGCTGCAGAACTGAGGTTGCCCCTTCTTGCAGAAATAACAGTTTCCACACCCTTTTATGACGTTCACTGTCACCCGGTCTCCCGGCTTGAGCATTCCACATCCATTTGTCTCCTCAACAATTCCTGCAAATTCATGTCCCGGCATTTCTTCAAGTCCCGCCAGATAATCTGCATGTTCGCTCCCGCACAGGGCCGAGACTGCTGTCCTCAGAAGAACCTCGCCCTTCTTCGGCTCTGGTACGGGCACGTCTTCGACCGCCGCCCTGCCGTCTCCATAAAAACGTAATCCCTTCATCCTGTCTCCTTATCCTTTCACCGCGCCTCCTGCCAGCCCGGCCACAATATATTTCTGAAGAAACACATACATGACCGTAAGCGGAATCGAGGAGAGTACGATCGCTGCAAAAAGAAGGTTGTATTCGATCGAGTACTGTCCTTTAAAGCTGTATATGAACAGCGGAAGCGTCTGAGTGTCTTTATCGGCTCCCAGGATCATCAATGAGATCAGAAACTCGTTCCACATCCAGAGAAAGTTGGTGATCACGATCGTCGCCGTCATAGGTTTCATAATCGGATAGACCACTGAAAAAAATGTCTTCCAGGTTCCTGCTCCTTCCACATACGCTGACTCCGCAAGTTCTCTCGGAATCGTCTTAATATATCCGTTGCACAGATAGACTCCCTGGATCAGCGGATAAGTGATAAATATAATGATAATGCTCACCCGGTATCCCAGCCCGAGCGCTTTCATAAACATCGACAGAGGAAGCGCCACGATCTGAAACGGCACAAACATGGCTGCAGTGATATAATACAGCGTGAATTTCGATGTCTTAAGGGGAAATGTCTGATTCACCGCATAGGACACTGCCGGAACAAATACCATGACAACTGCCACAGATATCAGAGTAAAAAAAGTAGTGTTCAAGACTGCAGTCACAAATCCGTTCCGGTGAAACACTTCTATATAATTTTGAATATTAAAACTCTCCGGCAGCGTCAGAAAGCTGATACTCGACTCTGCCTGGGTTTTAAGGGAATTGACAACTGTCACATATAAGACCAGCGCAATGCATAAGAACCAGAAGATCAGACACGCGTAAGTCCCTGCGTCCAGCAGTCTTTTTTTTGTTTTTCTGCTCATTGCTGTTCAATTCCTCCTCTTCCTACGACTTTCATGATTACAAACGAAGCGATCGTAATGATCACAAACAGGACAACGGCTGTAGCGCATGCCTGGGAAAACTTCATATCCATACTTCCCATAAGATAAATTTTATATCCCATCGACGTAGTCGCCTTCGCCGGACCTCCCTGCGTCAGGGAAACGATATAATCAAATACGACAAGCGCGTCCCGGATCCCCTTGACAAGACAGATCACCAGCGTGGACGCCAAGAACGGAAACGTGACTACCCTGAATCTGGTTATCGGCCCCGCCCCGTCTACTTTAGCTGCTTCCAGGAGATCTCCCGGAACGCTCTGGAGCGCTGCGATCAGAAGCACTGTCGGGATTGAAAGATTCTGCCAGAATCCGAGGATGATCACTGCCAGCATTGCCCCGCCTTTCGATGACAGAAGACTTGTTTCCAAAAATCCGATTCCCAGGTTCTCCCCTATCATAGGCAGCATCCTTCTGAAGATTTCGTTAAATATCAATCCCAGAGACAGCATGGATATGATTGCAGGGTAAAAAAATACGGAGCGGAAAAAGTTTACGCCCCGCAGTTTTCTTGTCAGTAATATCGCAAGAAAGATCGAAAATGGAATCGTCGTCGCATTTACAGCCACCGTATAGATCATTGTAAATTTGACCGAATTCAGAAGATCTGTATCCTGAAACACCTTCGCAAAATTATCCAGACCGATGAAATTGTATTCCAGTGAATATCCGTTCCAATCTGTCAGACTGAAGTAGAAACTGTACACTGCGGGAATGATAAAAAATACTGTGAACAGAACAAGGGCGATCGCTATGACCGGCATATAGGACATATTTCTTTTATGACTGATACCGTTTGTTTTTCTTTTCATTGTCTCCTCCTCTCAATCACTGTCCTTTTCCGCGGCGCGGAGAGATTATAAAACTCTCTCCGCAGCCCCTGCTTTTTATTCCTGCCGAAGTACGATCTCTTCCTCACCTGCAAGGAACGTATCAATATCTCCATCCATCAGGAATGCCTGCGTCAGGTCAGCCTCATCACTTACAACTCCTGTGCTGATATAATCACGCCACCATGGGATCGCCTGTCCATTTTCAATATATCCCAGCACCATGTCGATCGTGGGATTATCTGTTGTCACCCCTTTGATCGGACTGGGAGCCTTGTCATAATCTGTATAGATCTGCGCATTTTCCGGCTGTGCAATAAATTCAAGGAATCTCTGGGCATACTCTTCTTTTCCTGTCCCTGACATTGCCGCGATACATGGATCGATTCCGGAGATCACCGCGTGCACACCGTCATCCGTAGGCAGGGCAAACATTCCCATATTGATATCCGGATTATTTTTTTCAACATCAGACTGAGCCCATGTTCCGGTCAGTATCATTGCCCCTTCCCCGTTTGCAAACATCTGCATCGAAAGATCGTAGTTGGTGCTGAGCGCATCCGGCTGAGAATATTCACTTGACAGCAGATACAGACGTTCCGCTGCCAGCCTGGAATAGTCATTATCCGCGAACCGGTCTCCGCTGCCTTCATACATTCCCACATAAAAATCATATGGATTCCATGTGTCATCCGAGACTGCTGCTGTCATGATATGAAATTTCTGCGAACAGTTTTCTTTTTCTCCGTTACTGAAGATAAACGGCGTGATCCCTGCCGCCTTTAAAGCGTCTGCCGTCTGGATCAGTTCATCCCAAGTCTGCGGAACTTCCAGATTCTGTTCCTCAAAAATGTCTTTGTTATACGCCACAACTCCTGCATTGATGGACAACGGAACCGAATACAGCTTGTCGTCCACACAGGACATATCATAATATGCGTCTATGATATTATCTGTCCAGTCGTTCCCTGTAAGATCCACCATACGTCCCTCCTGGCACATCATGCGGAACTCTGCCTGAGAGGGCCAGTGCTGCACCAGATCCATCGGTTCATTTGTCGCCATTCTCGTCTGGAATATCTGCTTGCCCGTATCTGACGAAGTAGCTGTAAGCTCGATCTTGATATCAGGATTTTCCTCCTCAAATTTGTCTATGATCTCCTGGATCACATTTGTATTCGACTTCTGCCAGAACAGCTCCAGCGTCACGACGCCGTCTTCACTGCTCTCTTCCGTATCCTCCTGCGCTGCCCCTCCGCTTATGCATCCCGCCAGCATCCCTGTGAGCATCGCTGCGGCAAGGACTGCCGCCAGCCATCTTCTTTTCATCTTTTTCCTCCATTTCCGCGTTTACCATGGTCATCCGCTTTTTATTTGTTGATCTTATCTTACAGTTTCTGTCCCCCTTATCCCATCCCACATTTTTTTGATTATGCGTAATATTTTACGATTTGCCATCCGTTCCTCTGCTATATTCCCCCGGCGCGCATCCGCATATTCTCTTGAATACTTTTGTAAAATATTTGTAATCGTGGAATCCCACGGCTTCGGATACCTGATAAACTACTGCGTCCGGTTTCCTGAGAAGCTGTTTTGCTTTTCTGATGCGGATCTGATTCAGATACTCGTTGAAATTCACTCCCATCTCCTTTTTGAAAATGCAGCTGAAATAACTTGCTGACTTATTCACTGTCTCCGCGGTACTGGTCAGTGTGATCGGTTCCATGTAATGCTGTTGAATATAATCCACCGCTCTGGAGATCACAGAACTGTATTTCTTTCCCGTCAGATCTTTCAGCCCCTGCAGAAGAAGGCTGCAGTAGTCCTGTATCCATCTCTCATAGCTGTCCAGACCGGAAAAATGAAGCTGATTCTGGAACATTGCCTGATTCCGGTCCAGGATCCCTGCAATGTCCACTCCTTTTTCCTGCATGACTTCAAATACGGCATTCTTGATCGCAGTGCACAGTTCCACGGGCACACGATGATCCGTACACTTTTTTTCGTAAAGACGGCAGAACTGTGCATGTATCATCTCTTCCATCTGTTCGACGCGAAGAAGTTCTATACATTCTCTGAATTCATCTTTATTAAAATACAGCAGGGGAAATATTCGTTCCTGAGTCATATCAAGTTCATCATAAAAAATGCAGACAGGATCTTTTCGGTAAAGCCTGTGTTTCAATGCCTCTGCCGACTGCCTGTACAAACCTGCGATTTCTGAAATGTCTCCTTTACTGCTCACGCCAGCGGTATAATCAGATCTCAGCTCACGCATCGCCGACCAGATGATCTGCCTGTATTCCATCCGCTCTGACCGGCTGCTTACTTCTGTAAGAAATACAATCCTCTCCTCTTCTCTGAAAAGAATTCTGATATTTCCTCTGTCTTTCCCCTGCATACTCAGCCTTTCCTCCGCCTCTTCCTCTGACACGGCTCTTGATCCGCGCTGTCCGTAAATCTCGTTTTTCTCCACAGAAACCAGAACAATTTCCCTTGGAAGCCTCTCTCCTTTTAGATAAAGAAGAGCCCTGACCGCACTGTATTCTCCGCCCTCTTCCAGAATCTTCCTTATTTCCTGTCGGCGCACAATCTCCGCCTGTCTGTCTTCACTCTCTATTTCTTTTATGCTTTTGGCCAGCAGATCTGTGAGTTTATCCAGATTCACCGGCTTTAACAGATACTCTACCACACCGATTGAGATTGCCTTTTTTGCATACTCGAACTCCGAATAACCGCTTAGCAGTATCACTTTCCTTGCTCCATCCCCCTCTATTGCCCGCTCTGCCAGTTCCAGTCCGTCGATCCCGGGCATGCGTATGTCTGAGATAATGATCTCCGGCCGATGTTCCCTGCATATCCTTTCTGCCGCAACACCGTCTTCTGCCATAAACACCGTATCGATTCCCAGGAATTTCCAATCAATGTTGGATCCCAGTCCGTTTCTGATATGTCTTTCATCGTCAGCAATCAATATCTTCATTCTCAGTTTCCTCCCTGAACGCTTTAGAAATCCTGACACACACAACAGTTCCTTTTCCTGGTGTCGAATCAAACTGTACACCGTAGCCTTCACCGTATTTCAGATGGATCCGGTCATTTACGTTTTTCAGCGCATAGATTTTATCTGTCGTTTCTTTCTGCTGCAGAATCTTCTGTATTGCTGTCGGTTCTGTGCCAACGCCGTCATCACGAACTTTATAGATAATATCTCTGCCGAAGCTTTTGACCGAGACCCATATATGTCCTCCTCCTACTTTTTCCTCCAGTCCATGCACGAATGCATTTTCTACAATCGGCTGCAGAACCAGTTTCAGCACGATACAGTTTTCAAGGTCTTCATCCATCTGAATATCCACCTTTATCTTCTCACCGAACCGGCTTTTCTGAAGAGTCAGATAATTGTTTAAATGACGGACTTCTTCCCCGACTGTTGTAGTCTCCTGCCCGTTGTTCAGCACATGTCTGAACATCCCTGAGAGCGCTTCGATCTGTTCCGCCAGATCTTTCTCTCCATGCTCTATCGCGATCCACCTCATTGTATCCAGCGTATTGTATAAAAAATGAGGATTGATCTGAGACTGCAGGGACAAAACCTCCGCTTCCCTGCATTGAAGCTGGCCTTTATATACGGTTTCTATCAGTTCACGTATCCTTTCTGTCATGCGGATAATACTCTGGTTCAGATGGCTGACCTCATCCCGGCTTCCGGAATACAGATGAATACTGTAATTTCCCTCATCTATTGTCTCAACATCCTTTGCCAGTTTTACAATCGGATTAATAACGGCTCTTTTTTGCCAGATTGAAAATATCACTCCGAAAAATATCGAAAGAATCAGTGCGGTCCAGAATATCACATTAATAAGACTCATCTGTTCCTTCAAAGAAGTCAGACTTCTTACCTGCACCACAGTCCAGCCGTTAACAGGAAGTTGATAATAGAACACCGCTTTTCCCTCATCTTCAGATACATAGTATCCTTCTGAATGCTCCGTACGTGTACGTATATCATGAGATACTCTTTCACCCAGCATATCTTTATTCTGCGCAGAAGCCACATATCCTTCTGAGTCAAAGATAAATGCGTAGTCCCCTTCCCCATTTCCCCCATTGCCATATAGGGAACAAAGATATTCTTCACTTATACTGATACGCTCTATCCCGATCGGCACAATCCGATATAAATGATTTACGATACGATAGAGAGAGGCCACCTCTTCGTTTCCCATCCCCCCTGTATATCCCTCCAACATTTTGGCCGGTTCCCATATCACCTTTCCTTCCAGTTCTTCCATTTCATTCATCTTGTCCGTCTGTTCAAGGATTTCTTCTTTCTCATAATAGTTTCTGTATTGATAGAGAATTTGCTCTTCACAAAATAAGGAAACCGAAGAAATATATTTTTTTGAGTAAACCTGCTGTTCTATCATAAGTATCACATCCATCAGGCTCTCTTCTTTCACCTCTCCACTTTCCTGAAATTCATTAAACAGAGTTTGTATCTCCCGGCTGCTTGTCAGATTTCTGGATAAATCCATGACATCAGTCAATACGTTTTCCATGCTGGGTCTAGATTGCTTTAATATTTCCAGTTCTTTCTCGTACTGCTTATTCAGAAACTGTTCTGTGACTACACTATTCATTACCAAAAACACAAGAATCAATGGTATGATCAGACACAAAAGAATTATCCCCATAAATTTATCTGCCAGCCCCATGTTTTTTAACCTGCTCATGACTCCCGGTCTTTTCATTCTTTCCGACATCCGGCACATCACCTTTCTTTCTGACGATTTCTGTACTTCCGCTCCGGTTCAAATATATATCAGTCGTTCACCCCAACCACAGCCAGGCAGACATAGATGCATTTATGTCATCTATCCCCGCCGTTTTTTCTGTTCTCAATTTTATTTCAGTATATCAAAAAACTATTTCTGATTAAGTGGAATAATTTTCTATTTTATCGAATATCTTTTGAAAAGAATCAAATTTAAAAAACATATAAAAACACCGGCGCCTTCTGATATAAAATCAGAATACACCGGTGTTTTCAGCAGCTTTCCTATTTCTCACTGTAATGATGAGCCTCTTCAAGCATCATATCCTTCACCTTCATCAGCCGGATCTGGGTACTCCTCTCGTTCTCATCCAGTTTCATTGTAATATACTTTATATTCTCCTCCGTCTCGGGAATGATCACATGCTCCAGAGCGTTTACACGCCTCCTGGTCTTCTCGATCTCCGCCGCCATGAGCTGGCACGCCTTCTCGCACTCGGCAAGCCGGATCATGTCTGGAAGAATATCCGCCAGGGACTTCACCGCTCCGTCCAGGTCGCTGGATGTAAAGGCGAAACCGTAGGAGTAGATGTCGTTCTCATCCGCAGTCCTCGTCTTGTACTCAAAGGTCGGGATATCCACGCTCATCACGTTCTTCTCCCCCGCCTCCAGATTTACCTCCTGCTTGGGAGCCATGAGCGCCGTGTTGAGGGCAGCTTCCGACATCCCCGCCTTGGCGATGACAAAATTCCGGTTTGCCGACTTGATTCCGGCTTCCACTTTCCTGCGCACCGTCATATTTTCACGGACCAGATCCAGATACTGACGCATAAGTTCGTCCCGCTTATCCTTCAGAAGCTTGTGGCCTTTGATCGCCGTGACCCGTTTCTTCTTCAGGCGCGTCAGCTCCATCCGGGTCGGATTTACATGTTTTGAAGCCAAAACTCCACCTCCTCTGATAAATCAGTAGAACTCATCCAGATATTTATCGTCGATTCGTTTGAGTTCGTTTCTCGGGAGCATCCGCAGCAGTTTCCACCCGATGTCCAGAGTCTCCTCGATACTCCGGTCAGTGTTGTATCCCTGGGATACGTATTCCTGCTCGAAAGCGTCCGCGAACTTCGCGTACATCAGATCAATCTCGGTCAGCGCCGCCTCACCCAGAATCACCATGAGCTCTTTGGCGTCTTTTCCACGTGCATACGCGGCGAAGAGCTGGTTCATGGTATTGGAGTGATCAGCACGGGTCTTCCCCTCGCCGATTCCTTTATCCTTCAGTCGGGACAGAGAGGGCAGAACGTCGATCGGCGGCGTAACGCCCTTCCGATAGAGTTCACGGCTAAGGATAATCTGCCCCTCTGTGATATATCCGGTCAGGTCCGGGATTGGATGGGTCTTGTCATCCTCGGGCATGGTCAGGATCGGGATCATAGTGATGCTTCCCTTCTTCCCATTCTGCCTTCCCGCTCTCTCATAGATGGACGCCAGGTCCGTGTACATATATCCGGGGTATCCGCGGCGTCCCGGTACTTCCTTGCGGGCCGCCGAGACCTCCCGGAGCGCATCCGCATAGTTTGTGATATCTGTCAGGATGACGAGCACGTGCATCTCTTTCTCAAAAGCAAGATACTCCGCCGCCGTCAGAGCCATCTTCGGCGTTGCGATACGCTCGATGGCAGGGTCGTTGGCCAGGTTCACAAACAGAACTGTCCTGTCAAGTGCTCCTGTCTCACGGAAACTCTCGATAAAGAAGTTGGACTCCTCAAAAGTGATTCCCATTGCCGCAAACACAACGGCGAAGTTCTCGTCTTTTCCCAGTACCTTTGCCTGGCGGGCGATCTGTGCCGCAAGCTGTGCATGGGGCAGACCGGATGCAGAGAAAATGGGCAGTTTCTGCCCGCGGACCAGAGTGTTCAGTCCGTCAATGGCAGATACACCGGTCTGAATGAACTCCTCCGGATAACTCCTTGCCGCCGGGTTCATAGGAAGACCGTTGATGTCCATCCTTGCCTCCGGCAGGATCTCCGGGCCATCGTCGATGGGACGTCCCAGTCCGTCAAAGACACGTCCCAGCATATCCTCGGATACACCCAGCTCCATACTCCTTCCCAGGAAACGTACCTTGCTGTTAGACAGGTTGATTCCTGTTGAACTCTCGAAAAGCTGTACCAGCACGTCACTTCCGTTTACTTCAAGTACCTTGCATCTCCTGGTCTCTCCATTAACCAGCTCGATCTCTCCCAGTTCGTCATAGGTCACGCCCTCCACGCCGCGCACGAGCATCAGCGGTCCTGCGACTTCCTGTATGGTTCTATACTCCTTAGGCATATCAGCGTTCCCCCTTTCCGAAGGTATTGGCTATCTGGGCGCTCAGCTCCTCGTCCACCTTCTTATATTCTTCATCCAGAGCGTCTTCCGTCACATATTTGAAACGTCCGATCTGCTCTCTGACAGGCATAGAGATCAGCTTCTGAAGGGATGCTCCCTGAGAGAGTGCCTCTACCGCTCTGTCGTAAAATGCGTTTACAAGTTTCATCATCATATACTGTTTCTTCAGAGACGTGTATGTGTCGACCTCATGGAAGGAATTCTGGTGAAGGAAATCCTCTCTGATGGAACGCGCCGCCTCCATCTTCAGCCGGTCTCCAGGGGAGAGGGCATCCATACCGACCATCTTCACGATCTCCTCCAGTTCAGCCTCTTCCTGGAGGAGCGTCATCATTTTCTGACGTCCTTCCATCCAGTCCGATGCCACCTCCGCGTTGAACCATTTCTCCATATCATCCAGATACAGAGAGTAGCTGTTCAGCCAGTTGATCGCCGGAAAATGTCTCTTATATGCCAGTTCAGAATCAAGCCCCCAGAATACCTTCACGATACGAAGAGTAGCCTGAGACACCGGCTCGGAGGTATCTCCTCCCGGAGGGGATACCGCACCGATCACGGACAACGCCCCCTCTCTTCCCTCTTTTCCAAGAGAGATCACATGTCCCGCACGCTCATAGAACTGCGCCAGACGGCTTCCCAGATAAGCCGGGTAGCCTTCCTCGCCGGGCATCTCCTCCAGACGGCCCGACATCTCACGGAGGGCCTCCGCCCAACGGGATGTGGAATCTGCCATCAAAGCCACGGAATATCCCATGTCACGGAAATACTCCGCGATGGTGATCCCTGTATAGATGGACGCCTCGCGGGCCGCAACAGGCATGTCCGATGTGTTGGCAATCAGCACTGTCCTCTGCATCAGAGGCTGTCCGGTCTTCGGATCTTTCAGTTCCGGGAACTCATTCAGTACATCTGTCATCTCGTTCCCACGCTCACCGCACCCGATATAGACAACGATATCTGCCTCAGCCCATTTCGCCAGCTGATGCTGGATCACTGTCTTGCCGCTCCCGAAAGGCCCGGGTACTGCTGCCACACCGCCCTTTGCGATGGGGAAGAATGTGTCGATGACACGCTGTCCCGTAACAAGAGGCATCTCCGGGGGCAGTTTCTTCTTATACGGACGTCCACGACGGACCGGCCATTTCTGCATCATGGTCAGTTCTCTCTCTCCGTCCGCAGTCTCAACCACCGCTACAACCTCTTCTACGGTAAACTCACCGCTCCGGATCTCTTTGATCCTGCCGCTGATCCCGTAGGGAACCATGATCTTCTGCTGCACCAGTACTGTCTCCTGAACCGTACCGATGACATCGCCCGGCTCTACCTCATCGCCTTCCTGGACCGTGGGAACAAACTCCCACTTCAGATCCCTTTTCAGGGAAGGCACTTCCACACCGCGCTTCAGATTGTTTCCTGAAATCTTCATAATATCATCCAGAGGTCTCTGGATCCCATCATAGATACTTGTGATCAGTCCGGGCCCCAGTTCCACGGACATAGGAACTTCCATGGACTCTACCGGCTCTCCCGGTCCCAGGCCGGAAGTCTCCTCGTACACCTGGATCGACGCCTCATCCCCGTGCATCTCGATGATCTCTCCGATCAGACGCTGCTTCGACACACGGACCACGTCAAACATATTTGCATCACGCATTCCCTCTGCGATGACAAGAGGTCCTGCGACTTTTTTTATAACTCCTGTGCTCATTCACTTACTCCTCCAAACAGAATATCCGACCCGACTGCCTGCTCTACGGTCTTCCTGACTCCCTCCACACCGGCACCCGTATTCCCGGAAACGCCGGGAATCTGTATGATCGATGGAAGGGTTCTCTCTCTGTATTCTTCGATCTCGTCTTCCAGTTCCGCTGCCGCTGCCTCTGTGATATAGATGATCCCGTAATTTCCTCCGGCAAGCTGCCTGAGCTTGCCCCGCGCTTCCTCCGGGGTCTTTACAGGGCAGATGGAAAGGCCAAGAGTGGCGAATCCATAGATACTGTCATAGCCGCCTATCACTGCAATCTTATACATACATCTCCCTTATCCTTTCCCGGATCGCATCGTCCGGAAAACCGTTTTGTTTTCCGGTCAGGATGATCCGCACTGTCTTGATCTCATTCTCTCTCGCGATCAGATACCCCAGCAGAGGGCCAACTGAAAACGTCTCATATTTCTGAGATTTGAGTGTTTCGATCATTTGGTTATCACACCAGCGCTCAAATGCCGACGGGGATTCCTTCAGCGCCTCCGCGCCTCCCGCATAGGAAGTTCCTTCCAGATACTGGGCAATCTCATCCGAGCCGGCAAGAGCAGCCCGAATCAGCTGGTCTACGCTTACGCCCTGGCACTCAGCCATGGCGCTTCGCATGAAATCCGAAGATTTCCCTGTCTTCTGGGAACGCACCGCGATCTTGATATCAGCGATAGCTACTGTGGTGTCCGCATAATCGGCTATGATCGGTTCCCCTGAGCGCTGTCCAGCATCCCTGACCGCCTCCAGCGCCGCTTTGTCAATCATGATATCACAGAGCTGACCGTCTCTCGTGTGAAGCAGTGTCTCAAAAGCCTCCTGCGCAACGCCCGGCATATTTCCCGGAAGACGGGCAAAATCCTTGCTCTCCACGATCTTCATCATCTCCTCGCCCGGGATAGCGCAGTCATCGTAAAAGATATGGGGATTTTTCACCTCGGTACACACTTCCTTGATGGCAGCTTTCAGGTTATGATACAGCTTCGGATAAGAAAGAACATCGAAAACGCGCATATCCGGGGCCACGTCCCGGATCACCTGCCAGGTCTTCTCCTCCTCACGGTTTAAGACTGCGTCTGTATCATTTGCCGCGGCCGCGTCTCCCCATCCTTTTTCGAGCAAAAGCTGCAATGCCTGTTCCGCCGTCGGGCAGGCCAGGAGCTGTTCGATCACAGCATCGGTAAGGAGCGAAGTCTCAAGGGCACGGATGCGGGCAACCGCGTAAGTATACTTTGTATTACCCAACTCTATCCCTCCCTGCCGGAAGCAAACAGCATCCTGTTCACCTGATCCGATAATTCTTCTCTCTTTGAATCAAACACTGCTTTTATCGTACAGTTTTCTTCCACGCCGCCATACACAAGAAGGAATCCCCCTTCTGCCGTACAGGGCTGCTCGGAGATTGTCAGACTCCCGCCTTTTTCCGCCGCGATGTTCTTCACCCTGTCAGAAAAGCCTTCCGGCATCCTTCTGAGTTCCCTCTCGGTAAAACGGATCTCACCGTCTTCGGGGAGTACATATTTCTTCAACAGCCTCTCCACAAATTCAAAATACTCATTGTCGTCCAAATCCAGAACTCTCCGGTAAGCCTTCTGAAGGATCTCCCGGATCACTTCCTGCTTCGCCGCGAGATATGCCTGTTTCCTCTGCATATCCTGAGCCGAAGCCGCCCTGGAAGCGTGATCCAGCGCATCTTTTTCCGCCTTTGAGGCGATCTTCAAAGCCTGCGCCTCCGCCTCTTCCTGTGCGTTCTTCAGGATCTTCTCCGCCTCCGCCTCCGCTTTCTCGCGGATTTCCTGCGCAGACGTTTCCGCTTCCTTCAGGATCTGGGCTTTCATCTTGTCCAGTCCACTCATTTTCAGCGCCTCCTATACCTGAATTCCGCTTACTGCAAGGAAGGAGATCAGAAGCGCGAGGATAGCGTAGGTCTCAACCATAGCCGGGAACAGCATCGCCTTACCGAACTGATCCGGTTTCTTTGCCACGATCCCGATTGCTGCCGCTGCTGTCTTACCCTGCGCGATCGCTGAGAGAAGACCAACCACACCGATGGGAAGGCACGCCGCAAGGATGAGAAGACCTGTCTGAACGGACAGGTCCGCAAGACCTCCGCCCAGCACGCCGATCTTTGACAGTGTGATAAATCCGATCAGCAGTCCGTAAAGTCCCTGTGTACCTGGAAGGAGCTGGATGATCAGAACTTTCGCGAATTTGCTCGGGTCCTCTGTGACAACGCCCGACGCAGCCTGACCTGCGATCCCTACACCGATGGCAGAGCCGGTACCTGAAAGAAGAACGGCCACTGCCGCCCCAAGTAATGCATATACGATTCCTAATTCACTCATGATAAAGTTTCCTCCTTAATATCCGCATATTTTGTATTTTCCTTAAAAGGATGGAACGGCCGGCCGCCGCCCTCGTAAAATTTCCCGAAAAACTCCACAAACTGAAGACGATTTGTATGCACATAGGCGCCCAGAAGATTGATCGCCAGGTTCATGGAATGTCCCACAAGAAAGATAATGATGAAAAAGATGACTCCGATCACATTGTTTGGGAGCATACTTCCCATCTGGTTGATGACCGACGCAATAACGCCCGTCGCCAGTCCCAGCGCAAGAAGCCGGGAGTAGGAAAGCACGTCACTGAGCCATCCCGTAATATTGTACAAGTCATACGCGCCCAGGGCGATCCTCAGCGCCGGGTTCTTATTGCTCCGTCCTGACATAAGGACAATACCGATGGCGCCTGCTGCCGCCAGCACCTTCGCCAGTGTGTTCAGCGCCGCCGGGAACACGATTGTCATCTGTGCGATCGAAGCGAACAGACTGCTGGGAAGAAGCATCAGTATCAGTCCGATCAGGAGCATAAACCAGAGCACCACATCACAGAAGAAATCCATATATTTTCTGTCCCTGATGCAGAGATATCCCTTGATCGCCAGCCCTGTGAACAGATGGATCACTCCGAAAAGGAGTGAGTATAAAAGAAGTTTCATAGGTTCATTGAGTGGTACGAACCAGAGTGCCGGAGGCGTGATCGTCCGCCCGAAAAACTTCGCCGATACAATGTCCACAATATTTCCGAAATATCCGCCAAACAGAACGCCCCACACAACGGTGGATATCCCGCAGTAGAAAAACAGTTTCAGTGATTTTTTCATTCCTGCCGACATCCTCGGGAACTTCCATACAAGGATCCCGCATGCCACCGCGACGATCAGCCCATACGCGGCGTCTGAAAGCATCATCCCGAAGAAGAACACATAGAAAAAGGACATGATCGTGGTTGGATCGATCTCTCCTTTTGCCGGGAGTCCGTAGGATTCCACAACGCCCTCCATACTCGCTGAGAACGGATTGTTCTTCAGGATCACCGGCGCCTCCTCGTCCTCCTTCAGATCTTCGATATCCACCGCGCAGTCATATTTCCCGGTCAGATATTCCGCCACCTTCTGTGCGCAGCTGCGGGGGATATAGCCGCTTATGAGAAAAGTCCTGCGGGACTGTGGAAGCTGTCCCAGCACCGCGTATTTATCCGCCCTCACCCTGTAATAGTCAGCCACGATCTTCAGTTTTTCTCTTTGATCCGCATATCTCCGGATATCATCTTCGATCTGAGCGATCCGCTGTCTGCAGTCAGCGATCTGCCCTTCCAGCTCCTTCTTCTGATACGCCGGGACATCATCCCACATCTGAGCTGGTCTGGCAAATCCCTCACTCCGAAGCGCTTCCTCCACCTGCGCTGCATCTTCTTTCATACAGATCACAGCCAAATACACCGCGCTCTGCTCTGCCGAGACAATGTGGACGTCAGTTCCCACCGCATCCGGCACCTTCTCCGCAATCACTTCACAGATTCTCTCCAGCGTCATCTCACCGGGCATAGATCCCAGAAGCATGACTGTCCTGCCTGTCTCCTTCTGCTTCATCGGCACGTCCAGGGCAAGCCAGGGCGTCAGGCTCTCAATGCTGTTCTCCAGTTTCGTAATGGAGGCAAGCTGCTCCGCATGTTCCCGGTCCAGGTCATAGACTGCCTTCGCTGTCTTCAGCAGTTCCCTGCGTTCCTCCTGAACCTCTCTCCCCGTCTCAGGCTCAATCAGTTCTTTTCCTTCCAACGCCGAAAACATAGATTTTTTCTCCGGGGCATATTTCTCCAGTATCTCCAGAGCCTGGTCCGCGGAGGCCGCGGCCTTCTCAAACCCCTGTTTCTGCCCTGCGGTATCCATCCTGACAAAATCGGGATCCTCCCCGATCACATGGTTCACTTCCAGGGCGCCGAAGCTCTGCAGTTTCTCAAGAATCGCTTTCCTGTCTTTCTTCATGGCACAGATGCTGATCCGCTGCATCTCAAGTACTGCCATAGTCTTATCCCCTCCTTTTCAGTTTTCTGTAGTATTGCTGTTCACACCGCCTGCGAGATCACAAGTCCGACAGCTTCCTCTTCTCTCTTGAGAGCAGTGTCTTTGAGTATCCGGATCTCCTCGTCCAGTGCCTGCAAGTCCTCTTTTCCGGTTTCCTCCGCCTTCTTCCGCGCTTCCTCTGTCACTGCCAGAGCCTTCTCCTGCGCGCTGCTCAGGATCTCATCTTTCAGTGCCGCGGCTTTCTGCCCGGCTTCCTCAATGATCTTCCTGCTCTCGTCCTCGGCACTGCGCACGATCTCGTCCGCCTGCTTCTCTGCCTCCCGGATCTCCCGGATCGTCTCTTCGACCATATCGGTTCACCACCTTCCCGTCTCGCGTCCGGCGTTTCTGCGGCACTGCGCAGGAACGCCGGATGCTCTTCACTGTCACACGTATCACCAAGTTATTTTTTCCAAAAACTTCAGGTTCATACCGCTAACAATCTATGCCTTTTTGAAAATGGCATAGGACTATTATATAACATGCTGGTATTTTTTTCAAAACTTTTATCAGAGAGCACATTTTCGGGATAAAAATAATCAGAACGCTCCAGTTCTTCCGACTCAAAGCTGCCGAGCCAAAGATACCTGCCTATTCTTTCTTATAATTCTTTCCCGGTTCGCTGTGTCCAGTTGGCGGCAGCGCCGATCAGATTGGCGTCGTTTCGGAAAGCGCAGACATTGATATGCGGCGTAATGACACGGGTTCCCACGGCTGCTTCCACCTGCCTCACGATCTCTCCAAGCTCTTCCTCCAGCCGGGGGATAAACTCTTCCCTGCTGCTGATCCCGCCTCCCAGGAGGATGATCTCCGGGTCATAGACATGCTGGATGTTATAAATCCCTTCAGCAAGATTATGATAAAATCTATCAATAAACCAGACGCACTCTTTATTTCCTTTCTCTGCTTCCTCAAAGACTTTTTTCCCGTTCCATTCCTTCTCCGGATATTTCTCCTGTAACTTTCTGACGAACGACATGGTTGACGCCTGGGCGGAAAATGTGCTCAGATTTCCGTTCTCATCCCGCATGACCATGCAGCCGAACTCTCCCCCGTAAAGATTTGCCCCGTAGTGGATCTTTTTGTCAATGACAACGGCGCCGCCGATGCCGGTCCCGCACACGACAAAGGCGACGTCACGATACTCCTTTGCGTTACCGTATGCCACCTCGGCAAGCGCAGCGCAGTTGGCGTCGTTCTCGATGGCCGCCGGCACCCCGGTCCGCTCACTGAACACCTCGATCCAGGCCGGGCCGTGGATACAGGGCAGCGCGCTCTTTCCCCCGATGATCCCTGTATGGACGTCCACTGCTCCGGGCGCGCTGAACGCCACGCCGCAGACTGTATATTTTTCTTTCATCCGGTCTACGAATCCCATGATTTCCCCGGAAAGCTCCTCAAAGTCCTGATGGACGGGAAGGACACACTTCTCCGAAAGTCCTTCATCCTTTCGGAAGACTCCCGCTTTCATGGCTGTGCCTCCCAGATCGATACATACCAGTACATTTTTCATTCTATTCTCCTCCCTGCCCGCTGATCCCCTTCCGCGGGCATTTTCTTTTTTTGAAGACTCGCTCGCGAGTCTTTCCTCCATTTGATAAAAGGGATGCTGTAAAAGCAGATTTACAGCACCCCTTATGATGTGATCTCCAGTGATTTTTTATATGGATTGTGAAACGCCTTGATCAGCACCAGCGGCGTCCCTTCCTTGTCGTGGATCACCGTCTCCACCATGATGATGGGCGTCCCCATCTTTACATTGAGCTGATTGGAATATTTTTCCGGTATCAGCATCGGTATGAACTTCTGCGTGGTCGTCCCCTCAGCGGCGTAGCGCTCCATGTTCAGCAGCTCGCTGAGTTCCTGCATGGCAACGGACTGCACCTTTTCAAACGGGAAATAAATCTCCTCCACAGTGACAGGGCTTCCTTCCTCGAGCATCACCCTGACCACCCGCAGGATCGGATTGTGGGGGAGCAGGTTCAGCTCCGGCGCCACCTCCGGGATCTCCTTGATATTGAAGTAGATCAGTTTATAATCCTGATTGTCCTGTGTCATGAGACTTTCCTGCGCAGTATTTTTCTTCAGAAGACTCCGGTCCGCGACAAAAGTCCCTTTATTTTTATTTCTATATAGGAAGCCCTCCTTCACAAGTTCGTTCACTGCGTTTCTGACCGTCATGCGGCTGGCGTGAAAAAGTGAGGCCAGCTCCCTCTCTGACGGGATTGGCGAATTGACCGCTTTGTCTTCGATCTGTTTCAGAATCTGCTGCTTAATTTCCAGGTATAACGGAGTTCCCAACCCCATCGCCTCCTCGCTGTAGTTAATGTATAAAGCCGAATCTGCGCCATGGGCAGATGTAGTCCAGCAGTATCATTTCATTTTCCGGCACATGTCCTGCCACATTTTTTCTGCCGTCATTCGGCATATCTTTCAGAACAACATGCAGCTCTCCCTTGTACCGGTCATATCTGTCATTTAAGATCACCACGTCCCCGCGCTTCAGGTCTCTCGTATTCCGCGGAGCAATACTGTGTTCCGCGAACACTACCCTCGGCTGGGTGCTTCGCGCCATATATTCGCTCATATCCCCCCGCACAAAATGAGGAAAACGATAAAGGATCTCCTGTTCTGTCTTCGTCAGTTCGATCTCTTCCTCAATCCGGAAGGTCAGGACAGACGGATCCGACTCCGTCACCTTCCGCATCTCTTCCTCCGATGCATAGCAGTCCGCAAAGATGACCGTATCCACGAGTCCTGTCGCGAACAGGTGTCTCGCCGCCACATCAGCAGGCAGATCCCTGTGCATCTCCAGTGTGCACATCCCGTCGTTGACCTCCCAGGGGCCGAACGTATCCGGCTGCTGAGAACCGATGAACACCGAGATGGGGATTCCCAGCTTTCTGATATCCGTACAGCATTTTTCAAAATGCCCGTAGCTGATTCCCGTATACCTCTGAGGGTAAAAATTAAAACAGGAGATCAGATTTTCCATCTTCGGATGATGGCTTACGACATTATCCAGATATCTGTTCCCGAAGCTGGCGTTCACTTCGATCTTCAGATTCTGAGGATTATACGTCATAAGCGACTCCTCCAGAGAGTCAAACGCCTCATCCAGCCGGATCCCGTCCGCGTGAAGTTCTTTAAAGAACGAGAGATCCTGGAACGTGATCCCCAGCGCCTTAAACACGGCAGGCGCCGTATCCAGAATGACTTCCATCCCGTACTGATGTGCAATGTCGATCCTGTCCCGATAATTTCTTATGATCTCATCCCGGTCCTTCTTTGCACTCAGAAGACAGGTGAAGATCCGGCGGCAGCCATACCGCGCCGCCGTCTCTATGTACTCCCTGTCCCGCTCCAGTGTGGAATGTTCCGGGTAGATCGAAATTCCGAATTCCATCTCTTTCTCCCTCCTCGTCTATCCCTTCTGGATATATGCTTCGATATCGTGCAGTTTGCGGGCAGTTTTTTTCTTCGCACGCCGCTTGTAGAGCGCGCCGATGATCTTATAATTTATATCCTGTGACTTTGTATCCCCGGCGAATCCTTCCGTGTAAGTAACAGAGATCTTATCCTCTCCCAGCTTTTCGATATCATATGATATCTCATTCGTACCGGCAGCGCTCTTAAATTCCGCACTGTATCTTACCGGCGGCTTAAGATCCGTGATCCTGACCCTGACTTCGCCCGAGCGTCCCATCTTATTTTTCATTGTCTTTTTATACTGATATCCCTCATACAGCTGCTTTTCGGTCACTTTTTTCCCCGTCGCCATCCTCACGTCAAAGGCGGCGGATTTTGTCAGCTGATAAAAGAAGGATTCTGCAGACACATGGAGTGTTTCTTTTACTTTGATCATGTTTTTCGTCCTCTCGCTTTCTAATCCTCGGAGTCATGCCGGTTCTTTCCGGATCTTATGATCAGCATAACAGCGATCAGCACCACCATCAGTCCCCCCAAGATCATGACCGGTGGATCCGGTGCTTTTGGAGCAGTCATGATGATCAGACATCCGATCCCGAGCAGGAACACCGGCCAGGAATTCACTTTTTTCATAATGCCCACTTCCTATTCTGAATATCGCGCATATCCGTTTCTCTTATTTCTCGTAGAGCTTTCTGCTCATGGCGATAAACTTCTCCGCAAGGATCTTGAAGCTCTCAGCGCTCATAAGCTGGTCTTCCGCATGTACGAGGATCAGGATGATCTCTGTTCTCTCGCCTGCTGCCTCTTTCTGGATCAGATCCGTGTGAGCATCGTGGCCGTTCGCGAAGAATTTATTTCCTTCCTCGATCTTCGCCTCTGCCTCGTCAAATTTTCCCTCGGTGGCAAGGTCAATTGCTTCAATATAGCTTCCTCTTGCCATACCTACGTTTGAGATGATCTCAAAACATGTCATTTCGATTCCTTCCATACGTCAGGCACCTCCATAATTATATAATAATTCTTTCGTATTTTAAAGTAATAAAAGGCAGGTTTTTCCTGCCTTTTATCATCTGCGCCTCTACTGCATCTCCTTGTTCTGCATCCGGTTTGCCAGTATGACAAAGGGCGCCCATATCACAACCGCAACCGCCAGGCAGAGCAGCGAAACCAGTGCGGCTCCTATATTTCCTCCTGTAGCAAAGAATGCGTAGAATCCAACCGGCATTACCCATGGAACCTGGATGAATACAGGCGGGATGATGCCCGCTGCCGTGAACAGATACGCGATCACAGAGCAGATCGGAGCAACAAGAAGCCACGGGATCAGGTATACCGGGTTCAGCACGATCGGCACACCGAAGATAACCGGCTCGTTAATTTCAAACACACCCATCGGAGCAGCCAGTTTTGCGATCGCTCTCTGGTCGTCTCTCTTCGAAAAGATGAAGATCGCGATCAGCAGCGCCAGTGTCATACCGGATCCTCCTGCCATGGCATACGCGTTGATGGATCCTCTTGTCCAGATATACGGCATATCTGCTGTGGACTGTGTCGCGTTCCATACATCCAGGTTCTCCAGGAGCGCCGGTGTATAAACGCCCTCTGTGATCGGAGCCAGGATGTTGTCGCCATGAAGTCCGAAGAACCAGAACAGCTGGATCAGGAACATGACGAGGATGACGCTGAACAGACCCTGAGACAGTCCGAGAAGCGGTTTCTGGATCCACTCTACGATCAGGTCATTCGGATACAGGCCTGTGGCCATAACGCAGATCTGTGTCACGATACCGAATACATAGATCGCAACGATACCGGGAATGATAGCCGCAAACGCGTTGCTCACTGCCGGCGGCACAGAATCCGGAAGTTTGATCGTCACTTTCTTCTGCATCAGTTTCACATAAATCATGGTGGAAAGAAGTCCCACGATCAAACAGGTGAACAGACCGCTTGAGCCTGTGAACGCCTGGCCCATGTATCCCCATTCCGATACATTCTGGAGCACTACATTTCCGGAATCAACAGCCACGTCAAGGCCTGCCTGTGTCAGCGTGTCAACAGAAGACTCCGATACGCCCGGAAGTATGTAGTTGAACACAGCATTCTGGTTCATGCAGGTCACGACCGCGGAGAACGCGATGACCGCGCCCGCGATCGGGTTGACGTCGTAGGATTTCGCCAGGTGATACCCCAGCGATATCGTAAACGCGATACCCAGCACGGTGATCGAACCAAAATATACGTTGCCGTTAATGTTGATGAGCGGTTCCATTGCCGCTACAAACGAGTTTCCTTCGCCGAACCACTCATTCGGCAGATCACGGAAAAATACATTGAGAAGCACTGCGATACTTCCCACCATCGTGATCGGCATGATGGCGATAAAGCCGTCACGGATCGCGATGAGATGCCTCTGGTTTCCGACTTTTGCGGCAACCGGCATGAAATGCATCTCCATCCAGTTCATAAAACCATTCATATCAGTTTCCCTCTCTTACTAATAGATTACCCTTTTCTCTTTCCCCCTGGCGTGCCGCGGATCACTCCATGCCAAGCAGCCCCAGCGCCTGATCAAGGACTTTTGCACCATTCATGGAACCATAAGCCATCATGTCAATCACAGTCACCGGTTTATCTCCCGCCAGCGCCTTCATTTTTCCTTCGAGGAAACGGACCTGCGGCCCTAACATCATAATGTCCGCTTTCCCGATGTTATCTGCTGCTTCTGCCTCTGCTACCGCCCAGATTTCTGCTTCGATCCCTTTCTCTTTCGCGGAATCTTTCATCTTGTTCACCATGAAGCTGGTGGACATTCCTGCTGAGCATACGAGTAAAATCCTAACCATAACTGTTCCTCCTTTTCATCATTTTCCATGGTATATACCAACTCGTGCCTATTATCATACCACACCGTATGTTTTTTTCAATGGTTTTTGGGATTTTAACAAATTTCTGTCTATTATGCTCATAACCACAATGTATTTCACACGTTTCCGCGTGGTTTTTTGTTGATTTCTTGTGTATTTCGCACAATTAACAAAAGTTTTCAAAATCCATATGGACACTTTCAGGGCAATAGTGCTATGATGGTATAGACCTTAAATAAACCATTGCCTGCTATGGTATATATCCACTCGTTCTTGAACTATAGACAGGAGGTTTTAAAAATGAAAAAAGATTCTGTTAAGATCGTCACGATCGGAGGCGGGAGCAGCTATACTCCCGAACTGATCGAAGGTTTCATTAAAAGATATGATACTCTTCCGGTACGCGAGCTCTGGCTCGTAGATATCGAGGAAGGACGCGAGAAGCTTGAGACGGTGGGCGCTCTGGCAAAACGTATGGTAAAGAAAGCCGGAGTCCCCATGAAGGTCATCTTAAGCTATGACCGCAGGGAAGCCCTTCCCGGAGCTGATTTCGTCACAACACAGATGAGGATCGGACGTCTTCCGGCCCGTGTCCTTGACGAGAGGATTCCGTTAAGCCACGGCATGATCGGACAGGAGACCAACGGAGCCGGCGGTATGTTCAAGGCGTTCCGCACGATCCCGGTAATCCTTGACATTGTAAAGGATATCCAGGAACTCTGCCCGGACGCATGGATGATCAACTTCACCAACCCTGCAGGTATGGTGACAGAAGCGATCTATCGCCACAGCACTTTCAAAAAGGCCATCGGTCTCTGCAATGTTCCGGTAAACATGGTAGCCGGATTCGCGAAAATGCTGAATGCGGACGAAAGCGAAGTGACTATGGAGATCCAGGGTGTGAACCACTTTATCTTCGCCACAAATGTATTTGTAAACGGAGTATCCCGCTTTGAGGAACTGGTAGATAAATACGCGCACCTGAAAGCCGAAGATACGATCCAGATGAAGAACTTCGTATCTCTTCCCTACTCTCCGTCATTTATAGAAGGAATCCACGCGATTCCCTGCCCCTACCACAATTACTATTTCTTCACGAAAGAGCAGCTTGAGGAAGAACTGGAGCAGTTTAAGACCGGAACAGTTCGAGGCGAAGTCGTCAGCAAGACCGAGAAAGAGCTGTTTGAGCTCTACAGCCATGAAGAACTGGCGGAGAAGCCGCCGCAGCTCGCAATGCGCGGAGGAGCAAAATACTCTGACGCCGCCTGCAACCTGATCCAGTCAATCTACAACAACACCGGTGATATCCAGTATGTGGATGTAAGAAACAACGGAGCCGTCTCCGATCTTCCGGCGGACAGCGCCGTGGAAGTGGCCTGCCGCATCACAGCGGACGGTCCGAAACCTATCGCCACCGGAGAGCTGAAACTTCCGATCAGCGGCTATGTACATCTGATGAAGTCCTTCGAGCGGATGACCATCGAGGCGGCAGTGACCGGCGACAGGAACCTTGCCGTCGCAGCGCTGAACTTAAACCCGCTGTGCCCCAGCGATGAGCTTGCGAACATCGTGGTGGATGAGCTTCTTGAGGCTCACAAAGAGTATCTGCCGCAGTTTTTTAAAGAGAAATAATAAACTTCGGGGCCTCCGCCTTTCCATTTAGACCGCCAATCTGATCGATATCG
>DWUT01000022.1 GCA_019120615.1 Candidatus Mediterraneibacter norfolkensis
AAGTGCCAAAAGGCACATTCCGGGATTGTAAGCGGTCGCCAAGGTCTCGGACAAGTCCGGACTTTGGCTCGTCGCCGTTGCAAAAATCAGGTTAGCAAAAGCTAACCTGATGATAGAACAGATATATCATGACTTTGCGTCAGTTGTCAATAATAATTCTCAAAATCGACGCCTTTTTGATATTTTTTCTCAATTATTCATTTAGAAAGTCCTCCAGTATTTTCTATATTCAGAGGGAGACATATCTTCACGCTGCCGGAACGCCCGATAAAACCCATTGTGATCTTCAAATCCCACCTGCTCGGAAATTTCATTGATCGACATATCGCTGTACCGGAGAAGGCGCTGGGCAAAAGCAATCCTCAGGTCGATAATATAACTGAAAATGCTTTTTCCCACATATTTTTTAAACTCTCTGCTCATATAGAATTTGCTCAAGCTGCAATGTTCCGCGATCTGATCCAGAGTCAGTTTTTCCAGGAAGTAATTCTCAAGATAGTCGCACAGATCTGAAATAACTCTGGGGTACTCTGTGTTCTGATATTGTGGGAGCTGACAGAGGATTTCCGTTATCATATCCGTAAGGATCCGATTCGTTATGATTTCTTTGTTCAGTTCATTCCCATAGTTGGTGAGGATAAGTTCTTTAAACAGACTCTGGTAACGTGAGTCCTTATCAAAAGAAAACTGAACATTCCGATTTGACAGGATCGGAGTAAAATAGTCCTGCATGGTAGGGCCGTCAAAATGTATAAACCGGTACCCCCATCCATTCTCATCGGCCGCAAAATACTCATGCGCCTTTCTGCAGTCTATAATGAACAGATCGTCCGGCGTCAGTGTATACTCTTTTCCCTCATATCTCAGGACCCCTTTTCCAAAAAACGTCTGTGCCATCAGGAAAGACGGAAGTCCGGTCCTTTTCGTATAATGATTTCTGTTAAAAGTTACAGAGCAGAGCAGTTGAAGGTGGATCAGTGATCTGCGGGAATAAGAGGTCGGGAAAAAACTCTGTCCATAGTGAGACAGAGAGTAGGAGAGATCATAATCGCCTTTCAGATAGTCCGGGCTGTGCAACAGATCCCCGCCACGCATAAAATCATCCAGTTCCGGAACATTCTGATCCGGAAGAGAAGAAGAAAAAATCTGATCCAGAGGAATTGACGTCCTCTCAGGAAACAGTTCTTCGATAATAGGGTCACGCATAGTTTCTCCTTTCAGAGCAATATTTACATTATTTAAGGCAATTTGTTTTGTTGATAAAGCGATTATATAATGTCATAATATCAACATCAACTGCTTTATCGTTGATTTATGCATAAATCTTAAAAGGTTGAACGTGATGTTTTGCAAAAGAGGGGGTTATTCTTCAGAGCAAAATATCTATTTTAGTGTATTAAATTTTGATTCAACAGAAAGAGAGAAAATGCTATGAATGATAAAGTGACCTTAAAAGAAAAGGTATCGTATGCTCTTGTAAATCTTGGAAATATTCCCATACAGACAATTCTGGGATCCTATTTGCTTATCTTCTATACCAATGTCGTAGGGCTCAGTCCGGCGGCATGTGCCACGCTGTTTCTGATCGCACGTATCCTCGACGCGATCAATGATCCGTTTGTAGGATTTGCGATCGACCATATACCGACAACGAGATTCGGGCACTTCCGTCCCACTCTGATCGGCGGCACGATCCTCTGTTCCCTCAACTTCATGCTGCTGTGGTTCGGACCGCTGATGGCGACATCAGGAAAACTTGTTATCGCTTATATCTCATATATTCTGATCGGTGTCCTTTTCCCTGTTATGGATATTTCACTGAACAGTATGCTCCCTGTCATGACGACAGATATGAATGAACGGAACATGCTCAGCTCACTGAAGGGATTTGTCTATATGCTTGGAATGTTCGGATTGAACATGATCGCTCCGATCATCATCGGCAACACTTCCGAAGCATCCGGATATATCACTCTGATCCTTCTGGTCACCGCGATCGTACTCGTATTTTCAATCGTCGGGGCGATTGGTCTGAAGGAAAGGGTCAAGGCAGGACCGGGACAGAGCAAGTATAAGCTGAAAGATCTCTTCCTTATCCTGACTCAGCGTCCGGTAGCTGTCACATTCGTGAGCAATCTTGTGTATATGACCGGGACCTATGTAATGAATACGATGCTTGCCTATTTCTTTACATATGTGATCGAAGATCTGACTCTTATGAGCATTGTCAGCGTTGTCCAGTTGATCGCGCTTCTCCCTGCCACGATCGTTGTCGGCGCTCTGATCCAGAAATGGGGAAAGAAAAAATCCTATGTACTCGGCCTGCTGCTCATCGGTTTAGTCCCGCTGATCCGTCTGATCGATGTCACGAACATACCGATCCTGATGGTCGCCACAGCCGTCACAGGATTCGCCAGCGGATTATGCATGCCGCTCAGTTACGGAATACAGGCGGATAATACAGATTATGTCGAACTGAATATGGGATTCCACGCAGAGGCGGCAGTAGCGGCATTGTCCAGTTTCATCACCAAGTGTGGTATGGGTATCGGCGGAGCGATTCCCGGGTACATCCTTGCGGCGGTAGGATTCGATTCCACGGCAGCTTCACAGCCTGAGATCGTAAGGACAATGATCATTATAGGGACCATCGTTGTCCCGGCTGTCCTGAGCCTCATCGGAGCCATCATCCTCGGTACCAGCTATCCGCTCACAAAAGAAAAACTTGCAGAACAGGTTGAGAAAATGAAAGCTTTAAGAAGCAAAGCAGCACACTGATCATTTTATAAGACAAAGAAAGGAAAGAATGATGAAAAAATTTAAAGAAATAGAAACTCCCGATATACAGTACCGGCCGGATGTACGCTGGTGGCTTGCGGAAGGTTTCCACACAGATGAAACACTGAAAACGGAGATCCAGGATCTGTATGATACCGGCTTTGGCGCAGTGGAATTCCTGGCAATGGAGGAACCGGGTGCAGATTCAAAATTATACGGCTGGGGCTCAGAGGAGTGGGTTCATGACTCCCATACGATCGTTGATGAGACCACAAACCGTAACATGGGCGTCAGCATGACCAGCGGGACAAACTGGTCCAACGCCAATCTGATCACGATCACTCCGGATGATAAAGCCGCGGCAAAAGAACTGGATTACGCGGTGGAACTTCTGAAAAAAGGGGAGACAAAAAACGGAGAGATCATCCGTCCGGAACTGATCATGCCCGGAGTCACAGTACAGGAACTGGAGGCTGTGGTCGCGATCCGCGTTTCTTCTGTCAAAGATGGAAAAACTTATCTGGACAAAGACCGGTCCGTCGTACTGACAGATCAGACAGACAACGGACGCCTTGTGTTGACGGCTCCCTCCGACGGCGATTACATGCTCTTTTATTTCTGGCTCCACGGGACAGGGCAGACGGCGGAACCGTCAGTGAGCACTTCCTACACGATCAATTATATCGACAGATACGGTGTGGAGGCATTTATAGATTACTGGGAAAATACCGTCCTCACATCAGAACTTCGCGAAAACATCGAAAAGAACGGACGCGCCATGATGTATATGGATTCCCTGGAACTCGGCACATTCGGAAACGGGGGACAACTCTGGGGATATCACTTCCGTGAAGAATTTGAAAAGAGACGAGGATACGACATTACTCCATACCTTCCGTTTATCGTCAAAGATCCGGGGATGATGCAGCCGGTCTACAACTATCACTATTTCAGTGAGGATGACCTGTTCACAGAAAAACTGCTCAATGATCTCTATCAGACGATGACAGACATGTACATGGAAAATATGCTCAAACCGATGCAGGAGTGGCTCCACACACATAATATGACGCTGCGCGCGGAGATTTCCTACGGGCTCCCGTTTGAAATATCACAGCCCGGGAAATATGTGGATGGAATTGAAACAGAATCCCTGGAATTTGCGTCACAGATAGAGTCGTATCGCAACCTTGCCGGTCCGGCGCATATCTATGGGCGCACTTATTCCAGCGAGACCGGCGCGACGCTTTTAAATTACATGATGGGGCTTGATTTCTATACACAGATCATCTATACACAGTTCGCGGCAGGCGTCACAAAGACTGTACTGCACGGGTACTCCAGCATACGCGGATCGGAGGATTCCACTTACTGGCCGGGACATGAGGGGATGTGGCCGATCTTCTCCGAACGCTTCGGATCCAGACAGCCTTCTTACCGCCATTACAGAGAATGGACTGCGATGATCGCCCGCTATCAGATGCTCCTGCGCCAGGGGAAACCGCGTATGGATCTGGGAATCGTACGTCTTGACTATAACTTTAACAACATGGTTTTCTCAGGCAACGAAAAAGAGCTCTATGAGAAGAAGCTCATGCGCGGAAATGAAGGGCTCTACTGGAAAGACATGCAGCTTCAGAACGCGGGGTATACATGGGATTATTTTGCACCGCAGCTTCTGGAAGAGGAATTTGTAAACTTTGCTGACGGCGAACTGCCCCCCGATGGCCCGGGATATCAGGCTCTGATCTTTTACCAGAATGTCCTTCCGTTAAAAACTGCTGAAAAACTGCTGGCGATGGCGGAAAAAGGACTCCCTGTCCTCTTTGTCAACGGTGTAAATGAGACGCTGCGTCCCTTCGGTGTGACCAGGACCTACGAGAAAGCCGCTGTCATGACGCCGTTCAACGACGGTGAGGATGAGAAACTCGCAGAGATCGTTGCCGCCATAAAAGCCCTGCCCAATGTCAGAGAGATCGACGACCAGGCTGATACGTATAAAGCACTTCTCGAAATGGGGATCCGTCCGCGCACAGAATTTACGGAAAGCAATAAAAATATCCTCACCCATGTGCAGGAAGATAACGGCAAAACATATATCTTCGTCTACAACATGCAATATACAGAAACGGAACCTTTCTCCTTCAGCATGAAAGTGCGCGGGGAGGGCAGCGTTTATATGATCGACTGTTGGAATGCGGAGATTGCGAAGATCGGGCAGTACAAAAGAGAGAATGGCTGCACAACGCTCGATATCTCTCTGGCTCCGGGCGAAGCCCGCATGTACATGATCGATCAGAACGAACCTGACTCTGTGTATGTGACTGCATCAGACGCGGATCATGTTCTTGAAGAAGATAAGGGAATTTACGCCTGCGTCACAAAAACCGGAGAATATGATTTCGAGTTGTCCGACGGAACAAAGAAATCCGTCTCAGTGAATGTACCGGATGAATTACTCCTCTCTGACTGGACGTTAGAAGTGGAGAGCTGGGATGAGGGTGATAAGAAAGAGATCACTGAAGACCGGGGCCTGGGCATTGTGACAAAAGAAGTCTATTACGAGACAAAGAAGGACCTGATCTCTGTCGGAACAACAACGCTGAAATCCTGGAAGGATATTGAAGCTGTCGGACCTGATGTATCCGGTATCGGTTATTATACGTCACGGTTTGTCCTTCCGAAAAACTGGGGTTCCGAAACTGGCGCCGTGCTGAAAATCCAGAATGCAAACAAACATACAGTCGCAGTATATGTAAACGGTCAGAAGGCACGGGCTGTGGATATGGACGCACTGAGCGTTGACATTACGGAGCTTCTGAAGACCGGTGAAAATGAGATCCGCATCGAGGTGACGTCAAGCCTGAACAACCGGCTGCTTGCAAGAGGATATTATGAAAAAGCAAAAGGCTTCTCTATGGCACTGGCAGCAAATGCAAATAATGCCAATACAGGTATGGACGACAGTCAGAGCGAGACAGGCGCGGATATGGCGCCGCTGTTCGATATCCATGCTTCGGTTCAGGATTACGGAATCACGGGTGAAGTAAGAGTGGTTCCGTATACGAAAATAGAACTGAATAATTAGACAGAAAAAGTTCTATGTCCGTTTTCATTCAGACAGCATAAGCTTCAAAATGTAATTTTAATCAGTCGTTCTTGATACAAAAAGACACTGTCGATAAGCGGTTAATCCACTAACCGCTTATCGACAAGTGTCTAATTTATTCTATCAAAACAGTCGACTTCAAACAAGAATATCTCACTTATCCTCCCTTATGGTTCGATCCGGCAAACGATGCTGGGTCAATTAATACCAAAATATTGCTGGAAATGCATTTTCAGCAGGCCGCAAAATAACATTTAACTTGAGAATACCGATAACTAAGTTTATTATAAAACCAAGAAGCAAAAATTTCAGGAATTGTTAGCCGCTTCATGGGAAAACAAGTAGAGAACAGGAGCACGTACCGTCATGGCCACATTATATATCATGGTGGGAATTCCGGGAGCCGGAAAAACCACGTATGCAAAAAATAAGTTAAAACACGCTATCCGTATCGGTTCAGATGATCTCAGAAAAGAATTTTTTGGGAAGGAACTGACTTTGAAGGGATATAGAGCCATTCATGCCACAATGCAAAAACGGGCAGCGGCCCATCTCCGGGAAGGCCGCGATGTAGTCATTGACTGTATGAATGCCAGTATCCGATCAAGGCGTGTTTACTTTCACATCCTCCCGCCCGAATGTTCTATTGTTGCCGTTTATCTGCACACGCCAGTCTGGAGGGCACTTCGGAACAATCAGAACCGGTCCCGGCATGTACCGGTGATCGGGATCCTGTTCAATCGTCTGCGGCTTCGTCCTCCTCGAAAGAGTGAAGGATTTCACCGTGTGATACGATCAGACAATAAAAAATCAGAGTGACAGGATTTGAACCTGCGACCTCTACCTCTCGAACAACTCGAGGGAATGTTCCTGCTCTCTTCCATAAGGGTATAAGAAAGTCTGTAACACCCGGAAAATCAGCGGTTGCAACAGATAAGCGGAGTTTCCGCATGGAAATGCCGGAATACATCTGCAAACGTATTTTTAGCAACATTTTTAGTAACGATATATCGGGTAGATATTA
>DWUT01000023.1 GCA_019120615.1 Candidatus Mediterraneibacter norfolkensis
GCTTTCTTTCATGTTTTAGCTGGCGTGGGTGTGAAAAGTAACATGGAATTCATCACGGAAATGTTGAAGACCACACCTGATGATTATATGGAGATTAAGCTGATTTTGATGGCTCATAGTGCAGGAAAGCCCGCCCTTACCCATTTCTTACAGGAGGCGTTTAAGCTGATTGAAGCACGCAGACCGCGACTGATTGAGATGAAGGGAGGCGTTACAGTATGAGTAAATGGGAAGAGCTGATTATATTGCTGATCGAACCGAACACGGTGGAAGAGTTAAGGAATATGATACAGGAGGACTGTTGGAGCCCGGGAGTGAAGCGGATCTTCCGGGAAGAGATTGAGCGGAGATTGTTAGCAGAGTAATAGGGCCATGCCCTCCCGGAGAAGGTGCTGGTACACCTGATTCGGGCGGCATGGATCAGATCAGAGAGTGAACGGCGCTTCGGTGTGCTGGTAATACTGCCGCAGCATGAGAGAATAAGAACTGCCCTCCTTGGGGAGCTGCGCCAACAGCAGAACCGAGGCGGCGGGGAATAACAGAATATAGCAGTTTCGGCAGTCCTAAAAAGAGGGAAAGTCTGGCTTATTAAGACATTTCGGACACCCTAAAAAGAAAGAAGGTGAGAGAATGAGCAAATTGCAGGATATTTACCAGAGAGCCTATAATAATACGCCTGCTGCCACTGTTGACGATAACACAGTAGACGAGGCGGTCCGAGCGCAGATTGAACGGGAGAAGAGCCGGGCAGGCGGAACATTATCAGAGGATGAATGGTCTGATCTGGTCTGTCTCGGCACAAGCTACGGACAGGCGCAGGGCTTCGAGAGTGGCTTCAGGTATGCTCTGGCACTGATCTTTGAAAGCCTGAGCAATTAAAAGCCCCGCGGTGCGGCAACACCACGAGGCAAAACAGAAATAACCCAATACACACGATAAAGGGTCAACATGATTATATACTGTCATGTGGCCCTATTGCAATATGTGAACTGACGTTCAGACGGCAGAGAAAGGAGCAGGCATGGCAGTTGATAGCAAAGGGAAAAAATTACCATCGGGAATACGACAGAGAGCCAATGGGAGATATGAAGGGCGCATAAAATACGACTATAAGAGCTATTCGGTTTATGCCGATACGATAACCGAAACTAAAAGGAAAATGCGTGATCTGAAGTATAAGCTGGAGCATGGTCTTTTCGTATCAAAAGAAAAGATTACACTGGATGCATGGTATAAAACATGGCTGGAGGAATATAAAAAGAATCGGGTAAAGATCGGAACATATACCATCTATGAAAAATATTATCAGAGTGTTATTAAGGGCAGACTCGGCAGCAGGAACTTAAATGATATACGAGGTGAGCATATTCAGAAATTATACAATGATCTGGTAAAAGAGGGGTATGCACTTTCAAGCATCAAAATTGTATCTGCCGTATTGAATGGCTGTTTTAAGCAGGCAGAGCGGAACGGGCTTATAGAACGCAATCCGGTGAAATTAGCAGAATTACCACGCCAGACTGAGAAGAAAACGCGGCAGGCCATGACAAGAGAGCAGCAGGCGTTGTTCATGGAATATGCGAAGGAAAGCTATTTATATCATTTCTTTGAGGTTATGCTCCGGACCGGCATGAGAAAAGGAGAGATGCAGGGGCTTAAATATCCCGATATAGACCGAAAAGCAAATGTTATACACGTCAGGCGGACACTGAAATATATTGAGCATCACGGATATATCGAGGATACGCCGAAAACCCGGACTTCTACAAGAGATATTCCGTTGACTGCTGCCGTATTGGAACATATAGAGGCACAGCGGAATTACTGGGGCTTTAAGGTCGTTAATATGAATCAGTATATTTTCTGCAATGAAAGAGGGGAGGCGCTGAGCAGGGAAAGAATACAGGCGGAAATAGACCGGATTATAAAGCGGATCAGGGCAGCAGGTTACGACTTCCCGAGGATTACTTCCCATGTGTTCCGGCATACATTTGCCACCAGAGCAATAGAGGCGGGGATGCAGCCGCAGGTATTAAAGACGATTCTCGGGCATAGTTCCCTTGCTATGACAATGGATCTGTACAGTCACGTACTGCCGGATACAAAGGCGGAGGAAATGGAGAAAATAGCAAACGTATTTTAAGGGGGGCATGCAGCCCTCTTTTTCGTGTGGGTATACCCACTCTTGTACCCACAATGCAGTAAATAGTGATAAATTAGAATAAAAAGAAAGAGCCTGAAAACACGCTGTTTTCAAGGCTCAGTAATCAATCATAAACCTATATAAATATGTAAGAATCGAAGTTTTGTTTTACGAGTGGAAGGTCTCGAACACTCGGCACATTTTACGGCGGTGACCGCCGGCAGACCTTGAAAGACCTTGGTTTTAGACGGGTCTGCAACGTCTGCTAGTATAGCATGAGTATACCCGGAAATCAAGGCTTGACCAAAAAATGTCCAAACCTGCTGAATTCTCAAAGATAGACATTTATACAGAGATTATGTAAAAGTGTACAAAAATAAAAACATATTTTTATCATAAACTAACAAAGTGTCGGAAAATTGGAAAAACAGGATTGCATTTCTGGTGATGCGGTGCTATCATAAAGCCATGAGGTTAACCGCTTAACTTAACTGGAGGAGGTGTGAATGAGACGAGTAACTATTAACGACATTGCAAGGGAATGTCATACTTCGAAAGCGACCGTTTCGTATGTGATCAATGGCCGATACAACAAGGTTTCCGAGGAAATGGTAGAAAAGGTGCAGCGCGCGGTCAAGGAACTGGGATATGTCCCGAGCCTGAATGCAAAATCTCTGGCAGGACGGGGATCGAACCTGATCGGTGTGATCATCCCTCAGATGGATGTGAGCGAGAAACTGATCTTCGATAATCCTTTTTACAGTGAGTTCCTTTCCGGCATAGAGTACTATTTAAGGAAAGCGGGCTATGGCGTTGTACTGAGTGTAGTCACGAGAGACAATCGTTTTGAGGAACTGGTAAAGAAGTGGAACCTGGACGGAGCCGTTGTGTTCGGGATTGACAACGATTCCATGCTTAAGCGGCTGGGGGATTATAAGTTTCCGGTTTTACTGATAGACTCCTATATTACTAGTCCGGATTATTACAGAATGAATATCCGCGACGAAGAAGCGTGCTATGAGGCGACGAAGTATCTGCTCAGAGGAAACAGAAAGACCGCGCTGGTCACCGGACAGATCAGTCAGAGCAAACTGCTTGAACAGCGGGCGGCAGGCTACAGAAGAGCCCTGGAAGAAGCAGGAGAAGAATTTGACGAGACTCTGATCTTTCAGGGGGACATCACATTTGAATACGGACAGACTGCAGCAGCGCAGATCCTGGAGCGCGGAGACGTCGGACAGATCCTCACTACGGCGGATATACTGGCAAGAGGCGTGATAAACTGTCTGCAGAGCAGCGGAAAGAAAATTCCGGAGGAGTATTCGGTGATGGGATTTGACGATACATATCAGTCAAGAAATATGTATCCGAGACTGACGACTGTCGGACAGAATATTTCAGAACGGGGCGAGATGGCAGGAAGGCTGATCCTGAAGATAATCAACCATGAAAAAGTAGAAAAAGAAAACTATATGGACTGCCATATCATCGAAGGTGACACGACGCAAAAGAACTGTATTGTATAAAGAACGCTCAAGTGCAGGAGTCTGAGGCTCGGGAGCGGCAGTATGATATACAATACAGTTCGGAATAGAACAGTTAATTTTTTTTGCAGGTTAGTTAACCGCTTAACTTGCGGAGGGTGTTATGTACAGATCAAAGAAAAAGATTATTATCACATTTTTACTTCCCAGTTTGCTGGGACTGCTGGTATTCAAAGTGGGAGCAATGCTGTATTCGCTTTATATCAGCTTTACAGAATGGAATCTCTTTGGAGATCCGGAATTTGTAGGACTTCAGAATTACATTGAGATATTTCATGACGACCGGTTTTATGAAGCACTGAAAAATACGATCCTGTTTATCGTGGGATATCTTCCAATCGTGGTTGTCCTTTCGCTGGGGATTGCGATCCTTCTGAATTCAAAGGTAAAAGGCGTAAATGTATTCCGGGGATTGTTTTTTCTCCCTGTGATCACTTCATGGGTCGCGGTGTCCATGATCTGGAAAGGCCTGCTCAATCCGGAGTTTGGAGTGATAAATTCCATTATCGAGGCGCTTGCCGGAACAGGACCTGCATGGCTTCAGAATCCGTCGTTCGTGATCCCCGCCGTGATTATGGTCAGTGTCTGGAAGGACGTTGGATTTTTGTCCATTATATTCCTCGGGGGACTGCAGGGGATTTCTCAGGAATACTATGAGGCGTCAAGGATCGACGGGGCAAATAAATGGCACCAGTTTAAGAGCATCACGCTTCCCCTCCTGTCGCCTACGACATTTTACGCATTGATCATTACGATCATCAATTCGTTCCAGGTGTTTGACCAGATCTGGATCATGACCTCGGGAGAGCCGACGGCAGATCTTGTTCCGGTCATGGTAACGGAGATTTATAAAAACAGCTTCCAGTACCAGAAGATGGGATACGCGACGGCATTGTCATGGATCCTGTTCCTGATCATCATCGCAGTGACCATATTCCAGAATGTGATGCAGAAAAAATGGGTTTATTATGAATAGGAAGGAGGAAAAACAATGAAGACAGGAAAGAAAAAATGGCTGCTCTATCTTCTGCTTGTTCTGGGCGCTGTCGTGATGATCGTACCGTTTGGATGGATGGTGATCGTGGCATTTACAAAACCGGACATTACTTATCAGATGACACTTGAAAACATTCTGGACTCACTGTCAGTGAACAGTTTTAAGACGTTGTTTACGCAATACAGCATGGTAAGGTACGCGCTCAACAGTATCGTTGTATCAGTGATCTCCACAGCCGGTCAGATTCTGCTCTGTGCGATGTCCGGGTTTGTGTTCGCAAGGATTGATTTTAAGCATAAGGAAAAGATATTTATCCTTTATCTTGCGACCATGATGATCCCGGTACAGGCCACGGTGATCCCGCAGTATATCCTGGTCAACAAGATGGGGCTGGTCAACACATATGTGGGACTGTTCCTGCCGGGGATATTCAATGCCTTCGGAACGTTCCTGATGAGGCAGTATTTCATGAGTATCCCGAAAGCGCTGGAAGAGGCGGCGTGTCTGGACGGAGCGGGATATGTGAGGATCTTTTTCCAGATCATGCTTCCTCTTACAAAGACAGGACTCGCAGTTCTGGCGGTTACAAGCTTTATGGGGGCATGGAACGATTTCCTGTGGCCATTGCTGGTATCGTCGGATGACCTGCATACAACGCTGCCGCTGTTCTTGTCTCAGCTTCAGGGCAGATGGTACGTGGACTGGAGCGTACTGATGGGAGCGACGCTGATCAGTGTGATCCCGATCCTGATCGTCTATTTATTCGCGCAGAAATATTTTATCGAAGGTGTACAGAATACAGGTATCAAAGGTAGTGTCAAATGAGCTATGAAAAAATGGAGCCTAAGAAA
>DWUT01000234.1 GCA_019120615.1 Candidatus Mediterraneibacter norfolkensis
TGTATGTCAGGGACTAAAAATCGGTATTAACCGACAGCCCCCTGTTAAAATCTTCACGAAAGGAGAATCAATGGATATTCAGGGACTGCAGAAGCTGACGCTTCTGGATTATCCGGGGAAGGTGGCGTGCACGGTCTTCCTGGCGGGCTGCAATTTCCGCTGTCCGTTCTGCCACAATGCGTCTCTGGTAACTCATGTGGATCCGGCTAATGACATTCCAGAGACGGAAGTGCTGGATTTTCTGATGAAGCGCGCGGGTGTGCTGGATGGGGTGTGCATCACAGGCGGGGAACCTTTGCTGGCGGCCGGGCTGGAGACATTCATAGAGAAGATCAGGGCAATGGGCTATCTGGTCAAGCTGGACACCAACGGGAGCAATGCGGGCCGACTGGAATCCTTTGTGGAAAAAGGCCTGGTGGATTATGTGGCGATGGACGTCAAAAATTCTCCGGCAAAGTACGCTCAGACGATCGGGCTGGAGGAATATGACCTTGAGAACGTAAAGGAGAGCGTAAGGTATCTGATGGAAGGAAAAATCCCCTATGAATTCCGCACCACGGTGGTGAGAGAGTTCCACAAACGGGATGATTTCGAGGAGATCGGAAGGTGGCTGAAAGGTGCAGAGAAATATTACCTGCAGGGGTTCGAGGACTCCGGAGACCTGATCCGGCCGGGACTGCGGGGCTATACAAAAGAGATCATGGATCAGGCGCTTGAAATCGTCAGGAAATACATTCCGAATGCGCAGCTACGCGGGATCGAGTAACAGAAGGAAAAGAAAGAACACCAATATCTGGAGTTGAAAAAACGAGGAAACACCAGATGTTGGTGTTTTTGTTGACACGGTTTTCGTTGGATGTTAGAATGGGTTCAGACGTTCCTTTCCGGAAGGCGGAAGGAAAGCACACGGCGCCGATCAGGAAAAGACCGGAAGAAGGACAGCGCTATAAGGGCGGGAAACTGAGACGGCGGCAAACAGAGACATCTGGACCATCAGAGAAAGGGGCTGCGGGAGATGTATCAGGTTACAAAGAGAGATGGAAAGATCGCGGAATTTAATCTGATCAAGATCAGTGAAGCGATACGGAAGGCATTTGAGGCACAGGAAAAAAACTACAATCAGGATATTATTGATATGCTGGCGCTCAAAGTGACAGCGGCCTTTGAGCCGAAGATTAAGGATGACCTGGTTTCCGTGGAAGATATACAGGACAGCGTGGAGTCCGTGCTGATCCAGGCGGGATACGACGACGTGGCGAAGGGCTATATCCTGTACAGGAAACAGAGGGAAAAGATCCGGAACCTTAACTCCACCCTGCTTGATTACAAGGAAATCGTGGACAGCTATGTGAAGGTGACAGACTGGCGGGTAAAAGAAAACTCTACTGTTACCTATTCGGTCGGAGGCCTGATCCTGAGCAACTCCGGGGCGATCACAGCGAACTACTGGCTGTCCGAGATCTACGATGAGGAGATCGGAAAGGCCCACAGGGATGCTGACATCCATATCCATGATCTGTCCATGCTCACCGGCTACTGCGCCGGCTGGTCCTTAAAGCAGCTGATCCAGGAGGGGCTTGGCGGGATCCCGGGGAGGATCACCGCTGCGCCGGCAAAGCATCTGAGCGTGCTGTGCAATCAGATGGTAAATTTCCTGGGAATCATGCAGAATGAGTGGGCGGGCGCCCAGGCCTTCTCCTCCTTCGATACATATCTGGCTCCCTTCGTGCGGACGGACCATCTTTCCTATCCTGAGGTGAAAAAATGTATCGAGTCATTCATCTACGGGGTGAACATTCCGTCCCGATGGGGGACGCAGGCTCCGTTCTCCAACATCACCCTGGACTGGACCGTGCCGGATGACTTGAAAGATCTTCCGGCGATCGTGGGCGGAAAAGAGATGGACTTCACCTACAGCGACTGTAAAAAAGAGATGGATATGATCAACAAAGCGTTCCTTGAGACCATGATCGAGGGCGACGCGGAGGGAAGAGGATTCCAGTATCCCATCCCTACGTATTCGATCACAAAGGATTTTGACTGGTCCGACACGGAGAATAACCGGCTCCTTTTTGAGATGACGGCGAAATACGGGACGCCTTATTTTTCAAATTATATCAACAGTGATATGAAGCCCAGCGATGTGAGGAGCATGTGCTGCAGGCTCCGTCTGGATCTGCGGGAGCTGCGCAGGAAATCGGGCGGATTTTTCGGGAGCGGAGAGAGCACAGGCTCGGTCGGCGTGGTCACAATCAACATGCCGAGGATTGCATATCTCTCTGAAAATGAGGAAGAATTCTATAAAAGGCTGGACCGGATGATGGATATTTCCGCCCGGTCTCTGCATATAAAGAGAACAGTGATCACAAAGCTCCTTGACGAAGGACTGTATCCATATACAAAGCGATATCTGGGAACATTCAACAATCATTTTTCCACCATCGGACTGATCGGAATGAACGAGGCAGGACTGAATGCAAAATGGCTGAGAAAGGATCTGACGCACAAGGAGACGCAGGAGTTTACAAAAAATGTGCTCAATCACATGCGGGAACGACTCTCTGACTATCAGGAAATGTACGGGGATCTGTATAATCTGGAGGCAACTCCGGCAGAGTCAACCACATACCGTCTCGCAAAACATGACGTGGCACAGTTTCCGGACATCATCACCGCTGCGGAGAAGAACGGGACGCCGTACTATACAAACAGCTCCCACCTTCCGGTTGGATATACGGACGATGTGTTCGAGGCGCTGGATATCCAGGACGAACTGCAGACCCTTTATACCTCAGGGACTGTGTTCCACACCTTCCTGGGGGAGAAACTGCCAGACTGGAGAGCGGCTGCCGCGCTTGTGAGAAAGATCGCGGAAAATTACAGGCTGCCCTATTATACCATGTCTCCAACTTATTCAATCTGCAGGGACCACGGATATCTCACCGGGGAACAGTACAAGTGCCCGTATTGCGGAAATGAGACAGAGGCCTACAGCAGGATCACCGGTTACTACCGGCCGGTGAAGAACTGGAACGACGGGAAGACACAGGAATTTAAGGAAAGAAAAGTCTATGACATCACAAACTCCCACATGCGTCCCAGGACAGCGGCTGCGGCTGAGGAAATAAAACAGCAGGAGGAGCAGGGGACGCAGACGGAAGAGAAGGCAAGGACCCTTCTGTTTACCACAAAGACCTGTCCTAACTGCCGTATTGCGCAGGAATCGCTGACAGGGGCCGACATTCCGTATGAGGTGGTGGATGCGGAAGAAAATATGGAACTTGTTCAGAAATACGGCGTGATGCAGGCACCGACCCTTGTCGTCATACATGACGGTCAGGTCAGAAAAATGGCAAATGCATCGAATATCTCAGCATATGTCAGGCAGGTCCGGGAAGGAAGATAACGGACATTCAGAAAAGAAATAAAAATTTGCAGAAAAGGAAGGCAGAAACTATGTTTGATATCGGAATCGTAGGAGGCGGCACGGCTGGAATGACAGCCGCGATCTATGGACAGAGAGCAGGAAAAAAGACTGTGATCATCGAGGGAGGAAACTTCGGCGGTCAGATCACATCATCTCCCAATGTGGAGAATTATCCGGGGATTGCCAGTGTGAGCGGCAGTGAGTTTTCCATGAACCTGCTGGATCAGGCGATGAAGCTGGGGACGGAGACCGTGGTCGAGAAGGTGACCGGGATCCGGGATGAGGGCGGCCTTAAGGTGATCGAGACGACAGGAAAGGAATATCCATGCCGCAGCGTGATCCTGGCGACCGGCGTGACCCACAGGCATCTGGGAGTTCCAGGGGAGGAGAAGCTGACCGGAGCCGGCGTGTCCTACTGTGCGACATGCGACGGAGCGTTTTTCCGGGGAAGGGATGTGGCCGTGATCGGAGGCGGCAGCACCGCACTCCAGGACGCAGAGTTCCTTTCAAACTACTGCAAAAAGGTATACCTGGTGCACAGACGGGATGAGTTCCGGGGCGAGGAGAGTATTGTCAGACGGCTCAGAGAAAAAGAAAATGTGGAATTTGTCCTGAGCGCGACAGTGAAAGAAATCCTGGGCGACACTGTGGTAGAAGGAGTCATCCTGAACAATAAAAAGACAGGAGAGGAATTCCGTCTTGATGTGGCAGGTGTGTTCATCGCGGTGGGGCAGATCCCTCAGAATGAACAGTTTGCCGAGACTGTAAAACTGGACGGGGCGGGATTTATCCTTGCATCAGAGGACTGCATGACATCCCATCCGGGGATCTTCGCTGCGGGAGACTGCAGGACAAAGGAAGTGCGTCAGCTCACAACAGCGGCGGCTGACGGGGCTGTGGCGGCTCTGGCGGCATGCAGATATGTGGCGGAGCACTGAAAACACGGTACAAATGAACAGGCATGGATGAACAGGCGCAGATGAACATTACGGCGTATGGAACTGCCGCTTGTCGCTGTTGCAAAAGAGGAGAATGCCGCATGCGGGATAAAATCCTGCATGCGGCATTCTCCTTGTTAGGGCTCTCAATAAAATTGGAATAAGCTAATCTTTATACATTTTCGATCCCATCCACTGCTGCATATGGTCGATCATATTGCTGTCCGGCTCGATATAGACGCAGGTATTTGTCTGATCGATCGGAATGAAAACAGCATATGCTTTTGCGGAGGGATCTCCTGAAGTGAAGTCATACACCTTTTCTGCTTTAAAAGAATTCAGGCGCGGGGATCCTTTCGGCGCGATGATCTCGGCAGCCTGAATATCGATCCCGAGTTTTGACTTTCTCTTCGCCTTATTGTAGATGACGTCGATCTGCATATCGTGATTCAGAAGAGAATATTCATATTCCACGTTCAGGCGCGGAAAAATGAAATAATATGCGATCATCGCGATGATCACGGCGATAAAGAAAGAAAAGAAGCCGATCAGAGGCATGCCCAAAATGGCAACTGCCACAATGACAAGGATCACAAGGATCCGCACGGCCATATCATAAGGCTTCGGCCTGCGCGCTACGATCTGTTCATATAAAGCATCATTCATGTTTAATGGTTCCTTTCTGTTTTAAGATAGTTCATTACCATAATGGCAATCTTGAACGTCATGGCATCTTCGAATGTACGCAGATCCAGTCCTGTCCGTTTCTGGACCTGTTCCAGGCGGTAAATGAGCGTGTTCCTGTGCATGTGGAGCTGCCGCGAAGTCTCCGCGATATTCAGGTTGTTCTGAAAAAACTTGTTCACAGTGGAGGCGGTGTCTTCATCCAGTGATTCCGGAACATCCTCCCCGAAGATCTCTTTCAGAAAATTTTCGCAGAGTGTGACGGGAAGCTGATAGATCAGGCGACCGATCCCCAGTTCATTGTAGGGGAAAATAGTCTGTTCTGAATAGAAAAGTTTTCCCACCTTTAAGGCCAGCGTAGTTTCCCTGAAGGCGCCTGAGAGATCGGAAAGGGTCTCGATGATTGAACTGTAGGAGAGCTGCACGTGTGTCAGCGCCTCCATGTTCAGCGTATCCACGATCGTCCGCGCGACCCGCCTCATGGATTCCGCGGTCTCCCCTGCTTTGACAGGGCGCAGGACCACCAGCGTTGTCTCGCTCATGGGAACAAGATAAGTCTTGGTCTGCGAAGGGAAAAGATTTTTCAGGATCGCAGTCACCGCCTCATCAAGAGCACGCGCTTCCAGAAGAAAAAGAACCCGTTTCTCATCCGGCGCGATATGAAGCCGGGAAGCCCTCTCTGCGATATCGTAGGAAGGAACTCCGCTTTTCATAAGGCTCTGGAGAAAATCGGTTTTATTATACTTTTCTTTGTATGCGGTACAGAGACAGCGGATCTGTGTGAGCGCAAGCTCCGCCTCATCTGGAGTCTCCGCAGAGACGTCCATGGTTATACCTGTGATCCGTTTCAGCTCATTGAGTGCTTTTTCCAGTTCCTGTGTGTGCTCCATAAATGATTCTCCATATACAAAAAGGGACTGCACCAGATAGTGCAGCCCCCTCCATATCATATTTCATAAGCGGTAAACTGTTCGGCAATGCCAATCAGTGTGAAACAGCATTCTGACCGCCATGCTGCCGTTACAATTTTAAAGCATTAGTTTGTGATAGTCAACTCTGTTTCTTTGTCAAATACGTGGATCTTCTCCATGTCAAGAGCGAATACGGCTTTGTCGCCTGTTCTCAGAGTAGTACGCGGGTTAACACGTGCTGTCATCTGTGTTCCCTCTACATCGAAGTACAGGAATACCTCAGCTCCGAGCAGCTCGTAAACTTTGATCGTAGATGTGATCACGCTGTCAGGTGAGTTGCTGATGAACGCTTCTGAATCATGTACATCCTCAGGACGGATACCAAGAACAACTGTCTTTCCGTTGTAGCCGCCGTCGATGAGAGCTTTCTTCTTGGAAGCCGGTACTTTCAGGACATGATCGCCAACTGTAAGTGTAACATCATCACCCTTAACTGTGCAGAGAGCGTCCATGAAGTTCATCTGCGGGGATCCGATGAATCCTGCTACAAACAGGTTGCAAGGTGTATTGTAAAGGTTCTGAGGTGTATCTACCTGCTGAACAACACCGTCTTTCATAACAACGATTCTTGTACCAAGTGTCATAGCCTCTGTCTGGTCATGTGTTACG
>DWUT01000235.1 GCA_019120615.1 Candidatus Mediterraneibacter norfolkensis
GCTATCATCGGAGCAGTGGCAGCAGTAGCGGCTATCGCATACGCGGTATACCGTTTCTTCACACCGGATTATCTGGAAGACTTCGAGGACGATTTTGACGATGATTTCGACGATTACTTCAGTGAGGATGATCAGGTATAGGAAAGATCATATGAATTAAATAACAGGCAGGATGTGGCGAGAAACTGCACCCTGCCTGTTTTCGTGTAAAATTCGTTGAGGTGCCGTGTACCTTTTACAAGGTGCCGTGTACTTTGTCAAAGGTACACGGCACCAAGTGAGAAATTTGTCTGATGATTTGGAGGAAAAGATGAAAAAAGGAACAGTTTATGAAGGAATCATTGAACGGGTGGATTTTCCGAACAAGGGGATCGTGCATATCCCGGAAGAGGATAAGGATGTCATCGTGAAGAATGGGATCCCGGGACAGAAAATCCGGTTCGTGATCAATAAATTTAAAAAGGGAAAGGCAGAAGGTCGTCTGCTTGAGGTGTTGGAGAAGTCCCCGCTGGAGACCAGGGAGCCGGTGTGCAGTATCTTCCCGGAGTGCGGGGGGTGCATGTATCAGACCATGCCCTATGAGGAACAGGTGAAGATGAAAGAGGGGCAGATCCGCAGGATCATGGATGAGGCGGTACAGGGAGAGTATGTCTTTGAAGGAGTCAAATCCAGCCCGAAGGAGTTCGGTTACAGAAATAAGATGGAGTTTTCTTTCGGGGACGAATACAAGGATGGACCTCTGTCACTGGGACTTCACAAGAAGGGAAGCACTTATGATGTTCTGACTGCGGCGGACTGCCGCCTGGTGCATGAGGATATGAACCGGATCCTTGTCTGTGTGCTGGAGTATTTTAAAGAGAGAAATGTCGGCTATTATAAGAAGATGCAGCATGTGGGATACCTGCGTCATCTCCTTCTGAGGAGAGGCGATACGACAGGGGAGATCCTGGTCAGCCTGGTGACGACTACTCAGGAGGAGCATGATCTTGAGCCGCTGGTGAAGGAACTCCTTAAGCTTGAACTGGAGGGGAAGATCGTAGGGATCCTGCATATTTTAAACGATTCGCTCGCAGACGTGGTGAAAAGCGATGAGACGCGCATCCTTTACGGACAGGACTATTTTTATGAAAAGCTGCTTGGACTGGAGTTCAAGATTACGCCGTTTTCCTTCTTTCAGCCCAACACGAGAGGGGCAGAGGTTCTGTATGAGACAGTGCGGGAGTACATCGGCGATATCCACGATATGACAGTGTTCGACCTCTTCAGCGGGACCGGGACGATCAGTCAGGTGTTGGCTCCGGTGGCAAAGCAGGTGGTCGGTGTGGAGATTGTCGAAGAAGCGGTGGAGGCGGCAAAAGAAAATGCCGCGAGGAACGGTATTTCCAACTGTAAATTCATAGCAGGCGATGTATTTCAGGTGCTGGATGAACTGGAGGAAAAACCGGATGTGATCGTGTTGGATCCACCGAGAGACGGGATCCATCCGAAGGCTCTGCCGAAGATCCTGAGCTACGGCGTGGACCGGATCGTGTACATTTCCTGCAAGATGACCAGCCTGGCACGGGATCTGGAGATGATGCAGATCGCCGGGTACCGGGTGGAGAAGATGACGGCGGTGGATCAGTTCTGTGAGACGGTGCACTGTGAGGTGGTGGCGCTGATGACACGAGGAGAAATAGAAGTGGCGATTTAGTTAGCCGATATATATATTAAGAGATGTATTTTAGAATGTAATGGATATTTAGATACTATTCATGATAAGCTAAAAATATAAGTGCGAATCTGTAGTGATCACAAATAATGCTAGGAATTCACACCGGAGTAAGTGTGGTCTTAATCTATAAATGAAGTGTTATGAAGAGATTTGATTAAACTATGTGATTTTTATTGAGATAAGTGAATATAGACGAAGAGGATATGTTAAAGAAATTTGTGCAAAATTGCTGTCATTTCTTACGTGAGGGATGTGGGTTGAAATAACTGCAACCCGGCCGCTTCCGGCGTCCGAGCGAGTCATTTCTTACGTGAGAGATGTGAATTAAAATTGCATCTTGCTATTGTTCGCTATCTAAACTTTCAATAGTGTGGAAAACAGTGCGCGATAAGATTTTGAAAATATAATCAGGGGAGAAATGGACTAGATTACGGAGTGCATGGTATATAATTCATTTGCAAAGGAGAATGCAGTTATGGAATATTTAGCCCATATTGATGGAAAACGAAAGCAGAGTAATAAAGAGCATTTATATGGCACGGCGATGCTGGCAGGTGATTTTGCAGAGGCTTTTGGAAAACGGGACTGGGGATATTGCTGCGGCATGCTGCATGATATTGGAAAGTATTCTTCTGCTTTTCAGGAAAAACTTATGACAGGCAGTAACAAAAAAGTGGACCATTCAACTGCCGGTGCAAAAGTATGCCTCGAAAAGGGCGGCATGCATCAATTTATGAGCTATTGCATTGCCGGTCATCATTCCGGTCTTCCCGACCACGGAAATTCTTCAGATGCGAGCAATGCTCCTACTCTGGAAGGCAGGAAAAAGAAAAAAATAGAGGATTACAGTGCTTACAAAAATGAAATTCAGATTCCGGAGATAAAGTCGGATCCATTTGATCCCCGCGAGACACCGGATCCGGATTTTTCTCTGAGTGTGTTTATCAGAATGTTATACTCTTGTCTGGTAGATGCCGATTTCCTGGATACAGAACGATTTATGAAGGATGGAGAGACGCAGAGAGAGTCAGGAGAAAAGCCGGAGATACTTCTTGAAAAACTGAAGGAACATGTAGCTGATTGGCTGCTGAATGAAGATACAGATACGGTAAATGGAAGAAGAACAGAAATATTGAGGAACTGTTTTTCGTGTGGACAAATGAAGAGAGGCGTGTTCCAGCTCACAGTACCGACAGGGGGAGGCAAGACGATTGCCTCTTTGGCTTTTGCTCTGCAGCATGCTGTGGAAAATCATATGGATCGAGTGATATATGTGATTCCTTATACGAGTATCATAGAGCAGAATGCAGAGGTGTTCCGCAGCATTCTGGGAGATATGAATGTACTGGAAAACCATTATAATGTTGATTATGAAATCTCAGAAGAGCTCAAACCCATGCAGCTTGCAGCGGAAAACTGGGATAAGCCGGTGGTAGTGACTACGAATGTACAGTTCTTCGAGTCATTATTTGCAAATAGATCGTCCAGATGCAGGAAACTGCATAATATTGCCAACAGTGTTATTATTTTTGATGAGGCACAGATGCTTCCGACGGATTATCTGAAGCCTTGTATTGCAATGATGGAGGAACTGGTCGGTAATTTTCGCTCCAGTATTGTGCTATGTACTGCCACGCAGCCTGCTCTTTCTTCGTTTTTCAGGAGAAAAATGCCCATTACCGAACTTTGTCCGAGAGTGCAGGAGCAGTTCCGTTTTTTTAAACGTGTGACATTTGAGAATATCGGAACGATTTCAGAAGACGAACTGCTGCGAAGGCTGGAGCAGGAACATCAGGCGCTGTGTATTGTTAATACAAAGAAAAGAGCGCAGAGCCTTTATCAGAATGTAAAAGGAGCAGGAGTATTCCATTTATCTACAACAATGTATCCGAAACACAGGCGGCGGATTCTGGAGAAGGTCAGGGAAAAATTGAAGAATGATGAGAAATGCATTCTTATCTCCACCAGTCTTGTAGAAGCAGGTGTGGATCTGGATTTCCATTCTGTGTACAGACAACTGGCAGGAGTTGACTCTATGATACAGGCTGCAGGCAGAGGCAACAGAGAAGGAAAGAGGAACGCGAAGGAAAGCTTTGCTTTTATTTTTCAATTTGATGAAAAAGAATATGTCCCGGGGCAGCAGCTTCAGATTGATGTGTCGAAGATGCTGCTTAAAGAAGGAGAAGATATCTCGTCTTTGAAGGGGATAGAAAAGTATTTTGAAGCGTTGTACCATTTTAGGGGAAAAAGTTTGGATAAAAAGAAGATCCTTGGGGAGTTTGGAAATAAAAATTATAATTTTGCAAAAGTGGGACAGGAATTCAGAATGATTGAAGAAAATACCTTGACTGTTTTTGTAAGTTATGAGGAAGAGGCAGAAAAGCTTCTTCAGGAGATTAAATATCAGGGATATACGAAGTCAGGTATGAGAAAAGCAGGACAGTATTGTGTACAATTATATGAAAGTGATATTGAAAAGCTGCAGGGCGCGGGAATGCTCAGACCAATTTCGGAAGACATTGAAGGCTTCTTTGAACTTACAGATAAGAGTCAGTATACAGAAGATATGGGACTGGATCTTGGTATAGAATCGGGAATGGCTGTACTTATGTAAGAATGATAAAAGCAGGAAAGGCACAAAAGTTTTGTTTTCTTTTGTACCTTTCCTGTTTTTACGTTATTGTAAATCTCATTATTTCAATCCTCAGGTTCCTGTCCCGACCACAGGCTTAGTATACCAGGAAAATAAACTTTTTTCAATGATATGTACAATAACAATAGGGCTGTTTCACGAAGGTCTCAAATCCAATCCTATATAT
>DWUT01000236.1 GCA_019120615.1 Candidatus Mediterraneibacter norfolkensis
CGGGTGTAGTTCAATGGTAGAACACCAGCCTTCCAAGCTGGATACGTGAGTTCGATTCTCATCACCCGCTTTATTTTTTTGCCGTCGTGCTGGAAGGTGCGGCGGCAAAACTGTTTTCGACATATATGTTCTTTTTTGGATTGTATCTGCCCTTATCCCTGTGCTATACTGTAAGAAAATTGTAACAGTTCAGCCATGCGGCTCCTTTCCCTCTGTGTCCTTTCGCGCTAGGCTTGAAAAGACCTCGCCAACTGCTCAATGCATCGCTGAGGGTGTTCGCCCCATGCCAGGATAAAAGAGGTCATGCCCTTGTAAGCCAGCTTCTGTGCAAGCCTTCTTTTATCCTGACGCAAGGCTGAACTGTTACAGAAAATTATCGAAAAGAGAGATGGTAACTGAAATGAGATTTAATCTTGCTGATAACCCGGTAACCCGTGCACTTTCAAAGATCTGTGATATGGTATGCCTGAACATTCTCTGGCTGGTATGCTGCATCCCGATTGTGACGATCGGAGCGTCGACCACGGCGCTTTATTCGATCATGCTCAAGATGGTAAAAAATGAAGAAGGATATATCTTTAAAGGGTTCTTCAAGGCATTTAAGGAGAATTTCAAGCAGAGCACGATCATGTGGCTTCTATTTGTTGTGCTCTGGATCGTCTGGTGGCTGGACTATAATTTTGCGGGATCTCTCCCGGGGACATTTGGATTTTTGTTCCGCGCCCTGTTCCTGCTTCTCGGATTTGTCCTTCTGTCAGTGATGATATATGCTTTTCCATTGACAGCGAGATACGTTAATCCAATCGGGGCGACTCTGAAGAACGCGCTGATCCTGACGGTGGCAAAGCTGCCGTATACGTTCTTGATGGTCATAGTTATTGTGGCTCCGATCCTTGGATCATTGTGGAACACAGTTACTTTCATGTTTGCGATTCCATTGTGGCTTCTGGTTGGCGGATCGCTCATAGCCTGGGTGAATTCATGGATACTGCGGAGAGTCTTTAACATATTTGAGGGAAAAGATGGAAATGGTCAATAGAAAAAAATAACAGAGGAAGAGGTTGAGGGATGAACTTTTTAGAGGAACGGATCGTAAAAGACGGAGTGGTAAAAGAAGGTAATGTACTCAAAGTCGACAGTTTTCTGAACCATCAGATGGATATTAAGCTGCTCGATCAGATGGGAGCGGAGTTTAAACGGCGCTTTGCGGACAAAACGATCAATAAGATACTGACGATTGAGGCTTCCGGGATCGGAATCGCCTGTATTACCGCCCAGCATTTTGATGTGCCAGTGGTGTTTGCGAAGAAGTCACAGAGCATTAATCTGGATGGCGAGATGTATGTGGCGGAGGTAGAGTCCTTTACGCATAAATGCATCAATCACGTAATTGTAGCGCAGAAGTTTCTGGGACCTGAGGATCATGTGCTGATCATTGATGACTTCCTGGCCAATGGCTGTGCGCTCCAGGGGCTGATCCAGATTGTTCAGTCAGCAGGCGCGACGGTTGAGGGGATCGGGATTGCCATTGAGAAGGGCTTCCAGTCCGGAGGACGCATCATAAGGAACCTGGGATATCAGCTGGAGTCTCTCGCCATTGTTGATGGGATGGATGCCGAGACGGGGAGGATCGATTTCCGGCCCTAGGGGGAAATGACGGTAGTTTTAGGGCGGAGAGAGCAGGAGAAAAAATGAATGTAAATAAGAAAGTTCAGCAGATGTCTGAGTGTGGACCAGCCCTTGTAAGGGGGCTGGTCTTTGATATGGACGGACTTCTTCTTGATTCGGAGAAGTTGGTAAAGCGGACCTGGAACTATGCGGGGAGTCTGCTGGGGTATGAGGATTTCGGGGATCATATCTATAATACTGTGGGATTTAATCTGAAGAGGCGGACCCGCTATTTCAGGGAGAATGTGAGCGAAGACTTCCCTATGGAATGGTTCGCGGACGTGACGCGGAAGAAGTATCATGAGATTGCAGACGAGGAAGGCGTTGAGGTAAAAGCCGGAGCAAGAGAACTTCTGGAGTATGCAAAGGAGAAGGACTACCGGATCGGGCTTGCCACATCCTCCCGGAAGATTCATGCGGAACAGTCTCTGAAAAGTGCCGGTCTCTTCTGTTATTTTGACGGGATGGTATTCGGCGATGTGGTGAAGGAAGGAAAGCCGGCGCCTGAGATATATCTTCGGGCATGCCGTCAGATCGGAGTGGAGCCGTCGGAAGCTGTGGCGCTGGAGGATGCACCATCAGGAGTGATCTCGGCACATGCGGCAGGAATGCGGGTTATCGTAGTGCCGGATCTTGTGGAGCCGCCGGAGGAGATCATCGGGCTTGTGTGGCACAGGGCGGAAAGTCTGGCAGAAGTTCCAGCTATGTTGGAAGAGGAAAGGGGTGTAATGGTGCAAAAGCCTGTTTTATGAAAAACGGTTCAAAAAATCTTTAGAATTTCTTAGGAATCTTATATCAGCCTCCTTTAGATTTACAGGATATCCTGTAAACAGTTAAAGGAGGCTGTTTCAATGAATATCCAGATACTGACAGATTATTTCATACAGTATGGCGCGTTTTTTATCTTTCTGATCGTCTTTCTGGAATATCTGAACCTTCCGGGTTTTCCTGCCGGAGTGATCATGCCGCTGGCGGGGATCTGGGCGGCAAAAGGAGAGATCAGTTTTCCGGTGGTGATGATACTCAGCGTACTGGCAGGGCTTGCGGGAAGCTGGCTTCTGTATCTGCTGGGGAGGATCGGAGGGGCAAAACTTCTGAGATTTTATTTCAGGAAATTTCCCGGACAGAAGGATGCGGTAGAGAAAAAGATCGCATATCTCAGGGAGAAAGGATGCATTGGCGTCTTCTTCAGTAAACTGCTCCCGGTGGCGAGGACGCTCATCTCCGTTCCGGCGGGAATGATAAAGATGAACTTCGCGAAATATACGATCAGTTCGGTCTGCGGAGTATTCCTCTGGAATCTGGCATTTGTGGGAGCCGGATACTTTTTCGGGGAAAAGGCGATCGACATGCTGGCATAAGGACGCCGCGGAAAAGAAGGGGCAGAAAAGCAGGGTTGCCAGAGAGAGGGAGATGGATTAGAATCAGTAGTGTCTGGAAAATAGATGGAATATTCTGACAATATTATGCAACAGGTACCGTGTACCTGTGAGAAAGTACACGGTACCTGTTAAAAAATAAACGATCATAAAAGGAGAGGGAAAATGGAAACGAGCAACATTCTGGTTGTGGAAGATGACAAGGAGATCAGGGAAGGAGTCCAGATCTATCTGCAGAGTCAGGGATACAGGGTATTCCAGGCGGCGGATGGGATCGAGGGCCTCGAGATCATAGAGAAGGAGGAGATCCATCTGGCGATCGTGGACATCATGATGCCCAGGATGGACGGGATACGGATGACCATGAAACTTCGGGAGAAGTATGACTTCCCGGTGATCATGCTGTCGGCAAAATCGGAGGAGGTTGACAAGATCACAGGTCTGAATATCGGCGCCGATGACTATGTGACGAAGCCGTTTACACCGATGGAGCTGATGGCGCGGGTGAACTCACAGCTCCGGCGGTACCGGAAATTTCTGGAAAAGCTGACGCCGAAGGAGAACGTGCATGTGATCGGAGGTCTGGAGGTCAATGAGGACACGGTGGAGGTGTCGGTGGACGGAGTTCCCGTAAAGCTGACGCCCATCGAGTACAAGATCATCCTGCTCCTGGCGAAGAATCCGGGGAGAGTGTTTTCTTCCGAGGAGATTTACGAGAGAGTGTGGCAGGAGAAGGCCATCAATACGGATACGATCATGGTGCATGTGAGGAACATAAGAGAGAAGATTGAACTGGATCCGAAGAATCCAAAATATTTAAAGGTGGTGTGGGGTGTTGGATACAAAATCGAAAAACAGCCATAAACTTGGTGTGATCGTAGTTTTAGTGTTTTTACTGGCATGTGCTCTGGTAATGATGAACCAGTATGGTCTGATCAGGCAGCAGCTTGAGAGTGAAACAGACCAGAGCAGCCGGCAGCAGGAGGCGCTCCTGTCGATGGGAGATGAGCTGATCGAGGGAAGCTACATCCTGTACAATGAGTATTCACAAGATACGGAACTGTCAGATTTCCTCAATGAATACGGTCAGAGAGACTTTGACCTTACAAGGAAGTTTATGGAGTATGGAGTGTTTGACAGTGAAGGAAAATCGCTCCTGGATGAGACGACAGAGCTGGAATCTACCCGGCTGCAGAGAGCACAACAGTATTATGCGTTCTGGGCAGAATATGATTTCTCGGACGAGGGGGAGCTTTCGGCTGTCCAGGTATCCGGTAAAAGCCTGACAGCACAGGAGGAATACGATCTTGAGTCCTCTTATCTGAATGATGCAGAGAATGCGATCTATGGGGGATATGTGACTGAGATCACAGAGCCGGCCGGGGTTAAGGTGGTCTACGGGATGACCTCCGACAGCCTGGCGTCCTATACAGAGACAGTATATCCTCAGGAAACAGGGCTGTATACACTGTATACGCTGTCTTCGTTCCGGGATATGTTTGAGATCCTGATCCTTGTGGTGATCGCGGCGGCGCTTCTGCTCCCCTGTGTAAAACGGCTGGATATCAGCGAGATGAAAGTGTTCCGGGTACCCTTTGAGATTCCGGTGCTCGTCCTGTTCTTCCTGATGGCAGCAGATGTTTTCTGGATGACGGGGTCTGTGGTTTACAGTACGGTGGAGGGAAGTCGTCTGAGTTCCGGACCGGGGATGCTGATGAATGTTCTGATGTGGATGTGTGTGTTTGGCATTTTCTTCTGGGCGTTCACGTCCCTGCGGGCGATCATACGCATGAAAGGCGCCTACTGGCGCGAGAGAACGCTGACCCGCAGGCTGTTCCGCTGGATCCGCTACGGAGAAGGGGGCGGAAAGAAGATCAGAGAAGGCACGGCCGGTATGTTCAGGAAAGGGAAAAAATTCTTTGCGGATCAGTATGACGCGCTCCTGCATCTGGATTTCCAGGACCGGACGAACCGGATGATCCTGAAGATCGTGGCGGCCAATTTTATCATCCTCGCCATTGTCTGCCTGTTCTGGTTCTACGGGATGCTGGCGCTGATTGTCTACTCCATCCTTCTGTTTTTGTTCCTGCGAAGATTTACAAAGGACCTGCAGGACAAATACGGACTGCTCCTGCAGTCGACAAATGAACTGGCAGAAGGACATCTGGACGTTCCGATCGAAGGAGATATGGGGCTGTTCAATCCGATCCGGGAAGAACTGAAGAAGATCCAGAAGGGATTTAAGAAAGCGGTGGAGGAAGAGGTCAAGAACGAGCGTATGAAGACCGAGCTGGTGACCAATGTCTCCCATGATCTGAGGACGCCGCTGACGGCGATCATTACGTACACAGATCTTCTGAAAAATGAGACCGATGAGGAGAAACGCAAAGAATATATTGAAGTACTGGAGAAGAAGTCGCTGAGACTGAAGGTGCTGATCGAGGATCTGTTCGAGATCAGCAAGGCTGCCAGCAAAAGCGTGAAGATGAATTACATGAAAGTGGATATCGTGGATCTGCTCAAGCAGGTCGGGCTTGAGAATGACAGCAGGATCAGGGAAGCGGATCTGGAGTTCCGCTGGAAACTGCCGGAGCACAAGATCGTCATGTGGCTGGACAGTCAGAAGACATATCGGATCTTCGAGAATCTGATCGTCAATATCACAAAGTATGCCATGCCGCATACAAGAGTCTATATTGAGATGACAGACGGGGAGAAGGGCGTGCATATCTCCATGAAGAATGTCTCCGCGGCGGAACTGAATTTCAATGTGGATGAGATCACGGACCGGTTTGTTCGGGGAGATTCATCCAGGAACACGGAAGGATCCGGGCTTGGACTTGCGATTGCCAAGAGTTTTGTGGAACTTCAGCACGGAACTCTCAGGATTTCCACAGAGGCGGATCTGTTCAAGGCGGATATCACTCTGCCGAAGATGGAGATGCCCGAGGAGCCGCAGAAAACGGAATAAGATTTTACCTGAATATGATGAAATTAAGCCCTGCATATGATACTATGATCGTATGCAGGGCTTTTCTGCGGTGCGCCTGGCAAGCGGCTGCCGTGCCTGCAGAAGCAGGTCTTCGCATGCTGTGGCTGTACCGGACACGTGCCATCGGCGCGCAGCGCCATTTGCCGGGCAGGACAGAAATATTTCCCGGATCAGGGAAAAAAGGAGGACGAAGAAATGAGATATGAGATCAAGGGCGATACACTGCCGGTAGTGATCTGTTACCTGGACGGAGGCGAGCAGATGATCACAGAGAGGGGATCCATGAGCTGGATGTCGCCGAATATGAAGATGGAGACGACGTCAAACGGAGGGATCGGCAAGGCACTGGGAAGGATGTTCGCGGGTGAGGCGCTGTTCCAGAACCGTTATACTGCGGAAGGCGGAAACGGACTGATCGCGTTCGCATCCAGTTTTCCGGGGCAGATCGTGGCAAGGCAGATCAGTCCGGGAAATGAGCTCATCGTACAGAAGTCCGGATTCCTTGCAGCGGAATCGGGAGTGGAACTGTCAGTGTTCTTCCAGAAAAAGCTGGGAGCCGGGTTCTTCGGAGGAGAAGGATTTATCATGCAGCGGCTGTCGGGGCAGGGAATGGCCTTTCTGGAGTTTGACGGACATGTGGTGGAATATGAGCTTCAGCCGGGGCAGCAGATCGTTGTGGATACGGGATATCTTGCCGCAATGGAGAGCTCATGCAGTATGGAGATCAAGAGCGTTCCGGGAATCAAGAACATGGTATTCGGCGGTGAGGGACTCTTTAACACCGTGGTGACAGGCCCGGGACGAGTGTGGCTCCAGACCATGCCGGTTTCCAATGTGGCTGAACTCATCATGAAGTTCATGCCGCCGAAATCATGATGGCCAGGCTGAGGAAATATGGAAGAATCATATGTATTACAGATAAAGGAGCGGCAGTTTTCTGATCTGTATCTGTGCTTTTGCGGATATGCCAAATGCAGTCCGGGACACAGCTTCGGCCCGGCTGTCCGGCCCAACTATATCATCCACTATATTGTGGAGGGCAGAGGAAGCTACACAGTTGACGGGGTAAAATATGAACTGGAGGCAGGACAGGGATTTCTGATCCAGCCCAGAGTGCAGACATTTTATCAGGCAGATGAGAATGAGCCATGGAGTTACCTGTGGGTGGGATTTGACGGAAAACGCGCGGAGGAATATCTGAGAGGAATGGGACTGGGAGAGAACACTCTGGTCTACCGGAGCAGCTATGGAGAAAGGCTGAAACAGATCGTACTCAACATGCTTCGTCATAACACCTATACGACGTCGGATCAATTTGTGCTGGAGGGGCTGCTGTATTCTTTTTTCGGAACCCTGTCAGAAGATATGGATATCCTGGCTGCGGTAGAGGCAAACACAGGAAGCCTGTACGTGAGAAAAGCAGTGGAGTTTATTCAGAACAATTACTGTAATCCCATCCATATCACAGATATTGCAGACTATGTCTGCATTAACAGAAGTTATCTGTATACGCTGTTCCAGAAAGAACTGGGAATGTCGCCTCGGGAATATCTGACCAACTATCGGCTTACTCAGGCAGCGGAACTGCTGGTAATAACTGACATTTCCATAGAGAGTGTTGCTCTCTCCTGCGGATACAGCGATCCGCTGGTTTTCTCCAAAGCCTTTAAAGCGAAAAACGGGATCACACCATCCAGGTACCGGAAGAAAGAGCAGCAGGAGCAGAGAGAAAATCTGAAGAAGAATGAAGTAAAACTGGAAGGACTGTAGAGAAATCTGCAGTCCTTCTTTTAACATTTTGACTGTCTGGTGTAACATTAGTGCCTGTTTTTTCTGACGTACTTTTTTATAATAGCTATACAGCAAGAGATCACAGTTCACATCGTGCACAGGCAGCTGTACAGATGTAAACTGCAGAAGCATACAGAAAATGAAGGAGGAGCAGGCATGAGCATCGTATTCAATGAAAAAACCAGGACATTCCATCTGTTTAACTCAAAGATCAGTTATATTATGGCGGTACTGCCAAACGGGAATATGGGACAGTACTATTTTGGGAAACGCATCCACGAGAAGGAGGACTATTCCTATTTCCTGGAGATGGTCCCCCGTTCCATGGCTTCTTATGTTTTTGAGGGAAAGAGAACATTATCCCTTGAGCATGTGAAGCAGGAATACGGCGTTTACGGATCTTCTGATTACCGGTTCCCGGCAGTGGAGATCCTTCAGGGAAACGGCAGCAGGATCTCGGATTTCTGTTATCAGAGCTATACGGTGACTGCGGGAAAACCAAAACTGGAAGGGCTGCCGGCTACTTATACGGAGAATGAGGACGAGGCGGAGACGCTGACTCTTATTCTGAAGGATGAAGTGACAGGAGTCCGGCTGGAGCTTCTCTATACTATTTTTGCAGAGGGCGGCGTGATCGCCAGAAGCGCGAGATTTGTAAACGAAGGAGAAAGCGCGGTTCACCTGCTAAAGGCCATGAGCCTTTGTCTGGATCTTCCGGACTGCGATTATGACTGGATCCAGTTTTCCGGCGCCTGGGCAAGAGAGCGTCATCTGAAGACGAGAAAGCTGGAACAGGGAATCCAGTCTGTGGGGAGCACGAGAGGACACTCATCCCATGAACACAATCCGTTTATCATACTGAAGCGTCCCACTGCGGATGAATTCCAGGGGAAGGCGATCGGCTTCAGCCTGGTATACAGCGGAAATTTCCTGGCCCAGGCAGAGGTGGATACCCACGGTACAACGAGAGTGCTTCTGGGGATCAACCCGGAGAGCTTTGACTGGAAACTGGAGCCGAGGGCGGCATTCCAGACGCCGGAGGCGGTCATGGTCTACACGGACCGGGGACTCAATGACATGAGCCAGACGTTCCACCGGCTGTATCAGAAGCGCCTCGCAAGAGGATACTGGAGAGACCGGGTGAGACCGATCCTGATCAACAACTGGGAAGCAACCTATATGGACTTCAATGAGGAAAAGCTGCTCCGGATCGCTCAGAAGGCGAAGGAGAGCGGGATCGAGCTGTTCGTTCTGGACGACGGCTGGTTCGGGGCCAGAAGAGACGACACTGCCGGGTTGGGTGACTGGAAGGCAAACACGGATCTGCTTCCCGGCGGAATCGCCGGACTGGCCCAGAAGATCGAGGACATGGGGATGAAGTTCGGACTCTGGTTTGAGCCGGAGATGGTGAACAAGAACTCGGATCTTTACCGGGAGCATCCGGACTGGATCCTTTCGGTTCCGGGGAGAAGGCAGTCTCAGGGAAGATATCAGCATGTGCTGGACTTTTCGAGAAAAGAGGTCGTGGATCATATCTATGACAGCATGGCGGACATCCTGGGCAATGCGAAGGTCTCCTATGTGAAATGGGACATGAACCGCAGTATCACGGAATGCTGGTCCGCGTCGCTTCCGGCAGACCGCCAGGGAGAGGTGTTCCACCGCTATATCCTGGGCGTGTATGATCTGTATGAGAGGCTGACGTCCGCATTTCCGCAGGTGCTGTTCGAGTCCTGTGCAAGTGGCGGGGCGCGTTTTGATCCGGGACTTCTGTACTACGCTCCCCAGGGGTGGGCGAGCGATGACTCGGATGCCATCGAACGTCTGAAGATCCAGTATGGAACTTCCTACTGCTATCCCATCAGCAGCATCGGGGCCCATGTTTCCGCATCCCCGAACCATCAGGTCATGAGGAATACGCCGCTCTCCACAAGAGCGAATGTGGCATGCTTCGGAACCTTCGGCTACGAGCTGGACCTGAACCGTCTCACAGTGGAAGAGCAGGAAGAAGTGAAGCATCAGGTGGAGTTCATGAAGAAGTACAGAGAACTGCTCCAGTTTGGTACGTTCTACCGACTGAAGACCCCCTTTGAGGGAAATATCACGGCGTGGATGGTGGTCAGTGAAGACCGTAGCAAAGCCATCGTCGGATGGTACAAGGTTCTCAATGGGGCGAACATGCCATATACGCGGCTGAAGCTGGCGGGACTGGATCCGGACCGGGAGTATACTGTGCGTGAAGAGGGAGAAGCCGGCGGAAAGAACTGCGGCGGTTTCTATGGAGATGAGCTGATGAACGCGGGACTGGTCACAACGGATACCAGCGCCGGAGACATAATTCCCGGTCTGGAGCAGGGACTGCATCTCTCGAGAGATTTTGATTCCAGGATCTTTGTGCTGGAGTGAAGAGATTCCTTTGCATCCATGCATCAGGTGAATATTAAAGAAGACGAAATAAAAGAAATCCCGCAGGGCAGACCCGGCACATGAGGTGCCGGGAGCGCTCTGCGGGAATATTTTTGTGCGATACGCCCGGAAGGCGACCGCCGTGCTTGCACGAGCGGGCATCTGACGGGCAACGGTCATAGAGCGGCAATGCCGCGAGATGAGCGAGGTATCGCGGCAAGCGGCTGACGTGCCTGCAGTGAAAATCAGAACCGGAAATCTCTCCGGTTGTCCTGCTCGATCAGGCGGAGATTTTCAAGTACCGCTTTTCTCACCTTCTCGTTTGGCACATTGAACACTTCTTTGTCGATCAGCTTATCTCCAATGGCTTTGGTCTCCGGAGAAGCGTAATCCATCAGATACTCCTTCAGTGTCATCAGAGCGTTGGGATGGCAGCAGTTCTGGATCTGCCCGCTCTTGCACAGGGACATGAAACGGTCGCCGGTGCGGCCTTCCCGGTAGCATGCGGTGCAGAAGCTGGGGATATAGTCCATCTCTATGAGCCAGCGGACCACCTCGTCCAGAGTACGGTTGTCACTGACGTCAAACTGTTCGGAACTTTCCTCCTCCGGTTCCGGCTCGTAGTAGCCGCCCACACTGGTGCGGGAACCGCCGCTGATCTGGGAGATGCCCAGGTGCAGCGCTCTTTCCCGGCAGTTCTTGCCCTCACGGGTGGAGATGATCATGCCGGTGTAGGGAACTGCGATACGGATACATGCGATGATCTTTAAGAAGGTATCGTCGTCGATGCCGTTATCGAATTCCTCCGGGTTGATGTCGTCGGCGTGCTTCAGTCTGGGAACGCTGATAGTGTGCGGGCCTACGCCGAAGACTGCCTCAAGATGCTCGGCGTGCATGAGAAGTCCGGCAAATTCGTAGCGGTATTTGTCGAGACCGAAGAGTACGCCCAGCCCTACATCGTCGATGCCGCCTTCCATCGCGCGGTCCATAGCTTCTGTGTGGTAGTTGTAATCATGCTTCGGTCCTGTGGGATGGAGCTCCAGATAACTCTCTTTGTGATAGGTCTCCTGGAAGAGGATGTAAGTGCCGATCCCGGCTTCTTTGAGGAGACGGTAATTGTCCACAGTGGTCGCCGCGATGTTGATATTGACGCGGCGGATCGCGCCGTTTTTATGTTTGATGCTGTAAATAGTCTTGATGGACTCCAGGTAATAGTCCATGGTGTTGCGGACCGGATCCTCCCCGGCCTCCAGAGCAAGGCGCTTGTGTCCCATGTCCTGAAGGGCGATCACTTCCCGGCGGATCTCCTCCTGGGAGAGCTGCTTCCTCGGGATGTGTTTGTTCTTTGCATGATAGGGACAGTAGGTGCAGCCGTTGATGCAGTAGTTGGACAGGTACAGGGGCGCAAACATGACGATGCGGTTTCCGTAGAAGTCCTTCTTGATCTGCTCGGCAAGTTTGTAGATTTCCTGATTTTTCTCCTCGATGGGACAGGCGAGCAGGACGGAAGCCTCCCTGTGGGTCAGACCCTTTCTCTTTTTCGCCTTCTCGATGATGGCGTCGATGAGTTCTACATTTTCCTTGTTTTCATCTGCGTATGCGAGAGTCTCAAGGATTTCCTCATGATTGATAAAATCATCTGCGCATTTTGAATTCACATCATACATGGTAGTGTTTCCTCCTTTTTATCTGTATCATTTCTTTAGTTTGTAAGATCTTACTGAGCCTTGTGCAATAAGCACGAATCGCAGCGGACAGGGAAAGCGGATCTTCGCCTATCCGATTATCCTGGTGCATCGCTGTTTTCTGTGTTCAGCGAGTCGCCCCGGGAGACGGCGATATGATAACCGATGGCGCAAAAGCGCTCATCCAGGATTTTCAGGCTTTCGGCAGCCTCATCCCCGGTACAAAGCTTGTTGTCGTACAGAAGATAATTCTCTCTTACCTGGGCGGGGGACAGATTGGGCATGACCACGTTTGCTCCGGCAAGGATCCCCTGCTCTCGGCCGTCTTCCGCGATGGTGCCCAGCGCTGTGGTGGCGGGCAGCAGGACCTTCGGCAGCATGAGACGGATCAGTCCCAGCATGAAGACCGTGAGTTCCAGCGTCCCGGCGGGCTGACCCGCGAAGGGCGTGTCATGGTGGGGGAGGAATGGTCCGATCCCGACCATCTGGGGATTCAGCTCTTTCAGGAAGAGCATATCGTCAGCCAGGTTCTCTGCGGTCTGGTACGGGGAGCCGACCATGAAACCTGTTCCCACCTGATAGCCCAGCTCCTTTAAGTCCCAGAGACATTTCTGGCGGTGGGATGCACTCAGCGAGGCTGGATGGAGCCGGGAATAATGAGCAGAGTCGTAAGTCTCGTGGCGGAGCAGGTATCGGTCTGCGCCGGCATCAAAGAACCGCCGGTAACTTTCTCTGGGAAGCTCTCCGATGGAAAGAGTGATCGCACAGTCCGGAAAACGCCGCCGGATTTCAGAGACGATATCTGTTATCCGATCCTCCGTGAACCATCCGTCCTCGCCTCCCTGAAGGACAAAGGTGCGGAAGCCGAGCTGGTAGCCGGTTTCACAGCAGGAGAGGATCTGATCTTTGCTCAGCCGGTAGCGGACCGCGTTTTTATTGCTTTTGCGTATGCCGCAGTAATAGCAGTCGTTCCGGCAGTAGTTTGTAAACTCGATCAGTCCCCGGATATAGATGTCCTTTCCGTAGTAACGGATCCGGGTCCTGCGGGCGCGCTCGAAAAGGTATTCGGCAAGCGACGGCGTGCGCCCGTGGATCAGAGCAGTCCATTCTGCCCGGGACAGCGCACGGGTCTGCTCCAGCCTGTCGATGAGGGATTTCCCTTCTGATTCAGAGATCACAGGGATCATGGGGATTTCTGAATCTGTAAGTATCTGCCTGTTCATATGTTTTTCCCGTAGATAGTCTTCGTGCTCACGCCCGGCAGCATCCCCAGTTTGCCGGAGAGAGCGCTGATAATATTGTTCGGGGCGTCCATTGCCACGCTGATGACATGGATGCCTTTTTCCCGGTAAGGGATCCCCATCCTGCCGATGACATAATCCCCGTATTCACTGAGCAGGTGGTTCAGATCATCGACAGATTCCCGGGTTTCGAGAATGATGCCGATGAGTGCAATCCGTGTTTCCATATGGTGTCCTCCTTGATCAAAAAAACCTGCACCGTAAAAGCGCAGGTATACCAAAAGAAAGAGGAATGGTATCTCCTCTTTGAGATCATTTTCGATATGATTGCGCCTTTTTACGCAGGCGCTCCCACATGAGAGCCCTTTGTAGTCAGAACGAAATTCCTTGGAGTCAAAAAAACTTTTTGACGCACTCAGTATAACACACGAGGGCGGGATCCACAACGGATTCTCAGAGGAATGGCAGCGAAAAGCACTGTGTTCATTGATTTTATGCGCAGTTCACGCTAAAATAGTGGACAGGGGTAACAATGGGAGCAGAACTTGGAGGAAACGCTTATGGCAGATGTCAGAAAACATATCGTATTCTACGGCAGAGTCCAGGGAGTCGGATTTCGCTATACGGCAAAATATCTGGCCCAGTCTCTTGAACTGACCGGATGGGTGCGGAACGAGTACGACGGGACGGTCACCATGGAAGTCCAGGGCAGGGAGGCGCTCATTAACAAACTGCTGGTGGGGCTGAACCAGAACCGGTTTATCACCATTGACTGGGTAGACACAAAGGAGATACCGCTGGAAGAAGAAAAGACATTCAAAGTGCGGTGAGTTCAAAGGGGACAGGCTCTTTTGCAAAAGGGTCAGGTCCACCTGAACGCTGTATTCAGAAAATTTTGAAAATAAAGGAGAGACAAAGATCATGAAACTTGGATTTATCGGAACTGGAAATATGGCAGGCGCTATTATGGGAGGCATCATAAGAGAAGGACTGATCAGTCCGGACGAGATCATCGGCGCGGATATCTCAGAGACCGGCAGGGCAAGAGTGAAAGAACAGCACGGCATCCATGTGACGGCGGATAACCGGGAGGCGGCAGAAAAATCAGAAGTGCTGGTGCTGTCGGTCAAACCTCAGTTCTATGAGGAGGCTATCGCCGGGATCAGGGACTGTATCCGGGAGGATCAGATCATCGTCACGCTGGCGCCGGGAAAGACGCTGGTCTGGCTGGAAGAGAAGTTCGGAAAACCGGTAAAGATCGTGCGGACGATGCCGAATACGCCGGCGCTGGTCGGAGAGGGGATGACTGCGGCATGCCCCAACCAGTATGTGACGGAGGAAGAGAAAGAATATGTGCTCCGGATACTGGGAGCATTCGGAAAAGTTGAGGTAGTGCCCGAGCGTCTGATCGATGCAGTGGTGGCGGTCAGCGGCAGCGCGCCGGCTTATGTGTTCATGATGATCGAGGCCATGGCCGACGCCGCGGTGGCGGAGGGGATGCCGAGAGCGCAGGCTTATGAATTCGCGGCGCAGGCTGTCTACGGCAGCGCGAAAATGGTGCTCGAGACCGGAAAACACCCGGGAGAACTCAAGGATATGGTCTGCTCTCCGGCCGGAACGACCATTGAGGCGATCCGCGTTCTCGAGAAAGAAGGGTTCCGCAGCGCGTTGATCGAGGCGATGAAGGCGTGCGCGGATGTTTCGAGGAAGCTGTAGGAATGTTAATTCTTTAACAGGGGGCTGTCGGGAAATAGATAGTTCCAAACAGGGGCAGGCG
>DWUT01000237.1 GCA_019120615.1 Candidatus Mediterraneibacter norfolkensis
TGCCGTGTACTTTGTACAAAGTACACGGCACCTGTTAAATTTTATAAACATTTTAGAATATTAACACAATTATTAGCACTCATCTTAAAAGAGTGCTAGTTTTCTATTGACTTTTAAATTTTCGTGAGCTAGAATGTCTTTTAGGCATAGAACACAGCCTTCAACAGCTGGCGGAAAAGGCTGATACAATATTTAAAATGTATTTTCAAAGGAGTGTTAGACATGGAATTAAAGAAAGGAAACTTATCCATTGACAGCGAGAATATATTCCCGATCATAAAGAAATGGGTGTACTCGGATCATGATATTTTTGTACGTGAGATGGTATCCAATGGATGCGACGCGATCACAAAGCTGAAAAAACTGGACATGATGGGAGAGTATGAACTCCCGGAGGGATATAAGCCGAAGATTGAAGTGATCGTCAATCCGGAGGAGAAGACGATGAAGTTCATCGATAATGGTCTTGGTATGACAGCGGATGAAGTGGAGGAATATATCACGCAGATCGCATTTTCCGGCGCGACACAGTTCCTTGAGAAATATAAGGACAAGACTACAGAGGATGATATGATCGGACATTTCGGTCTCGGATTCTATTCTGCGTTTATGGTTGCGGATGAGGTGCAGATCGATACGCTTTCCTATAAAGAAGGGGCGACTCCGGTGCACTGGGCAAGCCAGGGCGGCACAGAGTATGAGATGCAGGACGGCAATAAGACCACAGTCGGTTCAGAGATCACATTGTTCCTGAACGAGGACAGCCTTGAGTTTGCGAATGAGTACAGGGCAAGGGAAGTCCTGGAAAAATACTGCTCCTTCATGCCGGTGGAGATCTACCTCTCCAAGGCGAATGCAGAGCCGGAATATGAGACCATCAACGAGGAAGATCTTCTGGATACAGATACGGTAATAGAGCATATCGAGGAAGCTCCGAAAGATGATGCAGACAACAAAGATGAAGACGGAGAGAAAGAGGGGCCGAAGAAAAAGGTCAAGATCCTGAAACGTCCGGTTCCGATCAATGATATCCATCCGCTTTGGGCAAAGAACCCGAGCGAGTGTACGAAAGACGAGTACATTGCTTTTTACAGAAAGGTCTTCATGGATTACAAGGAGCCCCTGTTCTGGATTCATCTGAACATGGATTATCCGTTTAACTTAAAGGGAATCCTGTATTTCCCGAAGATCAATACGGAATATGAGTCCATTGAGGGAACCATCAAGTTGTATAATAATCAGGTATTTATCGCGGATAACATCAAAGAAGTGATCCCGGAATTCCTGATGGTATTAAAGGGAGTCATCGATTGCCCGGATCTGCCGCTGAACGTTTCCAGAAGCGCGCTTCAGAACGACGGCTTTGTAAATAAAGTTGCTGATTATATTTCTAAGAAAGTTGCGGACAAGCTGGTCGGAATGTTCAAGACAGACCGCGAGAACTATGAGAAATACTGGGATGATATCAGTCCGTTCATCAAATTCGGCTGCCTGAAGGATGAGAAGTTCGGCGAGAAGATGAAAGATTCCATGATCTACAAGAATCTGGATCACAAATATCTGACTCTCGAGGATGTGATCAAGGAGAGCAAGGGCGAGCCGGAGGAAGCGGACGAAGAGAATGCGGAGAATGCCGACGCACAGAACGCGGAGGAGAAGGTAGAAGGCGAAGCAGCACAGTCGGAAGAGGCGAAAGCAGACGACGGCGCATCAGAGGAAAAAGGCGCGGAGGATGAAAGCAAGGAAGAGGAGAAGACCCGGATCTACTATGTGACCGATGAGGTACAGCAGAGTCAGTATATCAATATGTTCAAGTCCCAGGGACAGGACGCGATCATCCTGTCACACAATATTGATTCCGCCTTTGTGACATATCTGGAGCAGAAACATCAGGATATCCAGTTCCTGCGCATTGATGCGGACGTCCATGAATCACTGAAAGATGAGGTGGCAGAGGACGAGAAGGAGGAGTTCCAGAAGACCACGGACAGCCTTGTGGAGATTTTCCGGAAAGAGCTTAATAATGACAAACTTGATGTGAAAGTAGAAAAGCTCAAAGATGACAAGATTGCTTCCATGGCAGTTCTTTCCGAACAGGAGAGACGTATGGCAGAGATGATGAGGATGTACGGCATGAACGGAATGGATCCGTCCATGTTCGGAAGCCAGGCGACTCTGGTCCTGAACGCAAATCATCCGCTTGTGAAATTCCTTGTGGAGCACAAGCGCAGCAAGAATGTGCCGATCATCTGCAAGCAGCTCTATGATCTGGCGATGCTGGCTCATAAGCCGCTGAGCCCGGAAGAAATGACGGCGTTTGTTCAGAGAAGCAATGAGATCATGCTGCTTCTTACAAAATAAAAAAGAATAAAGTAATCCGGCAGAGAGTGGGAAGATTCGAAGGATATTCCCGCACTGTCTGCCGGCTCTGTATCGGATTGCGTGAGAGAAAATGCCGTGTCCTTTGCGGCTACTTTTCAAATGCGATCTGTTTTTGTCTGAAGAATTTTTCTACCATATCATCCCAGGCATGTTCCAGAGTCTTATCCATAGAAAATGTCTTAAACGAACTCCCGGTCACGCAGGAGAGGGTTTTTCCGTCAAAGCGGATATTCAGATAAAGTCCCTGTATCTCGCCCGGATCTAATAGAAGATTATTCTGTTCGATGAGACGCGCTATATTCCTGTGCGAGAGGCTGAAAACGAAGCGGAAACTCAGAGGTGTACGTTTTCCTCTGATCAAAGAAAAACAGTAATCTCTTATGGTTTTCCAGTAGGAATATTCCGGAAGCTCCGTGTCTGTATCAAAGAATTCTTTCTGTATAAACCCGTCGATCCGGAATGTGTTGAATGTCACGACTTCACCTTCGATAAAATAAAACCCGTCGAAGGTATCCTTCAGGAGAAGATGAGATGTAAAGTCTTTTATTTCGGTCAGTGCTAATGCGATCATATGCGTTCCTCCATTACCACACTATCATATCATAAAAGCAGATGATTTTCACCGTTATAAAGGGAAAATGTAGGGCTGTTTCACGAAGGTCTCAAATCCAATCCTATATAT
>DWUT01000238.1 GCA_019120615.1 Candidatus Mediterraneibacter norfolkensis
TTGATATAGAGGAAGATAAGAAGTTTCAGCCGGTCGGCAGCAAGGTGACGCCCATTCGTCAGCCTGCTGCGAAAAGAGGCGGAAACATGGAAGTCTGTGTTGTCAAGCCGACTTCTGTCGATGATTCCAGAGAGATTACTGAGACGCTGCTCGCGGGACGTACAGTGATCCTGAATCTGGAAGGAATGGATCTCGAGGTTGCTCAGCGTATCATTGATTTTATTTCGGGTGCAGCTTTTGCAATCAGTGGGAATCTTCAGAAGATCTCCAATTATATCTTCCTTGTAACGCCGACGAATGTCGACATCTCAGGAGACCTTCAGGATCTTCTTGGAAACTCCATGGAGACTCCCAGTATGAAGGGAAGATATTAATCATATATGAAAGAAAACCAGACGAAGGAACTTAAACTTTTGGAGAGGCGTTTTATTGAACTTTCCAGGACCGCTTATCAGCGTGAAATCATTACTTTTTCGGATTTCCTGAATCTGAACGAACAGAATATTTTACATACACTGCCAAAAGAGGATCTGCATACAAGTCTTTTTTCTTTTGGCGGGTATGCTTTGGCAGAGCGTCAGATGGCGGCATTTATCCCTGATGCTCTTTATTTGCGTTACGGCAAAAGAACTCTGTCTGAGGATGAGATCGGATACCCCTTTTCTGTGCTGTCGGTGACACCGCTCAACAGAAAATTTTCAGAAGAACTCTCCCACAGAGACTATCTCGGCGCTCTCCTCAATCTGGGGATAGAACGGTCGAAACTCGGGGATATCCTTATAACAGAAGATGAAGCCATGGTCTTCGTTCACAATGATATGTGTGACTTTATTTCTGAAGAATTGACACGGGTGCGACATACGATGGTCCGCGTGACAAGAAAAGAGCGTATCGGTACAGATTACAGACCAGATTATGAAGAAATAAGAGGAACGGTTGCGTCCGTCAGACTTGACAGTCTCCTTCCTCTTGCATTTTCTTCTTCCAGAACAAAACTGTCCGGACTCATCGAGGGCGCGAAGGTCTTTGTGAACGGGCGGCTTGTCACCAGCAATGGATACCAGGTGCAGGAAGGGGATATTATTTCCGTGAGAGGAATGGGAAAATTCCGCTATGAAGGCGCCGGCCAGCGCACAAGGAAAAACAGAATCTATGTCGTGATACACAAATATGTTTAAGGATGGTCTTTGCGAAATGGATAATAGTAAAAGAATAAAAAGCTGTTTCACAGGAGCTGTTTGTTCTCTGATCCTGATCCTTGCAGATCAGCTCACAAAATGGCTTGCTGTTGTAAATTTAAAAGATAAGGGACCTTTTATCATAATAGACGGTGTTTTTCAGCTGCGTTATCTTGAAAACCGCGGAGCGGCTTTTGGCATGCTCCAGAACAGGCAGTTCATTTTTGTAGCTGGAGCAGCCGTCATTTTCCTGATCGTTGCTTTTCTCTATGCAAAAATGCCTCAGGATAAAAGATACCTTCCTTTGCGGATCTGCGCGGTCCTTCTGTGCTCCGGGGCGATTGGAAACATGATCGATCGGCTGAGGCTGAACTATGTAGTGGATTTCTTCTATTTTAATCTGATCGATTTTCCAATCTTTAATGTTGCGGACTGTTATGTTGTGGCAGCATGTATTTTCTTTGTGCTGCTGATACTGTTTTATTATAAAGAGGATGATGATTTCGCATGGCTGAATATCACTTGATATCTGATACTGGCAATGAAAGGATCGATAAATTTCTGAGCAGGGAACTTACAGAGATCTCCCGATCCTATATCCAGAAACTTCTGAAAGAACAGCATATCCTTGTAAACGGAAAGGCTGTAAAAGCAAACTATAAACTTTCTCATGGAGATTCCATCGAGGTATCTGTTCCGGAATCCGAGCAGCTGGATATCGTTCCGGAGGATATTCCTCTGGACATTCTTTATGAGGATGACGACATCCTTGTGGTGAACAAACCTAAGGGAATGGTGGTGCATCCCGCACCGGGGCATTACAGTCACACCCTCGTCAACGCTGTTATGTATCACTGCGGGAGTGATCTTTCCGGGATAAACGGCGTGATCCGTCCCGGTATTGTGCACAGGATCGATATGGACACTACCGGTTCCCTCCTTATCTGCAAAAATGACAAAGCTCATCAGATACTGGCTGAGCAGTTGAAGGAACATTCTATAACGCGCCGGTATCAGGCTGTTGTGATCGGCAATCTGAAAGAAGAGAAGGGGACGGTAAACGCCCCGGTCGGAAGACACCCGACGGACCGGAAAAAGATGAGCACCAGATCAAATTCCGCCCGTCCTGCAGTAACTCATTACCGCGTGCTTGAGCGGTTTGGAGCATATACCTATATCGAGTGCGAGCTTGAGACGGGACGCACGCACCAGATCCGCGTCCACATGGCAAGCATCGGGCATCCCATACTCGGGGATAAAGTATATGGTCCGGCTAAGTGTCCATTTAAGCTGGAAGGCCAGACTCTCCACGCAAAAGTGCTGGGCATCACACATCCCTCTACAGGAGAATACATGGAATTTGACGCTCCTCTTCCCGAATATTTTCTTAAACTTCTTGAGACATTGAGAAAATAAAACTTTTGATTGTATTATGTTCGGTTTTTAGTTATAATACTCAATATAAAGTGATACATCAGCTATTTTTTATGCAATATCACAATGATTGTTTGACGCAAAGGAGTGGACGGATTATGAAAACAAACACGATCATTACAATCGGAAGAGAGTATGGAAGCGCCGGACGGGAAATCGGGCGAAAGATTGCAGAAGACTTCGGGATCAGACTTTATGACAAGGAGATGCTTGCCCGTGCGGCAAAAGAAAGCGGAATCTGCGAGGAGATCTTCGAATCTCATGATGAGAAGCCGACAAACAGTTTTCTCTATTCTCTCGTGATGGATACTTATTCTATGGGATATTCCGGAAATACTTATACTGATATGCCGATCAACCATAAGGTTTTTCTTGCTCAGTTTGACACTATCAAAAAGATCGCGGATGAAGGACCGTGCATTCTTGTCGGAAGATGCGCAGACTACGCTCTTGAATCGTATAAAAATGTAGTCAGCGTATTTATCCATGCGGATCTTGAAGCGCGTATACGCAGGATCGCAAGGCTTTATGATCTGACTGACGCAAAAGCGAAAGACCGGATCCTGAAAACGGATAAACAGCGCTCCAGCTACTACAATTACTATACCAATAAAAAATGGTCTAATGCCGACAGCTATGAGTTATGCCTGAACAGCGCGGAACTCGGTATCGAGGGGACCGCAAAGGTGATCGAACACTATGTTATGCTCAAGGAGAGCATCAAGAAGGAAGACCGGGTATTATGATCCATTTAAGAAACGATTTCAAAAGTCTGAAGTATAATTAAAAAAGAAAGAAAAGGCTCTGTGTTTACAGGGCCTTTTCTGAATCTTTCCCGCGCTTGTGGATACACCTTTCCGACCATCCGGAGATATTTCCTTCCAGGATTGCATGGAACATCCGCTCCTTCGCGCCCGGATGTTCCTGGTTGATCTGACGTAGCAGTTCTTTCGCATACTGTCTCTTTGTGTATCCATCAACCGGGCATGGGCTTTTTACGACCGGCAGATCGTACCTGTTCTTAAATCCGATCACATCCATTTCATTTACGAACATAAGCGGCCGTATCACAGTCAGATCCATCCGGTCAAGATAAGTCTTTGGTGAAAAGGAATGGAATCTTCCTTCAAAGATCAGGGAGAGAAGCATAGTTTCAATAATATCGTCCTTATGATGCGCATATGCAACCTTATTGCATCCCATCTTTTTTACGACCTCATTCAGCGCACCTTTTCTCATTTTAGCACAGAGAGAACACGGATTGCTCTCTTTACGAATATGAAAAAGGATCTCATAGATCTCTGACGGCACAATCTCATAGGGGATTTGAAGCTCCTGACAAAGTTCCTTCACAGGGGACAAATCAAAATCTGGAAACCCCAGATCAACAGTAACGGCGCTCAATTCGAATTTCTGAGGATAAAATCGTTTCAGCCCATGGAGAGCATAAAGAAGCGTCAGGCTGTCTTTTCCCCCTGATATCCCGACTGCAATATGATCTCCTGACTGAATCATGTTGTATTCATCAACGGCTTTTCTTGTAAAACTCAAAAGTCTCTGTAACTGCATTCTTTTTTCCCTTCTGTAATCAATTTTTTTCTGCACATTTTAATATTATACTTATCCCCGATTACAATTACAAGAGAAAAAGTTCAGACATCCCGGAGTTTTACCGCTCCGGCTGCCTGTCTGCGCCGGTTCTCATCGATCGCGGCATAATGCTTCTTTGTCGTATTGACATCTTTGTGCCCAAGAACATCAGCTACAAGGTAAATATCTCCGGTTTCCTTATAGAGGGCTGTCCCATAGGTGCTGCGGAGTTTGTGCGGCGTGATCTTTTTATTTGGAGTAACTTCCCTGGCATACTTCCTGACCATATTTTCAACTGCCTGCACACCCATTCTTTTTCTCTGAGTTGAGAGGAAGAGCGCGTTTTCATGTCCCGGAAGAGGGACTGTTGTTTTTCTTGTAGTATATAGATATGTCTTCAGCGCATTTTCCACTTCCTCACCAAAATAGACGACCATTTCGTTTCCACCTTTGCGTGTGACCTTGACCCCATTGTTTTTAAAATCAACGTCCTGAATATCAAGTCCCACACACTCGGATACACGGATGCCGGTACCAAGCAGGAGAGTAAGAATCGCAAGATCACGGTTTTTGGTCTTTTCATAATACACTTTTCTCTGCCCGGTCAGATTATCGCCGCCGTGATCCACATAATCCAGGAGCATGGCAACTTCATCTGTATCAAGACGGATGATGGCTTTCTCGTGAAGTTTGGGCATATCTACAAGAAGAGTCGGGTTTTTCGAGATGATCTGGCGCTTGAAAAAATATCCGTAAAAGCTTCTGAGAGCGGACATTTTACGCGCAAGGCCTTTCTCTGTATTTGTGATCTGTTTATGATCGTCACCTGTATACACTTTAAGATATTCCTGATATTCCTCAATATCGACCGGTTCCAGACGCTCAAGATCCCGCACAGTAAACTGGTCGATTGTATAATCTTTGTATATAGGATTGTTTTCCATTAAAAAATGAAAAAAAACACGGATATCATATGCATAGGAAATTCTTGTCCGTGCAGATGTAGTCGGTTCAATCGCCCGGAAATAATCTTTTGCAAAAGGAGGCAGCGTCTTTAAGATCTCACGCAGCCTGAGTGTGTTGTCAATATATTTCTGTTCATGGTAAGTACGTGACTCGGAAAACGTATTGGATGCTTTCATTTTTTCTTTTTCTGTTCTCATAAATCAAAACCCCTTATTCAGTTAATTTAATCATCACTTAATTAATCCTTTTATATTATAGCAGAAACCGGATTTTTCGTCTATATCTTTTGGAAAAATCAGTATTTGTCGTATAGATCTCTATATGTCTGTATCATCCTCTTTTACTCTGTTAAGATCAGAATAATCTGACACAGACAGGTGCTGCAAAGAAAGAACCGAAGAAATTCAGATTTCCTGAACTGCTTCGGTTCCTCTTTTGGAGTGTATATATCAATACATAGGGATTGTATATTGATATCGTTATAAAATATATAAATATCATTCAGCATATACCGTGTCTGTATAGGCAACTGTAAGATATTGTCCGGCCTGAATATCATCTGAAGTCAGATTATTCATTCTCTTCAGAACACAGACATATTCGGCTGTTGAGTCGTATTCAGAAGTCATTGTCTCTTCAGCGATATTCCACAATGTATCGCCAGGCTGGATCTGAATGCTCTTATAATACTTGTATACCATCTGTCCATCCGTATTCTCATGAGCTGAAGCGATAAAAGTACCAAGTCCCAGGCAAAAAACGATAAGAATCAGTACCCCGGTAAAAATAAAATATAAGTTTCCTGCTCTCCTTTTCATCTTCATACCCCCTGATCCGAAACTGTTTCATCCGTATCGCGGATTGCATTTCAGTATACAATCTTTTGTATATCCTTTTAGCGAACTTTTGTTCTGTGCTTGTATTATATTACGCGAACATTTGTTTGTCAATATAATTTATAAAAAAATCGAACATATTTTCGCAACAAGTGTTTGCCTTTTAAGCAGATATATGTTAGTATAAAATTATGTAATCGCAGGAATTATTTGCCGACATGTTCCTGTATGCAAGATATGTCAGATCAGGAGGAGATTTATCATGGCACAGGGTAAGATCAGTAAAAAGCAGAAGGAAATACTTGAATATATCAAATCACAGATACTGGAGAGAGGATATCCTCCGGCTGTAAGGGAGATCTGCGAGGCGGTTAATCTGAAATCCACTTCCTCGGTACACTCCCACCTCGAGACGCTTGAAAAGAACGGCTATATACACCGGGATCCTACAAAACCCCGAGCCATTGAGATTCTTGACGATGCGTTTAATCTTACGAGGCGCGAGATGGTCAATGTTCCGATCGTAGGACGTGTTGCAGCCGGTGAGCCAATACTCGCCCAGGAAAATATTGAAAACTATTTCCCGATTCCGACGGAATTTATGCCGAACAATCCGACATTTCTTCTTAAAGTAAAAGGAGAAAGCATGATCAACGCGGGAATACTGGACGGCGATATGGTTCTCGTGGAGCAGACATCTTACGCCTCAAACGGCGATATGGTCGTGGCATTGATCGAAGACGGCGCCACTGTAAAGACGTTTTACAGGGAAGAAGGGGTTTTCCGTCTTCAGCCGGAAAACGATACGATGGATCCTATCATTGTGCAGGAGCTTACGATCCTCGGAAAAGTGATCGGTGTTTTCCGTTTTTTTGACTGAGTAATTATTTCCTCTTTTTTGCGCAAAGCGGGCCTGCAGGAGTCTCCCTCCCCTGCAGGCCCGCTTTTTATAGTTCGTCTATCGAGACATCTCTGCCGTCTTTCCAGATCCTTTCCAGATCATAGAAAAGACGGTTTTCACGGTCAAAAACATGAACGATAATATCGCCGAAATCAAGGAGCACCCAGCTTCCTGATGATCTCCCCTCTCTCTGTTTGAGAGGAAATCCCGCCTTATGCAGTTCCTCCTCCACATTGTCTACGAGGGCGTTCACCTGACTGTCACTGTTTCCAGTGGCAATGATGAAATAATCTGCCATCACTGACACTCCTGTGATATCGATGAGTTTAATGTCTTCCCCCTTTTTATCATTCAGGGCGTTATAGGCGATTTTTGCCATTTCTTTAGACTGGTTCATCTCACTTCTCCTTTTTTATAGAAATTATACGTTCTGATGGTCATAGGGTCAACTGATTTTCCTCCCTCTCTGAGGTATCTTGTCGTTGACTCCGCCGATCTGCACACGGCCTGATCGATCTCTTCAAAAGCCAGACGTCTCACGTCTGGCAGCCCGGGTATCTCAGCTCGGTTCGGTTCAATGTAGTCTGCGATATAGACAATCTTCTCCAGCATCGTCATGTCCGGACGGCCGGTCGTATGATATGTGATCGCATCCAGTATGCTGCTGTCTTTTATCCCGTACTCATGCTCTGCAAGATAAGCTCCCAGTTTTGCGTGGATCAGCGCAGGCATTTCAAGCTCGGACTCTGACAGTTCAATTCCTTTTTTACTGCACAGTTTCATCTGCTCTTTTGCAGAACAGAATTTACCGCAGTCGTGGAGCAGGCCTGCCGTGAGCGCTTTCTGTATGTCTTCCCCGTACCGCATGGCAAGCGAGGCTGCCGTATACATTACTCCGACGGTATGTTCAAAGCGGTCTTTTTTCAGTTTTTTTGAGAGATCTTTTTTAATCTCAAGCAATTCTTCTGTCATATCAACCTCACTGCCCTCTGTATAATTTATGCTCCCTTATATACTCTCCCACCGCATCCGGCACCATGTAGCGGACACTTCTGCCCCCGGCAGACCTCCTGCGTATTGTCGTGGAAGAAATCTCTACAAGTGGCGCCTGCAAAAGCTCAATATCCGCTCCGTAACGCTCACGCAGATACCGTATCTGCCGCTTCATCTCGTCCGCATCTTTGTCATCGCGCATGGCGGCGAGGATTGTGCAGGTCGGAAAGATTTCACGGAAGTACATCCATTTCTCAATAGAAAACAGAGAATCCGCCCCAAGTATGAAAAAAAACTGATCATTCGGGTACAGTCTGTTAAACATCCGCATGGTCTTATAGGTATAAGAATGGCGGTCAGTAACTGCTTCACACAGGTTCAGGTGAAAATAAGGCACGTCCTCTATCGCTTTTTTCACCATCTCCACACGGTGATCAAGAGCATCTTTCAGCTCAGCCACATTTGCTGATGTGTCTTTGTGAGGAGGATTTCCATTTGGAAGAAACCAGATCTCATCCAGCCCGAAATCCTCATATGCAAATTCTCCCAGAAGAAGGTGCCCGATATGGATCGGGTCAAAGGTTCCTCCCATAATTCCTATTTTCATAGTATAATTCCCCGCATTGTAATTCTAAGTCTGTTTTGAAAAAGATCAAGGAAGCATGATCTTCTTTTTTTCATCCTTTCCTTCTCTGTACAGCACAATCTTCTTCCCGATCACCTGCACGATTTCAGAGTGGGTCCTCTCCGCAATAATTTCGGCAAGTTCCCGGGGATCGTCCGCGCAGTTCTGCAGGACGCTGATTTTGATCAGTTCCCTGGCAGCCAGTGCTTCAGAGATCGCCTGGGTCAGCCCTGGAGTCATGCTGGACTTTCCAATCTGAAAGATCGGTTCAGTGGTCATGGCAAGACTTTTCAGATATGCTCTCTGTTTTGTCGTCATATTATTTTCTCCTGTTTATAAATTTTATAGTCACCCTTTTTATTATTCAGGTAAGTTGATCACTTATTTGTAGTAATCAAACTGCAGCCCGTACATCTTTACAGTATCGCCTTCCTGGATTCCCGATGCTTCCAGTTCCTCCAGGATGCCCGTATCTTTCAGGAACTTCTGGAAAAACGCAAATCCTTTTTCCGAATCCAGATTAGTATACCCGAGCATTTTTTCAATCTTTGGCCCCTCCACAACATAGACATCGCCGTCTTTCTCCACTGTGTACGGAAGATCTTCGTAGATAAGCTCATCTTCCGGGAAGAACTCCTGCTCGAAAATGACCGGTGCATCATCCATCTTTTCAAGCTGTGAACTCACATAATAGAGAAGTTCGGAGATTCCCTGTCCTGACCCCCCGGAAATCGGGAATACACGTATCCCCTTCGGCTCGAATTCATCTCTGAGCCGCCTGATCTGCTCTTCTCCGTCTCCATAGATCAGATCCGTCTTATTGGCAGCGATCACCTGTGGTCTTTCTGCAATCTCCGGATTATAATT
>DWUT01000239.1 GCA_019120615.1 Candidatus Mediterraneibacter norfolkensis
TCTGCGCAATCGTCAGCATCGTAAAGGGATTTATCAGCTGGGTAAAGAAGCGGCTTCACAAAGAGAAAAAGGAAGAAACAGAATAATCAGGCAGAGGCGGCGGGCGCACACCCGCCGTTTCTTTCTAAGGAGGAACAGTATGAATATCACAAGTTTATCACTGGATCTGGAAACAAAAAGCAGCATCGACATCGGAAAAGCAGGCGCTTACCGCTACACAGAATCTCCAGACTTTGACATCCTGCTCTTCGGCGTTTCCGTAAACAGCGGGCCGGTCACGGTCTATGACCTTGCCTGCGGCGAGACCATACCGGAGGAGATCCTTGCGGCACTCTCAGATGACCATGTGACAAAATGGGCTTTCAATGCCGCTTTTGAGCGGGTCTGCCTCTCCGCCTGGCTCCGCAGAAACTATCCGCAGCACTTTTCTTCCTACAGCATTGCCGGGGACACGGTTGATGCATATCTGAATCCGGCATCCTGGAAATGCACCATGATCTGGGCGGCCTATAACGGCCTGCCCCTGTCTCTGGAGAAGGCGGGCGCAGCCCTTGGCTTTGAGGAACAGAAGCTAAAGGAAGGCCGGGAGCTGATCCGGTATTTTTGTACCCCCTGCAAGCCCACAAAAGCAAACGGCGGACGGACGTGGAACCTGCCGGAGCATGCGTCGGAGAAGTGGGAACTGTTTAAGAAATACAATGAGCGGGATGTGCAGGTGGAAATGCAGATACAAAAACGTCTCTATGGCTACCCTGTGCCGGATTCTGTGTGGGAGGAATACCATCTGGACCAGGAGATCAATGACCGGGGAATCTGCATTGACCGGGATATGGTCTCACAGGCAATCTGTATGGATGGATTATCGAAAGCCTCCCTGATGGAGACCATGCAGAAAAAGACCGGTCTGGAGAATCCCAACTCCGTGATGCAGATGAAGGGATATCTGGCAGAGAACGGTCTGGAAACGGAGAGCCTTGGCAAAAAGGAAGTTGCCGCCATGATACAGGAAGCGCCAAAGCACCTGGCCGAGGTGCTCTCCCTGCGCCTCCAGCTTGCTAAGAGCAGCGTAAGAAAGTACGAGGCCATGCAGAACGCTGTCTGCGAGGACGGCAGATGCCGTGGGATGTTCCAGTTTTACGGAGCCAACCGCTCTGGCCGCTGGGCAGGCAGGCTCATCCAGCTGCAGAACCTCCCCCAGAACCACATGGAAGATCTGGAGCAGGCAAGGGAACTTGTAAAACAGAACGATTATGAAATGCTCAGTCTGCTGTACGACTCTGTTCCGGGAGTACTCTCAGAACTGATCCGCACGGCCTTCATCCCCCGTCCGGGCTTCCGGTTCATCGTCAGCGATTTTTCCGCCATTGAGGCCAGGGTGCTTTCCCACCTTGCCGGGGAAGAATGGCGCACGGAGGTGTTCCGTTCCGGAGGAGATATCTACTGCGCTTCCGCAAGCCAGATGTTTAAAGTCCCTGTAGAGAAACACGGACAGAACGCACACCTGCGCCAAAAGGGCAAGATCGCAGAGCTGGCCCTCGGCTACGGCGGCTCTGTCGGCGCACTGAAGGCAATGGGAGCTTTGGAGATGGGGCTTTCTGAGGACGAGCTTCAGCCCCTGGTAGATATGTGGCGTTCCTCTAATCCCAACATCACAGCTTACTGGTGGGCAGTGGATCACGCGGTCAAAACCGCCGTCAAAACAAAAATACCGCAAAAAGTCGGTGCCATCCAGTTCACAGCCAAAAGCGGCATGCTGTTCATCACCCTTCCCTCCGGCAGGCAGCTTGCCTATGCAAAGCCGCGCATTGGCCAGAATAAGTTTGGCGGCGAGAGCGTCACCTACATGGGCGTGGATGCCCAGAAGAAATGGAGCCGAATCGAATCCTACGGTCCGAAATTCGTGGAGAACATTGTGCAGGCAGTCAGTCGGGACATCCTGGCCAATGCCATGAAAACCCTTTCTCACTGCTTTATTGTGGGGCATGTCCACGACGAGCTGATCATCGAAGCAAGCAGCAATGTGTCCCTGCGGGCGGTCTGTGAGCAGATGGGACGGACGCCCGCTTGGATGCCGGGGCTGGTGCTGCGGGCGGATGGGTATGAGTGTGCGTTTTATCAAAAAGAATAAATTATTCATCAAGAATTATCCTTTTTTATCTGCTGCAATAATGCAGCAAAATTAAATTTTAACTTGAATTTTCGCAGCGTTTATGCTATCATGTAAAGTAGTGGAGGTGAGTGCATGGAAACGTTTGGTGACATTATAAAGAGTGCTCGTAATAAAGCTGGGCTTAGTCAAAAACAGGTATACCAAAACATAAAGATAACAGACTCGCGGCTTAGCAAAATGGAGCGCAATGAACTTATATGCCCTCCCTCCGAGATGAGGAAACTTGCCGTCCTGTACAATATCCCTATTGTCCATTTGTATATAGCCGCTGGCTATTTAACAAGCGATGACCTCGATGAATATAAAATGGTTTTTCATGGAGTTGAACAGCTTGACGATATTGAAACAGCACACATCCAGCAATGCATAGACTTGCTGATAAGGAGGAAGGATCAAATATGATTTTCAGACTTGGAGAGCTCTTCTGCGGTCCAGGAGGCATCGCATGGGGAGCAATGAATGCAGATATAGGCGATCCTGATTTCAGGATCATCCATCAATGGGCAAACGATTATGATGCCAGCACATGTGATACTTACAGACGCAACATTTGCCCTGACGCACCGCAGACCGTATATCACGATGATATAAGAAGATTCGACATGGACAGACTGGCTCCCATTGATGCCCTCGCCTTCGGCTTTCCGTGCAACGATTTCAGTGTTGTCGGAGAACAGAAAGGCATGGATGGTGTGTATGGACCTCTTTATTCGTATGGCGTGAAAGCACTAAAGAAGTTTACCCCGCAATGGTTTCTTGCTGAAAATGTTGGCGGTCTTCGGAATGCTAATGAAGGAAAAGCCTTTACCAAGATTCTTGCTGAGTTAAAGGGGGCTGGCTATGTCATAACGCCTCATTTGTATAAGTTCGAGGAATATGGGATTCCGCAGGCTCGCCACAGAATAATTATTGTAGGTATTAGAGACGATCTCAAAGTAACCTACAAGGTTCCATCACCAGAACCATATAAAGGCATTGACAACAGCTGCAGAACTGCCATTGAGATTCCGCCAATACCGGAAGATGCCCCCAATAATGAGAGGACTAAACAGTCCGATATTGTGGTAAGAAGGCTTCAGCACATTCTTCCTGGACAGAATGCTTTTACCGCAGATTTGCCGGAAGAACTTAAACTCAACATTAAAGGGGCTCGGATCAGCCAGATTTATAAACGTCTTGACCCCGAAAAACCTTCTTATACTGTAACAGGAAGCGGCGGCGGCGGAACACATATATATCATTGGGAAGAACCTCGTGCATTGACAAACAGAGAACGCGCAAGACTTCAGACTTTTCCTGATGATTATGTGTTTGAAGGTAGCAAAGAGAGTGTCAGAAAGCAAATTGGCATGGCAGTTCCTTGCAGAGGTGCAAAAATTATTTTTGAGGCAATATTAAAATCTTTTGCGGGTATTGAGTATCCGTCTATTGAAGCAAATATCAACGAATAAAAAATCCGGAGAGTACCCATACAGCATCGGGCACCTCCGGATTTTTTATTTTGTTATCTTTTCATAAAGCGTAGCAAGGCTACTCCCGGCAACGGCCTTCTTTAGCTGGCATTCCCAGATTGTAAACACCCGCCACCCTTGCTCCTCAAGAAGTTCTTTGTTTTTCTGATCACGTTCTACATTTCTTTGAATTTTCCTGCGCCAGTATTCCTCATTTGACTTCGGCCAGACAAACCGCCCACAGTCATGATGGTGCCAAAAACACCCATTGACGAATATTATTGCCCTATACTTTCTCAAAACCAGATCCGGGCAGCCTGGAAGACTCCTTACATTTTTTCTGTACCGCAGTCCCCTGCTAAATAAATATTTTCTTACGATCTCCTCCGGCTTAGAATTAGTGCTTCGAATATGCGACATGTTCATGCTTCGAACTTCTTTTGAATGATTGTCTGCCATAATCATCAGCCTCTTTCGTCAGCAGAAAAATCCATATAATATTGTTCCTCATCTATTTTGTAAAATGCAACATCCGTTCTTCCATAAGTCATCAAATCGCTCGAATGAACATATGCGCCATTGGCGAGCCCAAGACGGTTTCTGAAATATTCTCCCAGCTGTGCATTACTTGCGGGTGTTGTTATTGCTTTATCGTTCGCCTGCTCGACTCTAAGTTGCAGGGTGTGGTGATCATCTGTTACTACAAGAAAATGCTGCTTGTTAAGGGGAAAGAACCCGCTTTTTGCTATTTTGCTGGGCAGGGGAATATAGGCTTCATTTTTATTGCGTTTCTTTCTCTGCCCCCAATTCAGCCCTGATTTTGTTCCAGGTTCACCCGTTTTTCTGGTAACCAGCGGCAGTAAAACTTTGTTTTCAGTTTCTTCCGAACCAGATGTAGGCAACATAGTATTAGCCGAACGTATTACCACATAGTCTTCTACCTCGGAATGATGACAGTAGATGGTACGGTCAATCATCTTTTCGTATAATTTATAAGCATATGCCGCAGCTCGTGCTGTAAAAGAGCCACGGCGGCTTCTTAGCAGTGATGCCTGCGTAAAATCATAAGAACACGTAAAAGCTTGAACTGGCGTCTCATCTTTCAGCCATATAAAATAATTCTTTTTCTCCGCAGGTGGCTGGAAAAGATAACTGCAGGAAAATCTATTGCCGCCAGACGAAGTGTTCCTTTGCAATTCTTTAAATCCTTCATGTGATAACGAATCAATTCCGTTATCAGCCACAGATTCCATGACAAGTTCAATGGATACTTCACCCATATTTCTTTCAGCGTATGTTGTCATCAGCCAGGAAGCCATGCTGGGAGTCGCATTTGCTGATAATATGCATAACCGATCAGCACCCGAGCGAATAGGCTCAAAGAGAATCTTTTCAACAATGCTTTCCGAATAATTTGACACCATAAAATTCACCTCTATTCACCAACATCATAATACATCGTATCAGCAGGAAGCTTAATATTTGGTACCCACAATGGCTTTCCACCCCAACCTTTAGAGCCAGTAACCTGATACATAGTAAGAACGGGTTTGTCTGTAAATGAATTTCCCAGCTGCCAGTCATTCGGCGAAAGCAAAGCACCCGTTCCCTGTGCAACATTTCTGTTTCTGCGCACAATCAAAATCCCCTGCGCAGTAGGCTGTTCTGCTAAAATAGTCTGCAGAATATCCTGAAATGCATCCAGTTTAAAATCAGGACTTGGAATGATATGGCCAAGCACCTCTTTCATCAATCTGATGCTTACCTGATAATATTTTTCATCTTCAGAGAATACGTCAAGAAGCTTGGTAATCGCATCGATCGAATCATTATCTGGATATGAAGGATAATAATTAGTTCCGCCCGACAAAATATAAACGTGATCATTGTCCAAAACATTCTTTCGTGTCGGATTAAGTCCTTCAGGATAGTATAATTTGACATGATCAATGCCTCGTTCCACCTGAGCAATAATCGAGTTGTTAGTAGCATTGATATCTGAGAATAATTTATAAAGATTTTCATCAATATAAACCATCATCATTCCCGGATCTCTGTCGTATCCAAACATCCTGCTGTGCTGCCACATTGTATCGGCCTGCGGTTTTTTGCTGGTTCGCGTATAGTAAATCGTTTGTAGCCCAGGGAAAGTAACACCTCGCCCCAAAGTATTTCCTCCAATTACAAAATTACATCCTTCTGAATAATCTGTGCTGTCTACATCTGTTTTGCCGTTCATCATCAGAACTTTTATTTCCTTATTCTTCAAAAGCTGTTTTGCTTTTTCCAGCACTTCTTGGAATGATTTCTTTTCAGTTTTTAATGGTGTCATTTTAGCATACTGTTCTTCTAAAGCCTCTTCAAATTCACAGTTTATTTTTTCCATGCACCAAACAAGTTCTTTCTGGACTTCATCTGCGCATTTCTTATGTGCCGACACACGCACACTTGGATGGAAAAGACAGTTAGCCGCTTTCCCTCCGGAGCTCAGAATTTGAGCTGATACTGCAATATGACGAACCACTACTGCCCGCATCGGATTTTTAAGTGTTTCAAGAAAAGTTATACAATCCGGCCTGCCAGTTGACGGAAAGAAGAAGTCTCCTCCGAGATACGCTTTTCCCGGCTGAAAATAATATGTAAAATACGGGTGCCATCCAGACGCTATTGTCTGAAGAAAAATCGCCTGCGGCGTACCGGTAACCTGAAGATAAAGACTGCTTGATGCGCCGTTCTTTATAGTGTCAAGGTACTTGTTTATGGACGACTGCCGATCACGATTTACAAGAGTATTCAATGAAGCTGCATCTGCTTCGTCATCAATGACAAATAGCGGATTTCCTCTCATAAATCCAGTAGAATTCAATATATTTGACCATAATTTCAGCACTCTTACATTCTTTTTTAAGACGATAATTGCCGGCTGTATAAGACTGTTCTCCACAAACAGACGGGCATCGTTTTCACCGCAGATGCAAAATCCTTCAAGATCAGATTTTACCCTGTCCAATGTCTGCTGCTGGAGTACAACATTATCTGTAGTAAGCAGGACAAACACTGGGAAGCCAAGGTCTGCCGCTTTGCACATAATGCCAAACATCTGCCCTGTTTTTCCTGACTGTACATTTCCAAACAGAAGGCCAATCTGATGCTCCGAGAAAGAAAAGGTCTTAATATATTTGTCACCCACATCTTCTGCCGTTTTTGAAATGGACTCCGCAAGTTTTGTATTTCCCCGATCTGTTATTTTTTTTAGGTACGTATTCAAATACTGCATTTAATCACCCCTGTTCATCAGTGTGTCCTACAAACGAGAGCATCCACACGTCAAGCGGATTCCCATCTTCATCTAAGGCTGTTTGTCCTGTTTTTTTAAAGTAAAGGCTGTCACATCCGTATTCATCCAGCATTTCTTGTGTAATCATTCCGAGGCGTTCTGTATCTTCAGCAGTATTATTTACCGGCTTTACAATTCCAGCTGCTGCAAGACGCCCCTTAAGCCATCGACCCATAATCAATTCGTCACCCACTGCACTAAACTGTTTGTTGTTGTCACTGGTTGTATGAGCCTTAAACCAATATCCGTCATCTGTTACCACAAAAAACGGCTTGTTTTTTTCTGGATAGCCATCCATTTTATAAACGTCCGCTCCGACAGTAAGCTGTGTTTCAAACCAATCTCTTGCCTTTCTCTTACTCCTGGGAGCCGCATAACACACATTGATATTGGATTTCGTGTAATGCTTGCCATCATCCATATGGCGTTCATCAGCTTTCGGCACCTTAAGCTTCAGCAGAAAAGAAACATACGCCATACACCTCTCATAAAAAGCCACATTGGTCTGCGGAACTGTAGTAACCAGATCTATCCCATTTAAAGCTGTATTTACTTCTCTTATCAGTGGCATTCCGCTGATATCTGCTATATTAGCTGAGCATAATGGAGCATTCAGCCTTTCAATATGACGATCAATATCCGTAAGCATTTTTTTATCTGTAATTAATGCAGAAAGCTCATACTGCCTTCTGTTAGCCGCCTCAAGCTTTATTGCGCCAAGATTTGCGGATCCGATAATCGCCGAAAAAGGGCTTCCGTTTTTGTAAAAGCAATACACTTTTCCGTGATACTTAAAGGATTTTACCAGTCTTATTTCACCAATGCCTAAGTCTTTCCATTTCTGGTTCAGTTTTATGGCCAAATGATAAGCTCCCTCTGGCATTCCTTCAATAAAGTACATTCCTATAGTAAGGCGAATTTTTTGCAGATTACACCTTGCTGTAAGCAGATCCAATTCTGAAATTGATGCCGCAGAAGTATATCCAACAGCGATTTCAACCTGATCTGCCTTCTCCATCTGTTCCTGAAAACAATCAATGATTGTTTCCTGCTCATCCTCTGTATCCAGAGGAAGAATATTTGAATAAAGAAGTTCCATGCCATCCTCCCTTAATCTATCGTTTCCATAATATCTTCCAATTTGCAGTTCAATGTCTCACAGATTTTCAAAAGTACATCCGTTGTAATATTATCCCCTCTGCCGAGCTTAGCAATTGAAGCTGAGCTAATGCCCGCCGCTTCCTGCAAATCTTTTCGCTTCATGTCCTTATCGATTAACAATTTCCATAATTTATTATAGCTGATTTTCATTATTCACCTCAGTCTTCATAAAAACATATCAAACAAGTCATCTCCAACTGTTTCCTTCTCATCTATCAGCTTTTGCATATATTCCCTCACCTTTACAAACTCTGCTTTCAACGGAAATTCGTCATTTTCCAGCAGACTGACAACATCATCAAAACTTTCCGGGTCATTTAAAAGGTTAGAAATCTGAATTTCATAATTTGTCCCAACAATTTCCGGATCTCCATACTCTCTTTTATACTCCCAAGGCACTTCTTTAAGCTCAATAAGCTCATTTGTATCATAATCTGGATCCTCAAAAGCCTCATCCAAATAAACCCACTCATTCACAACAAAGCGCTCGTCCTGCGGCAAATCCTCGTTGCCAAATGTATGACAGGCTAAGACATTGTGTGCAATAAAATCATACAAAAAAGAATCGGGCTCATTTATTGAATATCCGCTTGTCTCTCCATCTTCATAATATAAAACCGGATACATCCTCTGAAGAAATGTCCAATATCCCTCCTGTTCATCGCATTCTCTAAACAATGATGTTAAAAATGGTTCAAATATGTATTCTTCAATTTTTTCCGGAATCATATCATAAAGCATATTGAAGGTCTTATCTGTATAATGTCTGCTTTTTTTATTTTCAAAGAAATCACCAATATGTCCCAAAGTCCTGTCTTTCTGTTTCGAGAAATAAAGCGCACAAAAGTATTCCTGAAATGATCTGTGCGTAAAGTGGTACTTTCCGCTCTCATAAAACATAAGACACATATTCCCTACTAAGTCATCCCGGAAATCTGATGCAGTAACTTCTTCTAATCCTTTCTGTCTTTCCCGCAGTTCATTGAAATATTTTTCAAACTGAACTTCCGTAAATTCAAACCTTTCATCTCTGTAGCTTCTGGCACAAAATTCAGCAAAATACTCAGCGAATCTATCCGCTGTCAAGCCTGTTTTCAGCACACGTTTGTAAGCACCTTTACTGGCATCATGTTTTTGTGAAAGAGCCACATAGGCTTCTCTGTAAAATATATGCATTTTAGACGGAATTTCAGCGAACTGTTCATATGTCATTAACATAATTGTAAGCAGGAGCGGATTTTGAGTAAATTCCATGTGAGTATAATACAAGGAAAATTCCAATTCTTCCCGAAAACGCTTTTTTATAGTTGGCTCATCCGGCCTAAAGTCCAATTTATCAATCAGCATAAGAGCCTGCTCTTTGGAAAACGGGCAAAGTTCCAAAACGGTAAAACGATTCAAAGACACAAACGGACCTGTCGGTCTTGACGAGATAATAAACATATTATCCGTATATTTATCCGCAAAGAGATCTAATTGAAGTTCAAATGTCTTTCTAAAATCCGACCTTATTTCATCCAAACCATCGAATAGAAGCAAACATTTCCCGACTTCGAGCAGTTCTGAAAACTCCTTCATATTTCCTTTGCCGCCAAGGCTCTCATACTTCTCATAAATATACTCTACAATTCCTCGATAAGTCGAGTCATAATCCTTTAACGGAATAAAAATAGGAACTTTATTTAAATCATCAAAATTGTCTGCAGCATCCAAAAGCAGATGGCGCATCATCATTGATTTTCCGAGGCCTCCAGTTCCTGATATTAAAATGAAATTAGAGCAGTCTTTCAGTTTTTTAACAGAGACATCTTTTATTCTTTTTATTTTGTAAGAGCTTTTTTTAGTGTATATTTTCTGTGATATGTCATTACAGACATAAAAATCATAAAAGTCTCTCGGTGCGTCACTATAAAGAAGGGTCTTTACATGACTGTACTTATCATAAGCATTGTCCAAATACTCTGAAAAATCTGTTACAGCGGGGAGAATGCCTTTTGGAATTAGAATCCACGGTGCTTCCCCCGTTAATTCAGGTGCAATACCACCTGGGAGAAGAAGAGCCTCTTTATTGCTTGGTACGACATACGGATCCTGTTCCTCTTCCTCTTCATCAATAGCATTCAATGACAAATAGACAACTTCTATATCCCTTCTCCAATTCATCCCAATTTGCGAGATAAACTTTGGTCTGCTGCGAGTGGTTCCTTTTTGATGCCATCTTTCGTAGGTATCAGCACCAACAGAGTTGTCGAAACGATAGTTTACAATAAAGTTCCATACACCAAGCAAAAATGGTTGAAACTCTACGCTGTCAGCTTCCAAGATTTTTTCCTTACTATAGCGTTTGCCATATCTATCTATATAAAAAGGTTCATCATTTATTTCATCATCTTTGCTTATTATCTCCAAAATCGCACAAATAAGCCATTCGCCCTTATTTTGCTCATCCAAATAACACGATGTAAATTCGCACATTCTTTTCAGTACCGAGCTATAGTTGTCTAACAGCGCACTATTAAATTTTTCTATGATGCTTGATTTATCAAATGGCAGATACTCATTAGACGAGAGTCTGCATGCTTTATAAGAAGACGTGTACGTCACAAAAGATCTTCCTGCGGGCGTTTCAAAATTAGGCTGAACCACTCTAAGCAGTCCAGCAAAAACCTCTCCATCCGAAAGACCGTCCCTTTCTCCCGATGAGTTTTTACGAGCGGCCGTTCGTTGCTTCCTTGCCTGCAAAAGCAGCGTCAGAAAAGTTCCACCGCATAATCTGAATCTCTCATCCGTTGCCATACATCATCCCCCAATCCTCATGTTTTGACTTTATTTACTCAATTGACACTGTTAAGAAGCTGTCGCACTTTACACCAACACTGTTGACTATATGATTATACATAAAGAGCCCCGGCATTTTAGCTGAGATAAGAGTAGTATATCACATTTATTCTGTTTGTTCCAGAATAAAAATCAAGCGTTTCTAAAGAAAAATGCTTTAATTCCGCTAAAACAATTTATATTTCAACTACTGTCTCTAAACCAATAAATGTGGGGTAATTTGTCCCAGGCATGACGTTAAACTGCCGACCAGATCTGAGACTTACTCCAAAGGCCACGGAGTATGCTTCGCAGTCACAGTGATGGAAAACAACTGAACATCAGGAGCCAGCAAGCGAACTGCTGGTCACCTTCAGGAAATGGGGAGAACCCCTAAGAGGTGACCGAATGAAGATTTTACTGGCATATCAAAATGGCTGTCTCCATTTCCGAACTCGGAAAGGAGACAACCTAAATGGCAAAAGAGATTGTATGGGACAGCCTCACCCAGGAAGAGGCACAGACGCTCGAAAACCTCAGAAAGAACGGCATCGAAATCTATGCCGCGCCTATCGAAATCGAGCATAAGGAACAGTTGGAGACTCTTAGCATCACTCAGCAGGAATGCCGTACCTGGTATATCGGCAACGAGAAGGTGATCGTTCACCTTACTCCGGCAGATAAAGGCACGTATCATTTCCTTTTGGACGAGCTTCGCACCAGACATCGCAAAGAATACAGAAGCAGAAGGTGCCAGATTCCTGGCAAGAATAAGCCGCTGATTATGTGCCCGGAATGCAACCGCTGCTCAGAGTGCCCCTATCCCGAATACCGGGACAAGCACAAGGCGAACTCCATCAGCTGGGATGGCTTAATCGAATCCGGTTACGAAGGCGAGGCTGACAACTGCATGGTGGAACAGCTGCAGGCAAAGCTGGAATATGATGAGATTCACACTCTGATGGATTCTGAAAATCCCATCATCGCTCAGGTCTTCGAAATGAAGGAGCGTGACGGTTTTTCAGTCAGCGAGATTGCGGACAGGCTCCACATTAAGCCTCGGAATGTCTATTACTATTTGGACAGAGCAAAGGCAATCGGCAAAAAGTACAACAAGGAAATCTAAATTCTCTGCCCCTGGGGCCACACGCTGGCTCCGGGGGATTTTTGTACTCTCACACGATTTGCACAATCACACGATAAATCGTTAAAAGGTGAACACCCCCATTCAGCGGCACCTGTGTCTCTCATCGGTCGGCACACCAGTGCCCGGCAGGAAACAAACATTAAAAAAGAGCCTTCATCCCGGAAAGTCCTTGTATTAAGCCGCTTTGCGGAGTGAAAACCCTCTATGTGATTGTATCATATCTATGCAATTAGCATCTACTAATTTGAGGTATTTGATACAATCACATTTTTTATTTTGGAAATGAACGCCTTTGAACACCCCCTGCGGGGATATTCAATTCTGACTTTCCCGAACAATCATCAAATGGCATACACCAAATAAAAGCGAAGCAGCAATCAAGGAATAATGCCGCAGCAAAACGCCATTCATCAGAAACAAAACAACTGGAATAATGGCCAATCCGTACAAAGTGCTGATCCCGCCCCTGCGCTTTTTAATCCAGAGGAAGCCATATAGCAGAAGAAGAATAACAGTAGAAGCAATCCACAAAGACATTTCACCAACAGATTGAAAACCAAACTTCCAGTTCTTTATCCAAATCGGAAGTACCATAAAAATCATGCATCCGTATCTGCCAATCTGTTCAAGAACATTAATGATTCGATATTTACTGCTAAATCCTTCAGCATCTCCCGTCTTAAGAGCCACAATATTGATTAAGATAAGCAGTATGACAGCTGTCAGATTAATTCCGTTTATCCACCCAAACTCCATTGCGCCGACTCCTTTACTCCTGCAAAAACTTCTCCACACATTCTATCCACTGCTCTGGTTGGTATATCATCGTATAACAATGAGCGCAGCCATTGAAACACACAATCCTTGTTTCCGGATAATATTTTTTCATAAGTCTTGCAGACTTTTTGGAAAGGACTTCGTTTGCCTTTGTCCCGTGAATAAACAGTATTCTGCTTTTGTTTGCAGAAGTCCTAAGTTCTCCGCCTGCAAATACCGAGTTCACCATGTTTTCAATGGAAGCATCACTCATCCGGTCAGCGATTTTTAAGTAGCTTTCCAGATACTTTTCAGGCAGAAAATACCGCTTGTAATTCTCGATAACCTTTGCTTCCCTGCGCTTTGACCTGTGAATAATACTTTTGTAATTGCTTATCATGATTCTTACAGCAAACTTTGGACACTTTACCAATGGTGCACCATCCAGAACAAGATTTAATACTTCTATCTTTCCGTTCTTCCATATCTCATGGGCAATTTTTCCGCCGAGAGATATTCCGCATAGAACATCAACGACTTGAATTCCCCTTTCTTTTAAACGTCTGATAATATCTTTTGCTTCAGCGCAAACAGAAATAAACTCACTTCTCTTCTCCTCCGTGTGAGCATTCAGGGAGACGGCATAGACATTATACCGGTTTTTATAAAATTCAATCTGGGGCATCCACACCTGCCATGGCGTAAGTACGCCATGTATTAACACCATGACTGGTTTATTTCCGCTAACAAATTCGTGTATTAGCATCCATCTTGCTCCTTTTTAAATTCGTACATTTTGTACATAGATGCTGCCACTTTCCCCGCATACAGATATTGAAAAATGATTTTCTCCAACCCCTGCAGCTCGTTCACATATTTCATTGGGGTCAGGCTGTGTTCTCCAAGAAAAACCAATCCGGATTTATCTGCCAGTTCACGGGGTTTATCATACCCGTATACCAGATTCACACCCACCTCATGAATGGGATTTTTATATTTCGATATCTTTGCAGCACGCTCTGAATAGCAATCCATCAGAAGACTTACCGAAGTAAAATGGTGAGCCAGTGATGACAATAATTCCAATAATTCTTCAGGCACAAAATACATGCTGACACCCTCTAATATAACAATAGCGTTCTGATTGCCCGATATCTGGCTTTTCCAGCCAGATTCTCTCATATCTGCCGACAGCATATGATAAAATTCCGACTCATCATAATACTTCTTTCTCTCTGCGATAACATCCGCAAAGTCTATGTCATACCAATTTGTATTTTCTGCTGAAACTCTTTTTACCCTGCTGTCAAGTCCACAGCCTATATGAAGAACAACAGAAGCGGCATCATTTACCAGTTTGCTTTTTATCCACTCATCATAAACCACCGCTCGCATGGCCATAAAATATGCCAACCATCTGGATTTTGCTTTTCCCTTCAGAGAAAAACCTGCGGCTCCCCATATTTCTTCCGCTTTTTTATCCCTGATAATGATATTTTTTCTGCTCACATATGACTTACCATATAAAGGAATATACAATGTTTTATTTACACCATTCATCTCACAGTATCCTTTATCTAATCCATGTGTTTCGTTTCAGTCAAATCAACGCACTCATTACAACTCACACACCATAATATATTCCTGCTCATTCTCATCCACAGTTTGAAATCCTACCCGTTCATATATTTTTACTGCATAGTTGGCTTTCAGCACCGCCAGAGACGCCCGTTTAAAGCCCTGCTTTTTCAGCAACCCCAGCATTTTTGCCATTATCTGTGTGCCAATGCCTTTTCCACGGTACTCCTCATACAAGGAAATCGCAAGGGATGGCGTGTCATCATCTACATGACCGTAGTCGTCCATGATCCTTGTCCACACAGCGCCCACCACTTTTCCATTGCAGTCAGCCACCAGGCAATGATCCCCTTTTCGGGAACCGAAATCATCTATGTATACTCGCAGCTCCGGCTGGTCGAGGATACTCCTCGGTGGCGGAGTTACACCCTCCGGAATAAAAATCGCTTCATACAGAAAATCTTTTAGCAGCTCAACCTCATCTTTGCGGATTTCACGGATTGCATATGCTCTGTCATTATCGGTTACCATGGCTACCCTCTCCAGATCAGTTCTTCAGCATCTTTGCTATGGCCTCCGGCGCACATTTGTTTATTCCATGTCCTGTACCTGGAATTCATAAATTCTCCCTGACTCATTTTCGGTTTTCTTCTATCCATCTTACAGCGAAATCAACCAGCTCCCGTTGCTTCATCAATGTGATCGTACCGTTTCCAAGATCTGCTTTTTTAACATGGCACTCCCGTTCAAAAGCCCTGCCAATCTCATTAAAATCTTCGCCGTCCACATAGAGCGTTTCATACTGTTTCCACACTCGCCTGCCGTTTTCCATAATCGCGCTGAATTCCGTGCTGTTATGCTTACCCGGATAATCTGCTCTGACATCTGCCAGATGCAGGGAGGTATTTTTATCATAGCCTACACCGATAAGCAGGACAGAGCCATCCAATTCGTATAGTTTTCCGATGGGAGATCCCTCTCCGAAAATATTAGAAAGGTCATGGTCGGAAGTCAGATACGAAGCGTATCTTCCTTTTGCAGCAACAGAACGAGCGGGATGATCACTTCGCAATGCACCTGGCCATTTTCGGAACATTTCTGCCACCGCTCCCATCGTATTAGTTGGTGTAATGTCTTTGTTATATGCTGGCCAGTTTTCCCGGATCAGCGGCCACCACTCTTCTGGCTCTTCCCAATGAACACCTGCTGCAGGATCAAGGTTTTTCCATGACTGTGCAGGCATCATAATTGTTCCTTCATCGCCAACTGCTTCCAAAAGCGCCTCTATCATCACCTGTGCACCGCCGCAGACAAAGCCAAGACTGCTCAGAGAGGTATGCACCATGACCGTCTGACCTTTACAAATACCAACATATGCTAAAGCTTCCAATATATCATGTTTTAATACGATTTTTCGTACCAATTCCTTATATTCCTTTTTATAATCAGAGGTCATCGCCTATTCCTCCCTCTTCACATAAGTTAATTCCACATCCAAAATGCCACAATTCAGAGTTTCGCAGATACGAACCAGCGTGTGCCAGAGGGGTTT
>DWUT01000240.1 GCA_019120615.1 Candidatus Mediterraneibacter norfolkensis
AAACGGTTTGACTCAAGCAGTGAGAACGCGGACGATCTTTTTCAGATCGGCTGTGTGGGGCTGATGAAGGCGGTGGATCATTTTGATCCGACGAGGATGGTGAAATTTTCCACTTATGCCGTCCCCATGATCATCGGAGAGATCCGCAGATATCTCCGGGACAACAGCTCGATCCGGGTCAGCCGGTCGCTGCGTGATACGGCATATAAGGCGATCTACGCAAAAGAAGGGTACATCCGTCAGCATATGAAGGAGCCGACTGTACAGGAGATCGCGGATGAGATCGGGATCGCGAAAGAGGATGTGGTCTTTGCACTGGACGCGATCCAGGCGCCGGTGAGCCTGCATGAACCGGTTTACAGCGACGGGGGAGACGCCCTCTATGTCATGGATCAGGTCAGCGACAAGAAAAATAAAGAGGAAAACTGGATTGAAGAACTCTCTCTTGAGGCGGCGATGGAGAGACTGAATGAACGTGAGAGGTATATCATAAACCTGCGCTTTTTTGAAGGAAAGACTCAGATGGAGGTAGCAGAACAGATCAATATCTCCCAGGCACAGGTGAGCCGTCTGGAGAAGAATGCTCTTAAGATCATGAGACAGTACCTCCTCGGCAGCTAAGAAGGTATTGAAATTTTCATGCCTTCATACTATGATATGGTTAGCCGGAACAGAATGCCGGTACAAAAGAAGAATATGGAGGAGAACCATGTATAAGGCATGTATATTTGATCTGGACGGAACGTTGACAGATACACTGGATTCTCTGGCTTATTCGGTCAATGAGACGATGAAGGAGATCGGACTTCCGGGGATCACGGAAGAACAGTGCCGGATGTTTGTGGGAAACGGCGCGAAGGTGCTGATCGAAAAGACTCTGCGTGCCTGCGGGGACGAAAGCCTGGAACACTTTGAAGAGGCGATGAGCGCGTACCTGAGAATATTTGACGAGAACTGCACATATCATGTAGTACCTTACAGGGGAGTGCAGTCCCTGCTTGAAAATCTTAAGAAACGCGGGATCAGGCTGGCTGTGCTGTCTAATAAACCGGACCGGCAGGCTGTCCATGTTGTCAGTGCGATTTTTGGAGAAGGTCTGTTTGACCAGGTACACGGACAGCGGGAGGGTGTCCCGCGCAAACCGGATCCCGCGGCTGTGCTGCAGATCGCGTCCGAGCTGGGTGCCGCTCCGGAGGAGACCATCTACGTCGGGGATTCTGAAGTGGATCTTGCGACGGGAACAGCGGCCGGGATGAAGACTGTGCTGGTGTCGTGGGGATTTCGGGGCAGGGAGGCCCTGACCAGGGACGGAGCGGAGTGCATCGTAGATTCGGCGGAAGAGATTCTGAATATAGCAGAAGGAGGGTGTGTATGAGCGGTTACAGTGAAGAATGTCTGAATGTTTTTCTGAAGGAACAGGGACGACTGTTTGATGAGCCGGTTGCAGAGACGCCGGAGGAGGCGGAAGCGTTCCTGGAGGACTGCATGGCAGTTGTCGTGGATTCTCTGAGGGAAGTCAGGGAATACTTCGAGGAGAGCGGAGCAGATGTGGACCACATGACGGAGGAAGAACTGGAAGAAGCGTCGGAAGTATTCCCGCTTCCAGACGGGAAATATCTGATCGTAGAAGGATAAAGACGAGATATCATGGAAAAGCCGCAGTTTATCTGACTGCGGCTTTGTCAACTGCTTCCCTGACGGCGTCCAGTATCATTTGGGACGTATAGGGGGTGTCCTCCGGAAGAGAGATGTCTTCCAGGGATTGAGTCTCGCAGATCTGTTCTGCGATATCCTCGATGGCTGGCTGCACGAGGGGATACATCGCGGCAACTGTTTCATCCAGGTTGGAAAACCGGATGGAGTTGATTCGGGATTCGTCTACGGATACCTCCACTTCCAGATTTGTATTGTTCAGCGTAAGAGAAGAAGTATAGACGCCCGGTGTATACTGCTTTTCCACGGCTGCGGAAGAACTGTCATTCTGCCGGAACATAATGACGAGGAGAACGATGAGCAGTATTCCCAGCGCGGCGAACACGGCGGTGTAGATGATCTCTTTCATATGAAGGACAATGATCTTTGTCTTGGAACCCATAGAGTTACCTCCCAATCCATTTCGCTGTTCGTCCTTGCGACTCCAGCTGTTTTTTATAAGTGTATGACGCAAAAAGGAAAAATATTCACGTCTTTTGCGTGACAAACCGCAGGCCATGCTGTAAAATAGGATGCGATTGTGTTGAGAAAGGATGATTGAAATGTTTATTATAGCCGGTCTGGGAAATCCCACAAAAGAATATGAGAGGACAAGACATAATGTGGGATTTGATGTTATAGACAGGCTCTCGGAGAAATACAATATAGCTGTAGATGCGAAAAAGCACCGGGCTTTGATCGGAAAAGGGATGATCGCCGGCCGGAAGGTGATACTGGCAAAGCCCCAGACCTACATGAACTTAAGCGGGGAAAGTCTGCGGACCATGGCGGATTATTATAAGATCGATCCGCAGGAAGAACTGCTGGTCATCTATGACGATATCAGCCTGGATGTGGGACAGCTGCGGATCAGAGAAAAGGGGAGCGCCGGAGGACATAACGGGATCAAGAACATCATCGCTAACCTTGGGACCCAGGTGTTCCCGAGGATCAAGATCGGCGTGGGAGAAAAACCCCGGGGATATGATCTGGCGGATTATGTGCTGGGACATTTCTCAAAAGCAGAAAGAGAGCTGATGGAGGAAGGATACGGACGGGCGGTGCAGGCTGTGGAAATGATCGTATCCGGAGAGACTGCGGAAGCGATGAACGAGTTTAACAGGAAGAAGAAAGAAGCGTAGAAAAGAGGGAAAAGAAACAGAAATGCAGGCTTTTTTGGCTCCGCTTGCAGAACTGGCGGACTATCAGGATATTCTGAGAGACAGGAGAAAGGGGAAAGGGATCATCCAGATCGCAGGCTGTGTGAATTCCCAGAAGACCCATTTGATGTATGCCCTTGGCGATGGCTGTGAGTACAGAGTCATCGCTTTTTCCAGTGAAGAAAAAGCGAAAAGGGCATATGAGGAATACCGGTTTCTGACAGAAGATGTATACTTGTATCCGGCAAGGGATCTGCTGTTCTACTATGCGGATATCAAAGGGAAGGTCCTGACCGGACGGCGCATGGAAGTTCTGCGCGCCCTGATTGAGAAGGAACCGGGGAAGTCTCTGACCGTAATCACTACCATGGATGCGTTCCTGGACGGGCTGTCTGGCCCGGATGAGATCGGGAAGAGAAGGATGAGCCTGAAGAGCGGGGAAGAGATGGATTTTTCGGAGTTCCAGTCCAGACTCTCCGCCATTGGGTATGAGAGGGAGGAGCAGATTGAGGGTCCGGGACAGTTCGCGGTCCGGGGAGGGATCCTGGATGTTTTTCCGCTGACAGAGGAACTGCCGGTGAGGATCGAGCTTTGGGGAGATGAGATCGATTCCATCCGGCGTTTTGACGTGGAAAGCCAGAGGTCCGTGGAAAATCTGGATCAGGTGACCATCTATCCGGCCACAGAAAACTGCGGGGAAAGTTCAGAGGCAGTCTCTTTTCTGCACTATTTTCCGGAAGATAAGAGCCTCATCTTTCTGGATGAACCTTTCCGGCTTCAGGAAGAGGCGGAGACCGTGGAGACAGAGTATTTTCACAGCAGAGAGAACCGGGACGAAGCGGGAGTGAACCCGCAGGAAGGAGAACTTAAAGTATTCCAGACAAAAGAGATCGTTGAGAAAATGAACAGCTATTGCGGGATCGGATTTACCACTCTGGAATCAAAGTGCGGGAACTTTCATGTGAGGCAGACCTGCAGCATACAGACAAAGGGAGTGAATCCCTATAACAACAGCTTCGAACTCCTTACCAGGGACTTGAAACGGCTGAAGAGATCCGGCTACAGGGTGGTGCTGCTGTCCGGTTCCAGGACCAGGGCGAAGCGGCTTGCCGAGGATCTGAGAGACTATGATCTGAGCAGTTTTTACAGCGAGGATATGGAACGCACGGTGAATCCCGGCGAGATCATGGTCTCCTGCGGATATGTGGCGGAGGGGTATGAGTACCCCATGCTGAAATTCACTGTCATCTCTGAGACGGATATTTTCGGGAAAAAGAAGAAAAAGAAGAAACGGCGCAGGTATGAGGGACAGAAGATACAGGATTTTGCGGAACTCAAGCCCGGGGATTATGTGGTCCACGAGAATCACGGACTGGGGATCTACCGGGGGATTGAGAAGATCGAGGTGGACAGGGTTACAAAAGACTATATGAAGATCTCCTATGCGGAGGGAGGCATCTTATATATCCCTGTGGGCCAGATGGATCTGATTCAGAAATATGCCGGTTCGGACGCAAAAAAGCTGAAACTCAACAAACTGGGGACGACCCAGTGGGTGAAGACAAAGAGTCAGGTAAAAAAAGCGGTCCAGGCTGTCGCGGAAGATCTGGTGGAACTTTATGCCTCAAGGCAGAAATCCGAAGGGTATGTGTACGGTCCGGATACAGTCTGGCAGAAAGAGTTTGAGGAGATGTTTCCTTTTGAGGAGACGGAGGATCAGCTTCAGGCTATCGAGGATACAAAGCATGACATGGAGAGTACAAAGATCATGGACCGTCTGATCTGCGGCGATGTGGGATACGGCAAGACGGAGATCGCGATCCGCGCTGCGTTCAAGGCGGTGCAGGAAGGAAAGCAGGTGGTATATCTCGTGCCCACCACCATCCTGGCACAGCAGCATTACAATACCTTTGTCCAGAGGCTGAAGGATTTTCCGGTCCGGATCGATCTGCTCTGCCGGTTTCGCAGCTCTTACCAGCAGAAAAAGACGGTGGAGGATCTGAAAAAAGGTCTTGTGGATATCGTCATCGGGACCCACCGTGTCCTGTCGAAAGATGTGGGGTATAAGGATCTGGGGCTTCTGATCATTGACGAAGAGCAGCGGTTCGGCGTGACCCACAAGGAGAAGATCAAAAAACTCAGGGAGAATATCGATGTGCTGACTCTCACAGCAACGCCGATTCCCCGGACCCTCCACATGAGTCTGATCGGAATCCGGGATATGAGTGTTCTGGAGGAGGCTCCCCAGGACCGGATGCCTATCCAGACCTATGTGATGGAATATAATGATGAGATGGTCCGTGAGGCGATCGACAGGGAACTGTCCCGGGGGGGACAGGTATATTACGTGTACAACAGGGTAAATGACATTGCGGACGTGGCGGGACGGATCCAGAGCCTTGTACCGGATGCGAATGTCTCTTACGCACACGGACAGATGAAGGAACATCAGCTGGAGGACATCATGTATGATTTCATCAACGGGGATATTGATGTTCTTGTCTCCACGACGATTATCGAGACCGGGCTTGACATTCCCAATGCCAATACCATGATCATCCAGGACGCGGACCGGTTCGGGCTGTCTCAGCTCTATCAGCTCAGAGGGAGAGTGGGACGTTCCAACCGGATGGCCTATGCCTTTCTTCTGTACCGCAGGGATAAGCTCCTGAAAGAAGTCGCGGAGAAGAGACTTGCCGCTATCCGGGAATTTACAGATCTGGGATCTGGAATCAAGATCGCTATGCGGGATCTTGAGATCCGCGGCGCGGGGAATCTTCTGGGAGAGGCCCAAAGCGGACATATGGAGGCAGTGGGATATGACCTTTACTGTAAGATGCTCAACGAGGCGGTGCTTCAGTTAAAAGGCGGCGGGGAGGAAGAAATCTACACCACTACTGTGGATATAAATATTGACGCCTACATTCCGGAATCCTATATCAGGAATGAGTATCAGAAGCTGGATGTGTACAAGCGGATCGCGGCCATCGAGACGGAGGAAGAGATGGATGACTTGACCGAGGAACTGATCGACCGGTTCGGAGATATCCCGAAGAAAGTTCAGCTGCTGCTTCATATCGCGGCGATCAAGGGACTGGCCCACTCCGCATATGTCACCGCTGTGGAACAGAAGGGGCAGGCATATCAGTTTACCATGTATGAGAAGGCGAAGATCGATCCTCAGAAGATCCCGGCTCTGCTTAAGTCCTATGGAAACAGTCTTACCTTCCGGGCGGAGGAGCCGCCCTGTTTCCGATATGAGAAGAAGGGAAGGAACAAAAAAGAGACCGGAGAGGATGTGCTCCGGCTTCTTCGGAACATCCTGGAGGATATCAGGGGCCTGAGGAATTCTTTGTGATTTCTACTTGTTAGAATCAGGAAAACGGAGTATAATATTCGGGAATGTTTCGGGATTCCCGGCGCAGGCAGATGTGGGGATTCCGGGAAATAGATACTTAGGAGGACATGGATGATGCGGTTCGGAAAAAGAGCGGCGGTTCTTGCTTTTGCTGGCGTGTTTGGCGCGTCCTGTATGACAGGCTGCAGCGGTTCGCTTGATACAGATGCGGTTGTCGCAACAGTGGGAGGAGAGGATATCACTCTCGGGGTTGCCAACTTTTATGCTAGGATGCAGCAGGGTCAGTATGAGACATATTATGCCGGCATGTTGGGATCGACGCCCGAGGAGATGTGGACCCAGGAATATACGGAGGGTACCACCATGGAGGATGAGACAAAGAACAGCGTCCTTGAGATGCTTGAGGATCTGTATGTGATCTCCCAGCACGCGGAGGAATATGATGCAGCCCTCACAGAGGATGAAGAGGAAGCAATCTCCGACGCGGCGGCACAGTTTGACGCTGACAATACGGATGAGGCAAAAGAGGCGGTGTCCGGGTACAGAAAGGATGTGGAAAAACTTCTTGAGCTTTTGACTATCCAGACAAAGATGGAAGACGCCATGAAAGAAGGTGTGGATGAGGAAGTCTCTGACGAGGAGGCGGCTCAGAAGGGCATGCAGTATGTTTTCTTTTCTTTTGCGACCACGGATGACGCGGGAAACAGCGCTGAGATGACAGACGACGAGAAGGAGGAACTGCGGGCCGCAGCCCAGGATTTTGATGATCAGGTGAAAGATGGGGATGACTTTGAGTCGGCGGCAGAGTCGGCCGGAGTCGAGGTTCGGACAACAACCTTTGATTCCGAGAGTACCAGCCCGGACGCCGATCTGATCGCTGCGGTGGACGCCCTTGAGGCAGAGGGCGATGTGACGGATGTGATCGAGACGGACAGCGGTCTCTATGTGGCAGAACTCACCAGCATGCTGGACCGTGATGCCACAGATCAGGAGAAAGAGAATATTGTCGAGCAGAGACGCCAGGATCAGTACGATTCCCTTCTGGAAGAGTGGCGGGACGCCGCGGATATCACCGTGAATGAGAAGGTATGGGACAAGGTTGATTTTGAGGACCAGGGCGTTACCATCATCACTTCCGATGAGGAAGACACTACATCCGCGGATGCTTCTCAGACAGATGAGAGCGCGGATACGACGGACACTTCTGATTCGTCTGAGAGCGGAGACGAGGCAGCATCCGGAGATAACACTGAATAAAACAGAACAGATGAAAAAGAAACACCGGGAAATGAATGGATTCCGGTGTTTCTTTTTTTGTTTTAGATGTATTCGCATTTCTCGAAATAATGCATCAGGATGTCGGCACAGTTTTCAACGCCCAGCTCGGAAGTATCCAGGATCATGTGATAATCGTTCACATCGCCCCATGTCTTTCCGGTATGTTCATAATAGTAGGAAGCTCTCTCTTCATCAGTTTTCTCAACTTTTTCCTTTGCATCATCATAGCTCAGATCATCTTTTTCCATGATCCTGTGGATACGGTCCTCTTTGTCTGCGCAGACGAAGATGTTAAGGACATTCAGCCTGTCCTTGAGGATGTCGGAAGCACAGCGGCCGAGGATGATACAGGGCTTTTCCGCGAGCCTGCGGATTGCCTCCGCCTCACTTTCATACATATGGTCGTTAATCTTCTGCTCGATATACGCCTTGTCGTAGACCGGGATATCAAGACGCTCGGAAAGTTCTCTGGCTATAATGCTTGCCCCTGTTCCGAACCGGCGGCTCATGGTGATAACTAATTTCATAAGAACTCCTCCTTTGTAGATATAAAATCAGGCAGTTACAATTATAACACTTCTTCAGCGATTTGTCTGCTAAGAGATTTTAATTCTTCCATCTGCGCTTCTTTCAGGGAAGACTTGATCGTGACGCTGCCCTCCAGCAGAGTCATGTTCTTCATTTCCGAGATCTTTGCGGTCATCAGCTTTGTGGACTGAGGAGCCCAGGAGCCGTTTCCGAGAAGTGCGATGGTACGGTTCTGCAGTGCCAGCGCCTTCATGTCCTCCAGGTAATTGTCCATCAGCGGATAGATGCCGTTGTTGTAAGTCGGTGCCGCCAGAACGATATGGCTGTATTTGAAGCTGTCTGCGATCAGTTCAGAAACATGAGTCTTGGAAATGTTGTGGATATGAATATCTTTCACACCTTCCTCCGCCAGCATCATTGCAAAAGTATCCACCATGTTTTCCGTATTTCCATACATAGAAGCATAGGCGATCAGGACGCCCTTTTCCTCCGGCTCGTATCTGCTCCATATGTCGTATTTTCCAATGATGTAGTCGAGATCTGTTCTCCAGATGGGTCCGTGGAGAGGGCAGATCACCTGGATGTCGAGGGAAGCGGCTTTTTTCAGCACGTTCTGTACCTGCGTGCCGTATTTTCCGACGATGTTTGTGTAGTAGCGGCGGGCCTCATCCAGCCAGTCTCTGTCGAAGTTGACTTCATCATTGAAGATGTTCCCGTTCAGAGCCTTGAATGTCCCGAAGGCATCGGCGGAGAAGAGGACTTTGTCAGTCTCGTCGTATGTCATCATGGCCTCCGGCCAGTGGACCATGGGCGCCATCACAAAGTGAAGAATATGCTTTCCGGCTGAGAAGGTATCTCCCTCTTTTACGATGACCTTCTTTCCCTTAAGGTCAAGATCAAAGAACTGATCGATCATGGGGAAAGTCTTGGTGTTTCCGATCAGCTGTATGTCAGGATAGCGCAGGATCAGCTCCTCGATCATGGCACAGTGGTCCGGCTCCATATGGTTTACAACTAGATAGTCAAGCTTCCGTCCGTTAAGGACTGCCTGGATATTCTCAAGAAACTGACGTCCTGCCGAATAGTCTGCGGAATCGAAAAGGACCGTTTTCTCATCCATCAGAAGATAGGAGTTGTAGGAGACTCCGTCTGAGAGCGGGAAAATATTCTCAAATAATTCCAGTCTGCGGTCGCTTGCTCCTACCCAGTAAATATCCTCGGTTACTTTTCTGAAACAGTGCATAGTTAATCCTCCTTTTATCTCTATAACTCTACAAATATGTAAATCTGTCAGATCGTTTGACCGATTCTATTCTATCATAAAAGAAAGATTTGGCAAGATGGGGATTGATTTTCACAGCAAGATTGCTTATGCTTTTAAGATAAGAAATTTATAAAAAATAGGAGGAATACCATGTTATTTGTTTGTTATCCAAAATGCAGTACGTGCAAAAAAGCGGAGAAATGGCTTGAAGCAAAAGGAATCGATTTTGAAAAAAGAGACATCAAAACGGAGAATCCGTCTGCCGAAGAGCTGAAAGAGTGGCATCAGAAAAGTGGACTTCCGCTGAAACGGTTTTTCAATACCAGTGGAAATCTCTATAAGGAAAGGAAATTAAAAGACCGGCTCCCGGAGATGTCCGAGGAGGAGCAGATCCAGCTGCTCTCCACGGACGGGATGCTGGTAAAGCGCCCCATCCTTGTGGACGGGGACGTAGTTCTGGTCGGGTTTAAAGAAAAAGAGTGGGAAGAAAAACTCTAAGGTTATCTTTCTTCGATCTCGATTTCTCCGGCGGATGCGGTAAAGGTGATCTGCCGATCCCCGGAGCCTTCTGAAGTGTAGGAACCTTCGCCGAATCCATCGGAGACATGGCCGCCGGAAATATTGTCAGGAAGGATGATATCACCGAAGTCTGTGGACAGGTTACAGGAATAGGAGGAGAGTGGGTCGGACAGGCAGATCCGGGTGTCTCCGAAGTCATTTGATCCCTCCAGCGTCTCAAGCTCCTGCGCTTCCAGCAGGATGTCTCCGGAGGATGCGGTGATCCGGGCGGAAGTTACGGCAGTGCTGCGAAATGCGGTGCTGCCGAAGTCGTTTTCAGCGACCAGGGAACCCGTCTGGATATCGGAGCCTTCGATAGAGCCGGAGTCGGTTACGGCTTCCAGTGAACCGAAGATGCAGTTGTCGAGTGTCAGATCGCCGAAGCTGGCGGAAAAGGATGCTTTCCCAGCGGAAAGATCTCTCACCTCAACGCTGCCCGCGTCGCTGTATGCGGAAACATCGGACAGCATACTGTCTGACGGAACGTACAGCCTGACGTAGGGAGAGACATCTTTTATCCCGAATCCGGAGCCGAAGTTCAGCCCGGAGCCAAAGAGGAATATTCCGCCCGAAGCGGTTCCCTCAGCCTGTGCAAGGGTCAGGCGGCCGGAGGAAATCTCAAACTGTGGACTGTCATAAGCGCCGTCCAGGAGATATTCCAGATAAAACTTTTCGTCGTCAGAGGGAAGAATGGAGATGTCCGCAGCGGAGCCGATGTTTATCTCCACAGATGTAAGTTCGTCTACCGGAGTCTTTTCCATAGAATAGGGATCTCTGGAAGAGGAGGCGGTGACGATACCGTCCCTTGTCCAGGCAAAGCCAGGGGATCCGCCCCAGAGCCGGCCCGCTCCGGTCAGCAGTGCTCCGGCTGCGATACAGGAAACGGAAAAGATAAGGATCATTTTTGTTTTTCGTTTCATTTCTTTCTTCCTCCTTTCGTGATCTGTCCGAGAAATACAGACAGTTTCCTTACTGTCCATCCGAACAGCAGGATCGAACCGTAGGTAAAGAGCAGTCCCGCCCCGAAGCAGCCCAGCCCAAATCCCAGATTACAGAGTCCGTCTGCAAAAGAGCGAAACAGCACTGCCGCGCCTGCAATGACGCTTATGATCCCGCCTGCCGCAACAGATACCCCCGCTATAAGGATGGAGAGCAGGAAGCAGAAGACGACGAGAAAGGCACATGCGATCAATATAACAAGTACAAGCGCGAGAGGAAGGGCGATTGGCGCCGCGCAAACCCCCAGGATGCCGACCCAGACGGCGGACATCCCGCGTCTTACTGTTTGAGGCGGTTCGTCTGCGTTCTGTTCTGCAAGATTCATTATGAGTTCCTTTGCGGCCTCCTCGGGAGTGCCCAGATCCGTGATTGCTTTCTGTTCATTTTCCGGTCCGGCGTCCGCAAAATATTCTTCAAAATATTCAATCGCCCTTTCATAATCCTCCTTTGGCAGACGTCGGAGTTTTTTTGAAAGCAGCTTCATGTACTCGGTTTTAGTCATCTGAAATCCCTCCTTTTATAATGTCATCGATGATAAATTTGAATTCATTCCACTCGTTCAGCAGTTCTGCCTGACGGTTCCTGCCGGCAGCGGTGATCTGGTAGTATTTCCTGTTGCGTCCCTGATACTGCCTGTCATAGGTGCTTACAAAGCCGTGCTCCTGCAGTCGTTTCAGGACGGGGTAGAGCGCAGAGTCCTTCATCGGCGCCGCCCGTTTGATGATCTGGCTGATCTGATAACCGTAGGCGTCCCCTTCCGTGATGACAGAAAGCACAAGGAAATCCAGTAGTGGAGCAGTCAGTGGAAAAGCCATGTAACCAGTCCTTTCTTTTATGTTTTTCTTTATATATATTTGTTATAATTATATTATATTTTGTATAATATAAATTGTCAA
>DWUT01000241.1 GCA_019120615.1 Candidatus Mediterraneibacter norfolkensis
CGAGAGCGCTTACAATGACGTACTCAACGGGACGGACGGAAGGGAGTATGGATATCTCGACAGTGATTCCTCAGTGGAACGCACGGTGAAGGCGGCAAAGAATGGGAATACAGTTGTATCGACCATTGATATCACACTTCAGAGTATCGTGGAAAAGTGTATCGTTGAATTTAATCAGGAGCACGCAGGCGATGGGAATCCGGGAAGCAAAAATACGGCGGTGATCGTGATGAATCCAAATACGGGTGAGATCCTTGCGGAGGCCTCTTATCCGAATTTTGATCTGAATGACCCGAGAGATCTTTCTATTCTATATACAGAAGAGCAGTGGGATAAACTCACAGAAGAAGAGCAGATTAATGCAATGAACGATCTGTGGAGAAATTTCTGTGTCAGTGATGCTTTTGAACCCGGCTCGACTATGAAACCGTTCACTGTGGCAGCAGGACTTGAGACCGGGGCGATCACCGGCGATGAGACCTACTACTGTGACGGCTTTCTCCATGTGGGAGACGATGATATCGGATGTCATTTAAGGAGCGGACACGGCACGCAGACTGTTCAGGGTGCGGTAGCAAATTCCTGCAACGTTGCTCTCATGCAGATCGCGGAGTCCATAGGAGTAGAAGATTTTACAAGATATCAGCGCGTATTCGGCTTTGGCGAGTATACAGGCATTGATCTTCCGGCGGAGGCTACCACATCGGCCCTTCTGTACACGTCGGAGACCATGACAGCGGTGGACCTTGCAACAAATTCCTTTGGACAGAGCTTTAATGTGACCATGACTCAGATGGCTTCTGCGTTTTGTTCTCTGATCAACGGCGGTTACTATTATGAACCTCATGTTGTGAGACAGATCCAGGATGAGGATGGCAACGTGATAGAGACAAAGAATCCGGTGCTTCTGCATAAGACGATTTCCTCCGAGACGTCAGACCAGATCAAGGAGTATCTCCGGGCAGTGATGGATTATGGAACGGGACAGAGCGCACAGGTAGAGGGATATGATATCGGTGCAAAGACCGGAACCGCTGAAAAGCTGCCGCGTGGGAATGGAAAATACCTTCTTTCTTTTATCGGATATGCGCCCCAGGAAAATCCGGAAGTGCTGATTTATGTTGTGGTCGATGAACCTAATGTGGACGCGCAGGACAACAGCGCGCTTGTACTCGACCTGTCAAAGCAGATTATGGAAGAAGCCTTCCCTTATCTCGGGATCACAACGATAGAGGAGAGTGAGGCTGAGGCGGGGGAACAGGCGGCATCGGAAGAAGGGCAGAACTTTGGCGATACTGAATATACTGACTATGATGAAAATTATGTGGATACATATGACAACCCGGATGGAGCGTATGTAGATGAGGACTACGATCCGGACCTGGATGATTGGGCGTCCGGTGACAGTCCGGGAGAAGAGTAGAAAGAAAAAGATGAATAACCCTGCAGAAGATATAATAAATTATAAAAATATCTCCTGCAGGGTTTTTTATGAAAAATAAGACTTATAATAAGAAGAAAATGCTTGTTGTTTTTCTGTGTGCCGTGGTCATTATCACAGGGCTGATCGGACGTCTCATATATCTTATGATATTTGACGCCGAATATTATCAAAAACTTGCCCAGGATCTTCATGAGCGGGAAAGGGAGATCAAGGCGGCGAGAGGAGAGATCGTGGATAGAAACGGCGTTGTCCTGGCAACCAATGAGACAGTATGTACGATCTCGGTCATACACAGTCAGATTGAGGATCCGGAACTTGTCGCGGAGGTGCTGGCAGAAGAACTTGATCTGGATATGCAAGAGGTCAGAAAAAAAGTAGATAAAGTTTCTTCTATGGAAAAGATTAAGACAAATGTTGACAAAGAGACAGGAGACAGGATCCGTAATTATGACCTGGCTGGCGTGAAAGTGGACGAGGATTATAAAAGATATTATCCCTATGATGAACTGGCGTCCAAGGTCCTGGGATTTACGGGGGGAGACAATCAGGGGATTATCGGGCTGGAAGTGAAATACGACGAGTATCTCAAAGGCACCAACGGGACGATACTGACCGTCACGGATGCACGAGGGATCGAGCTGGAAGGTGTCGCGGAAGACCGGATCGAGCCTGTGCCGGGGGAGACCCTCCGGGTCAGCCTGGATTATAATATCCAGGCGTATTGTGAGCAGGCGGCTTTAAAAGTCCTGGAAGAGAAACAGGCCGACAGTGTATCAGTGCTTCTTATGAATCCGCAGAACGGTGAGATCTACGCCATGGTGAACGTTCCCGAGTTTAACCTGAACGAACCCTTCGAATTGAATAACGGAGTGGATCCGGACTCTTTGTCTGATGAGGAACTGCAGGATGAGCTGAACCGGATGTGGAGGAACGGATGCATCAATGACACCTATGAACCGGGCTCTACGTTTAAGATCATCACATCTTCCGCCTGTCTGGAGGAGGGGGTGGTCTCCCTGGACGATACATTTACCTGCCCGGGATACCGGATCGTGGAAGACCGGAAGATCCGGTGTCACAAGACAGGCGGACACGGTACGGAAACGTTTATCCAGGGGCTTCAGAATTCCTGCAATCCGGTCTTTATCGATATTGGAATGAGGCTTGGAGCTGACCGGTTTTATGATTACTTTGAACAGTTTGGCCTGCTCCGTCTGACCAATATCGATCTGCCCGGAGAGGCGGGGACGATCATGCACAAGAAGGAAGACATCGGAACAGTGGAGCTGGCTACCATGACGTTCGGACAGTCTTTTCAGATCACTCCGATCCAGATGGCGACTACAGTGAGTTCTCTGATTAATGGCGGCAAGCGGGTGACGCCCCATCTGGCAATGGCAGTGCTGGATGGAAACGGGGAGACGATAGAAGAATTTCAATATGAGAGTCAGGATGGGATCGTCTCAGAGGAGACGTCAGAGACTATGCGGATGCTGCTGAAGAGTGTGGTGGAAGAGGGTTCAGGGAAAAACGGTTATATCGAAGGATACTCCATCGGAGGGAAAACCGCTACGTCACAGACTCTTCCGCGAAGCGCCAACAAATATATCGCTTCGTTTATCGGATTCGCGCCGGCGGAAGATCCGCAGATCCTGGGCATGGTAGTGATCCATAATCCCCAGGGAGTGTATTACGGAGGGACGATCGCGGCGCCTGTGCTCAGGAGTATTTACGACAATGTTCTGCCCTATCTCGGGATTGAAAAAAGCTGAGTGATAGGTTATACTGTATTGGAAGTTCAGCCATGCGGCGTGGACAGCGAAAGCGGCGGATCCAGGCTGTATGGCTGAACTCCTGCAGAGACAAAAGAAATACGAGGTGGATTTATGAGCAGTCATATTGTGATACCGGTTCTCATCTCATTTGCGGTGAGTGTTATTCTGGGACCGGTTGTCATTCCTTTTTTGCGGAAACTGAAAATGAAGCAGACAGAACGCACCGACGGAGTGCAGTCTCATCTGAAGAAAGCGGGTACGCCTACCATGGGCGGCGTGATGATCCTTGCTAGCATCATCGTCACATCACTGTTCTATGTAAAAGATTATCCGAAGATCATACCGGTCCTGTTCCTGACTGTAGCGTTCGGGCTCATCGGATTTCTCGACGATTATCTGAAGGTGGTGATGAAACGTTCAGACGGCCTTTTTCCGATGCAGAAGATGGCTCTTCAGATCGTTGTGACAGCGATCTTTGCGTATTATATTGTGGAAGTCGCGGATATTCCTCTGACACTTCTTATCCCGTTTTCCGGCGGATATTACTGGGATATTGGATGGCTTGCCGTTCCGGTGCTTTTTATTGCGGTCATCGGAACAGTGAACGGAACCAACTTTACAGACGGGCTGGATGGTCTTGCTTCCAGTGTGACGGTGCTTGTGGCTACTTTCTTCACTGTAGTCGCAGTGGGAACGAGAAGCGGAGTAGAGCCGATCACCTGCGCGGTTGTGGGCGCGCTGCTCGGATTCCTTCTGTTCAATGTATATCCGGCAAGCGTATTTATGGGTGACACCGGATCTCTGGCGCTGGGAGGTTTTGTTGCGGGAACCGCCTATATGCTTCAGATGCCGCTGTTTATTATCATTGTAGGCTTCATATACCTGGTGGAGGTGGCGTCAGTCATGCTTCAGGTGACATATTTTAAAAAGACTGGTGGAAAACGGCTCTTTAAAATGGCGCCGATCCATCATCATTTTGAACTGTGCGGATGGTCTGAGACAAGGGTTGTCGCTGTGTTTTCCATTGTGACGGCGCTCCTCTGCCTTATCGCGTTAATGGGGGTATAAAAATGGATCTTAAAGGGAAAAAAGTTCTGGTCTTCGGCTCGGGGATCAGTGGAGAAGCTGCCGGCAGGCTGCTTCTTGAGAAAGGTGCCGAGGTGGTCGTCTATGACGGAAACGACAGTTTGGATGAAAAAAAACTTTTGAGCGAGATTACCTGGAAAAAGGGACAGAAGGTGACCGTGATTCTTGGAAGGCTGTCGGAACAGCAAGAGGATGAGATGCTGGACGGGCTGTCTCTTGTGGTGATAAGCCCAGGGGTCCCCACTGATCTTCCGATCGTCGCAAAAATGCGTGAGCGGGGGATTCCGGTGTGGGGAGAAATCGAGCTGGCCTATGTTTTCGGGAAGGGGGACGTTCTCGCGATCACGGGAACTAACGGCAAGACAACAACGACGGCCCTTCTAGGAGAAATCATGAGGAACTGGAAGGAGAGCGTCTTCGTTGTGGGAAATATCGGGAATCCGTATACGGACGTGGCCCTCAAGACGAAAGAGACGTCTGTGGTCGTGGCTGAGATCAGCAGTTTCCAGCTGGAGACGGTACATACATTCTGTCCGAAGGTCAGTGCTATCCTGAACATCACGCCGGATCACCTGAACCGGCACCACACGATGGAGGCGTACATTGCGGCAAAGGAAAGTATCGCGGTAAACCAGACGGATAAGGATTTCTGCGTGCTGAACTATGAGGATGAGGTGACCAGGGCATTCGGCGAAAAGGTAAAGGCGGATGTTCTATATTTCAGCAGCGCGCATAAACTTAAGAGAGGCGTATATCTTGACGGCACAAAGATTATCTGCGATATCGACAGGAGGATCGAGATCTGCGACGTCAGCGAGCTGAACATCCTCGGAACTCACAATTATGAGAATGCCATGGCAGCAACAGCAATGGCGTATGCATACGGCGTTCCGGTGGAGATCATCCAAAGGTCGCTGAAAGAATTTCAGGGCGTGGAGCACCGGATTGAGTTCGTAGCGGAAAAGAACGGCGTGGCATATTTCAATGACTCCAAAGGAACCAATCCGGATGCTGCGATCAGAGGAATCCGGGCGATGAACCGTCCGACGGTGCTGATCGGAGGCGGTTATGATAAAGATTCCGAATATGATGAATGGATCGAAGCTTTCGGCGGAAAGGTCAAGAAACTCGTCCTGATCGGAGCCACCCGCGGGAAGATTGCTGAGACAGCGAGGCAACACGGATTTCAGGATATTGTCATGGCGGATACATTCGAGGAAGCGTTTGACCGGTGCGTTGAATCAGCGCAGCCGGGAGATGCGGTACTTTTATCCCCGGCATGTGCAAGCTGGGGAATGTTTAAAAATTATGAGGAACGCGGAGATAAATTCAAAGAACTGGTGAATCGGCTGTAAGAGGAGTGAATCTCGATTGGAGCGTCCCGCAAAAAAAAGCAGATTTGATGATACGCTGATTGCTGTTGTACTGATCCTGGTCGGAATCGGCCTGATCCTTCTCTACAGCACCAGCGCGTATAACGGCAGGATAAAGTTTCAAGATTCTCTGTACTATCTGAAAAAACAGGGGTTTGCTACGCTGCTGGGTCTTGTGGGAATGGCCGTTACGGCCAGGATCGATTATCACCGTTGGATTCCCTTTGCCGTGCCGGGATATCTGGCGGCTGTGGTGCTGTCGGTGGCTGTTATGCTGTTTGGAGATGAATATAACGGGTCCAAAAGATGGCTGTCTTTGGGCCCGGTTTCTTTTCAGCCGTCAGAGTTTGCAAAAGTTGCAGTGATCCTCTTCCTTGCATGGCTGGTGAGCAGAAATGTAAAAAAGATGACAAAATTCCGGACCCTCATCCTGGTGATGATATCAATCCTTCCGATTGTTGCGCTGGTGGGGGCCAGTAACCTGAGCACGGCGATCATTATCCTTGGAATCGGCGTTATTGTGATCTTCACTGCAAGCCCGAAGTATTCACCGTTTATCTGGATGGGGGCTGCGGGAATCTCGTTCATGGCTGTTTTTCTCGCACTGGAAAGCTACAGGCTGGAACGGATCGCAATCTGGAGAAATCCGGAGAAGTATGAGAAAGGTTATCAGACTCTTCAGGGACTCTATGCGATCGGAAGCGGCGGCCTGTTTGGGAGAGGTCTGGGAAACAGCGTGCAGAAACTGGGGTTTCTGCCGGAAGCCCAGAATGATATGATTTTTTCGATCATATGTGAAGAACTAGGGCTTGTGGGAGCATCTGTCATCGTCCTGCTCTTTCTCGTGCTCATCTGGCGTTTTTTCGTGATCGCAACAAGGGCAAAAGACCTGTTCGGGGCCCTGATCGCCTCCGGAGCCATGGCGCATATGATGATTCAGGTGATCCTGAATATCGCCGTGGTCACGAATACGATCCCAAACACAGGGATCACGCTTCCTTTTATCAGTTACGGGGGCACATCAGTACTGTTCCTCCTGCTGGAAATGGGACTTGTCCTCAGTGTCTCCAGTGTGATAGAATAAGCGTTATAGTTCACACCGTACGTGACAGGAGCGCATCAGCACGACGAAGACGCATGCGGACGGCGGTCAGGTGTGAATCGCAACGACTGATAAGATGGGAGGAATACGATGAAGAAAAAGAGGCGCAGAAGAAAAGTGTGGAAGACTGTGCTCTCGGTTATCGCCGTGGTCATCCTGCTTGGAATGATCCTTGTTTTCGGATTCAGGGTCCGTACGATCGAGGTGGAGGGAAACGAATACTATGGAGATAATTCCATTGCAACCTGGATACAGAATGACAGATTTGCGGTAAACTCTCTCTATGTTCTTCTGAAGTATAAATTTACTGAACCGGATATGCCCTCCGCAGTGGAGGCCATGGAAGTGTCCCTGAAAAATCCGTGGACTCTTGCGGTGAAAGTGCAGGAGAAGACTATGCTGGGATATGTGGACTATGACGGAGCTTACCTGTATTTTGACAGAGATGGGACAGCATCGCTGAGGACGAAGGAAGTGATGGAAGGTGTCCCCTATGTGGAGGGGCTTGCGTTTGATTCATCCGCAGTCGTTATCGGAGAGGGGCTTCCTGTGGAGGATGACAGCATATTCGGGAAGATTATGGAGACTTCACAGTACCTGAAGGAAAATGAACTGTCTCCGGACAGGCTTGTCTGTGGTGACAGCGGGATCACTCTTTACTTTGGAAAGGTGGAAGTGCTTCTGGGAAACGGCGAATATGAGGACCGGATTGCCCAGATAAAACCGATTCTGGATAAACTCCAGGAGAAATATCCTGATACGGGGGGAACACTGCATCTGGAAAATTTTGATGAGTCGTCAGAAGCAGTCCGCTTCGTGCCGGAGGAGCAGAAAGAGGGGTAAAAAATCAGAAAAATAAGAAAAAATGTATTGATTATTTACTGAAAAGACTTTATTATATATTTATTGGATTATAGCGTTCAATTAAAGGGATGTATAAGAAATTAATAAGACAACAAAGGAGGAAATACTCTTGTTAGAAATTAAAACCAACGAATCGGAAGCGGCTGCAAGAATAATTGTTGTCGGAGTCGGCGGAGGCGGAAACAACGCTGT
>DWUT01000242.1 GCA_019120615.1 Candidatus Mediterraneibacter norfolkensis
TCCGTATTTCGGCTTTCCCATCTGGCTGAGCACGCTCAGCACCAGCGTCCCTCTTCTCAGTTCCATCAGCAGACTGCTGCGCAGATCCTTTTCCTCACCCAACGCTTCCACCTCCTGGCCTCACTATACTGTATATCACACATTATTGTCAACATAAAAATAAAAGGTTATAAAAAGGGGCCTGCCTCTCCGCAAAAGGGTCAGCCCCTTTTGCAGAGGGGCAGGCCCCTTTGCGCATTGTCCATTTCAGAGACCGCCGTATCTGCGGACGATCTCCATCATGGTATCCCATTTATTCTCCATATCTTCCACCAGTTTGAACTGTGTCCTTGCCCGGTCCAGGTTATGACCCTCTCTATGGATCTTGAAGTAGTGATCCCCTTCCAGATAATCTGTAAGGAACCGCATCCCGCACTCATAGGTCATCACTTTCGCACCCATGGGAAGGAGTTCCACCTCTCTGGGAGTCAGGCTTCCCCCGCAGCCCTCAAGAAATCCTTTCACATAAATTTCAAAAAGATCCATGCTGCAGGACACTTTGGTGAGATCCTGCTCGTCCTCCGCCGCCGTGCTCGCGCCGAACCGGATAGAATCGCCAAAGTCATTCATTGCAAGCCCCGGCATCACCGTGTCAAGATCGATCACACAGATTCCTTTTCCGGTGGCCTTGTCGATCATGATGTTGTTCAGCTTCGTGTCATTGTGGGTCACCCGCAGGGGCACTTCTCCATTTTCCTGAAGCTTTCCGAATACGTTCGCCACGTCTTCACGGGCGAGTACAAACTCAATCTCTTTTTGCACAGAATCCGCACGGCCGCAGACGTCTTTCTCAACGGCCCGCCTGAACACCTCAAGCCTTGCGTACGTATCATGAAATCCCCGGATAGTCTCGTGGAGCGTATCCGCCGGATAATCCGCCAGAAGTCTCTGAAAATTCCCAAAGGCAAGCGCACTTTCATAGAAATCCTCCGGCTTTTCCACCTGATCACAGCATTTCGCATCTGTGATAAATTTGTATGATCTCCAGTATTCCCCTTTCGAATCTACAAAATATGGCTTTCCATCCTTTGCCGGGATGATGTTGAGCGTCTCCCTCTCCGGATCCCCTCCGTTTTCAATGATACGCTTCCGGAGGTAGGAAGTCACCCCGACGATATTATCCATCAGTTCCACAGGTTTCGTGAAGATTCCCCGGTTCATCCTCTGAAGGATCACGCTCTTATCCCCCGCGTCTCCAACTTCAAATGTAAGCAGATACGTGTCATTGATATGTCCGCTTCCGAAGGGACTGCAATCTTTCAGTTTTCCCGGGAATTTAAACCCGTCTGCTGCCTCCATGCTCTGAGATTTTTCCATATTTTCCATTTTCATCCTTTCCACAAACCGAAAGCAGTCCTGTTCCCCACGGACTGCTTGCTTTTACCCAGAAATCTTTTATAATTAGATCAACACATATTACCAGAAGAGAGGAATCCCCATGAGCCATCGCCATTATTCCATCAAAGAAAATGAGATCCCGGAAATCCATCCCCGCCTTCTCTCCATCACTCTGTCCAGAGATGAGAAGGACTGGCCAAGCGTCCTCCACACGCATCCTTTTACCGAGATTTTCTTTGTCATAAGCGGCGAAGGCAGATTTGTCTTCCGCCAGGAGATCCGGACGATCCAGGCAGGAGACCTCATCATCGTTCCCCCTTATCTGGACCATACAGAGCAGTCTCTTCCCGACAGACCGCTGGAGTACTATGTCCTCGGGATCGACGGAGTCGCGTTTCAGAAAGAGGGCACTGCATCCTCTGCACAGATTTTCTGTAATTTTACCGATCAGCATCTGATCGAAGAACTGTTTGAACAGATATATCATGAAGTAAAATGCAGCGGATACGGTTCCGAACTTATATGCCGGCATTTTCTCGAGATCCTGGTTCTCCGCATCCTGCGCACTTCCCGGGAACTGATGCCGGTCCCGATCAGCACAGCAAAAATGACCAAGGAGTGTGCCCGCATCAAAGAGTATCTTGACGCACATTACGCGGAGCACATCACTCTGGATACACTGACGGATCTGACTCATATGAACAAATATTACCTTGCACACTCTTTTGCCAGATACACCGGTCTCTCTCCCATACAATACCTGAACCGGCGCCGTCTGGAAGCCGCCTGTCAGCTTCTCTGCGACACAGACCTTTCCGTCTCGGATATCGCAGGCTCCACAGGGTTTTCCTCACAATCCTACTTTACCCAGGCCTTCCGGAAATTCTACGGGATCACTCCCGTAAAATACCGGCAGACACATGAGGCGGAGCAGGTCAGATCTCATACCAGATAATCTCGTTGGCGTCCAGCTCCACGTCAAAGCTGGTGCCGTCTCCCCGGTACACAGTCGTGTTCTGGGGTTCATAAGTATTGTTTACGACACAATATTTGCCGTTCTTTACATAAGCGTGTACTTCCACGTTAAAGTTGGTGCTGAACCATCTGTGAAGGTTCTCTTCATCGTGGGAAGACCAGATGATGGAGCGGTACAGGATCCTGCTGTTCTCAAAGCTGTACGGAAGGCCGCTGATATATACGCAGCGTCCTTTTCCGAACTCACGGACAGCCATCTGCACTTCTTTGTCCCTCTGAACGAGGATCTCTGTCCCGTCAAGGGCATACATGTTTTTCTTTCCCTCGCCGAAATCAATCTCTTTCGTACAGTCTTCCTTGATAAAATGGTCATGCTCCTCCCAGTTGTATTTATCTACATTCAGTGTGAATCCCGTCTCTTTTTCCACGCCCATGACTGTTGCAAGCTGAAGGAAATGTCCCTGGTACTGATGTCCCGCCGGTTCCCCGACTCCGATGAAACCACCGCCGTTGTAGATAAATCTCTTGACTGCTGTGACGATCCTGTCATCTGTCCAGTTTTCTCCGCCGGTATAAGCCGTATCCGCGTCGCCCACATTGAGGATCACATCAATATCATCCAGGATTGACGGATCCTGTCTGATATCGTCAAAACTTATAAACTTCACATCAAACGGAGCTCCGCTCAGAGCTTCAATGACCCCTGCGTAGGAATAATTCTGCTTGTAGTAGATGGCGTGGTGCACCATATGATTGCCCCAGGCACGCATCTTTCCCCAGCAGTTGAGCACAGCCACCTTCTTGATGCAGTAAGGCGTCGTGCCTTTGATATTCTCATATAAAGTACGGAACTCATTGCAGACGCTTTCCACATAGTCAATAAATTCCGGGAACTGCATTGCAAGCTTTAAGTAACCGCCGTATCCGATCCTGTCGATGGGTTTCCTCAGGATCGCCCTTCTCGCTGTCACCCAGTTGATCTTTGCCTCCTTCACCGGATCTCCGCCTTCATGGAACACATCCGGGAAAAAGTACGGCAGGAGGCGTCCCTCTCTGTATCTGACGCCTTCGATATCACTGATCAGACGGAGTGTTGCGCCGTTGCCCACGCTTCCCACGACTGCGTCCAGGCCGATGGACTTGAATTCATCCATAAACGGCTCCATTCCGATCCAGTGGTCCCCCAGGAACATCATGGCTTCCTTTCCGCACTCGTGTGTGATGTCCACCATCTCTTTAGCAAGCTTTGCCACTTCTCCTCTCTGGAACGCCTGAAAATCAAGGAATTCCTTTGACGGGATGCGGTAGGTATTGTTCATATATCCCTGATCGATGATAAATTCCGGCCGGAACTTATATCCCGCTTCCTTCTCAAACTGTTCCAGAATACAGGGGCTCACTGAAGCTGAATATCCGTACCAGTCCACATATTTTTCTCTCGCCAGCTCGTCGAAGATCAGAGTAAACTGATGGAAAAATGTGGTGTAGCGGATCACGTCCACATGAGGATTGGCAGCGATGAACTTTCTCAGCCTCTCCATGGAATATCTGTGAGTCTTCGGCTGACGCACGTCAAAGGTAATCTGCTTTTCAAAATTCTCCCATCCGTTTGTCACCGCATTGTACATATGTACCGGATCCCACATAATGTAAGCCAGAAAACTCACTGTATAATCATGAAAAGCCTGCGCTCCGCGGATCGTCACATTCCCTGTCTCCCCGTCATAACTCCACTGTCCGGCCGGTACCACTTCACCTGTCGTCCGGTCGATCACTTCCCACCATCTTGTAATGTCATCACGGTCGTTTACTTTCAGCATGTCCGGGTACAGATGATCCATCAGATGAACCGACAGTTCCTCGCTGACAGCTGTATAAAAGGGCGTCATGATATACATCTGCTGGATCTCGTCCGGGTTTGCCTTGGCCCAGGCATTGTCCTTCCTTGTGGTGTAATATGTAGCGTAGACCTTTGCATCCACGTTTTTCAGTTCCTCCGGATAATCCGTGCCGTCACAGTCGCGGATCGCATCCGCGCCCCACCGCTTCAGAAGCTCCAGCGTCTCCGGAACCACATCTGTATCTGTAGGGATCGTCACTCTTCCTGTTGTGTTCTCTTTCACTGCTCTTCTCCTTTCACTGACCTGTCTGATGTTCTTATCATATGTTGTTGAGGTCAAATAGAATTTGACCTCTATGATACCGG
>DWUT01000243.1 GCA_019120615.1 Candidatus Mediterraneibacter norfolkensis
GAAAGTTTCCAAAGGCACATCCCGGGATTGTATGCTGCCGCCAGGACCTCGGACAAGCCCGGGCTTTGGCTCGACGACGTTGCAAAAAGGCAGAGCCTCCAGAAGAGAATCCTTCTCCCGGAGCCTGCCCTCTTTATACTGAAAGATCACCATACATTCTTTCCTGTTCCATGCTTCACATATTTTCCGGTCTTTTCCCTGAGGATCTTTCCGTTCTCAGCGACCAGTTCTCCCCGGAGATACACCTGTTCCGCCCGTCCGCGGATCTTCGCCCCCTCCATAGGACAGAATCCTGATGCAGACTGCTGATTCTCCGCGGACAGGGTCCACTCCGTTTCCGGATTCCAGACTACGATATCCGCGTCGCTCCCTGATTCAAGAGTTCCCTTCTGTGGATAAAGCCGGTAAAGCCTGGCAGGATTTTCAGACAGATAAGCGCACATCTGCTCCGGCGTGATCTTCTTATCATTTACACCAAACTGCCACATCAGCGCCGGCCTTTCTTCCGCCCCGGGCATTCCGCAGGGCGTCTTCAGGAAGTCTTCTGCCCCTGCCGCCTTCTGGCTGTCCGTAAAACTGCAGTGGTCTGTGCTCACGGTCTGAATTCTCCCTTCTCTCAGAGCTTCCCAGAGTATCTCCTGATTTTTCTTCTTTCTGAGAGGTGGCGCCACCATATAGCGGCGCGCCTCCTCCGCCGGCAGGAAATACCTTCCCTCGTCCAGAAGCAGATACTGAGGGCATGTTTCCACATATACCGTCTGCCCGGCTTCCCTTGCCCGCAGGATCTCTCTGTAGCCAGCCGCTGTACTCAGATGGACTATGATCACCGGTGTATCCACACATCCCGCTATCCTGAGCAGCCGTCCCACAGCTTCCGCCTCCGCCTCTTTCGGCCTGGTCCACGGATAATCGGATACGTCTCTGCGGTTTCCCTTTTTCTTCATAACCTCTTTCTGCCGCGCACAGATGATCCCGTGATTCTCGCAGTGAACTCCTGCGATGCCGCCCAGCTCTTTCAGCCTGGACAGCACCTCATATATAGTCTCGTCGTCCACGCGGTTGTCATAGGTCATATACATTTTAAAAGAGGAGACGTCATCCTTCACGATCTCTTCCAGCTCTCTGCTGATCTCCTCATTCCACTCTGAGAGAGCCAGATGGAAGGCGTAATCACAGGACGCTTCCCCGTCCGCTTTCTGATGCCAGTTTTCAAGAGCCTGCCCCAGCGACTCTCCCGCATACTGGGTAGCAAAATCAATAATACATGTGGTTCCTCCCGCCAGTTCCGCCTTTGTGCCGGTATCAAAACCGTCAGCCGTCACCGCTCCGCTGACCTCAAGAGCCATGTGAGTATGTGCGTCGATAAATCCCGGGAAAAGCAGTTTTCCCGTTACATCCACGATCTCGGCATCCCGAAAGGCCAGGTTATCCCCTGTCATGAGGATCTTTTCCCCCTTGACCAGGATATCTGTTTTCCGCATACCGCCTGCGCTGACGATGGTCCCCCCTTTAAATAATCGTTTCATCCATAACCCCTTCTTTCTGTTCAAACTGCAAGCCGTTTTCCTGCGGAAACAGAACTGTTCCCGCAGGCCGGATTCCTTTATGATCTTACGGCCTCAGAAGATACGGGTAATCCCTGCAGACCGTCTCCATCAGTTTCTGCAGCCCTTCCGGGATCCTGGTCTCTTCTCCTTTTGTCCAGACAGATGTCTCACCGAAGAACCGCACGCGGAACTTCATCCGCTCTCTGTCCAGCACTGCGAATCCCTGATTCTTGCTGTCTTCCATGTCCTTCTCGTCTGCAAACAGCGTGAACTTATCAAGATACGGCGCGCTGTCATAAGGACAGAAGCTCCGGCAGTTTCCGCATTCGTTGCACATATAGTCCACATGGATAATCTGATGCTTGCCCATGCCTGGAACCCGGATGGAAATGTTCGCTCTGTTGGGACAGACTTCCACACAGTTCTCGCATACCTTACCGCAGGTGAGACATCTTCCGCTCTCCTCCTTATCCTCTCTCAGGTCGGCGAGTCCGCCTCTCCTGCTGTAGATCGTCTCCTCACTTATCTCCGGAGCGAAATCCCGGACAAGCGTTTCACCGATGACTGCCTCTGCTGCCTTAAGTCCGTCGCGGATCCCCTCCACTACCGTGGCAGGACCGCCCAGGCCGTCGCCCACGACATAAACACCTGCAAGGTTTGTCTCACAGGTCTCTTCATTTACAAGAGCCCTTCCCCGCTCGTTCACATTGATCCCGTTTGCCTCATAGAATGAAGTCGGCACCCGCTCGCCTACTGCAGCGATCACAGTATCCGCCGGGACCTCTTTTTCTTCTCCGGTCTCGACAACGCCTCTTCTTCCGGATGCGTCAAAATCGCCCAGCTTCATGACTTTGCAGAGAAGTTTTCCGTCCTCCTGCTTCACCGGAGCCAGAAGTTCCATGAACTCCACTCCATCGTCCACTGCCATGACCAGCTCTTCCTCGTCGGCAGGCATATATCTCTTCGTTCTTCTGTATACGAGATAAGCGTGTTCCACGCCTCTGGTGCGTTTCGCCGCTCTGGCTGTATCCATTGCCGTGTTTCCGCCGCCGATGATCACCACGTTCTTACCGATATCCAGATCACCGTCCTTTGCCTTGAAATCAGCAAGGAACTGCAGCGCGTTTACCGGCTCCCCCTTCTCCAGGCGGAGCAGGCCCGGTTCATGGGCCCCCACCGCAAGGATCACTGCGGTATATCCCGCGTTCTTCAGCATGTCGATCTCTTTGATCTCCGTATTCAGGCAGATGTCGACGCCCATCTTCTCCAGAAGCGCCGCGTCTTTGTCAATAGAGTCGGTCGCGATCCTGAATTCCGGGATCACATGGCGCACGACGCCGCCGAGAGCATCGTTCTTCTCAAACAGGGTAACTTCCATCCCGGCACGGCGAAGGAAGTAAGCCGCAGCCATTCCAGCCGGACCGCCTCCGATGACGGCCGCCTTTCCGCTTCTTGTCACTGCCGGCGCTGTCAGTTTCTCCATGAAAGCATCATATCCATTCTCCGCCGCGATCAGTTTCATAGCGCGGATATGGACCGGTTCTTCATAAAAGTTTCTCGTACATTTGCTCATACATGCATGGGAGCAGATCGTTCCCGTGATAAACGGAAGTGGATTCTTCTCCGTGATCACCTCAAAAGCTTCCTCATACCTGCCCTCGTTCACAAGCTGCAGATAGGCCGTGATATCCTGATGGATCGGACAGCCCTCTTTGCAGGGTGCGGTAAAGCAGTCGAGAAGCGGCACCTGTTTCTTCAGTTTTCTGGAAGGAAGAGGCTTCACAGCCTTCACATGGTACGGACTTGTCTTTGCATCCTCTGCCAGTTTTGCCGTCTTCGCCGGATCCACACCTGCAAAGACCACATTCTCCTCCTCGAGAAGCTCCGCCATCTGAGTCATCCGGTCATATCCGCCCGGCTTTAACAGGGTGGTTGCCACTGTGACCGGCCAGATTCCCGCGTCAACAATGCCCTTGATATTGTGGTAATCCGCTCCGCCGGAGTAGGAGATACGAAGTTTTCCGTCAAATTCCTTCGCCAGCTTCGCCGCAAGAGAGATCGACAGCGGATAAAGGGACTTCCCGGACATGTACATCTCCTCGCTGGGAAGCTCGTTCTGCTTCACATCCACCGGGAAGGTGTTGGTGATCTTTACTCCGAACTCCAGATTCTTCTCCTGGCAGACTTTCATCAGCCTGGTCAGCATGGGAACCGCGTCTTCATATTGAAGGTCATCTTTAAAATGGAAATCCCCGAACGCAACATAGTCATATCCCATCTCGTCCATGGTCTTTCTCGCGTATTCATATCCGAGCAGCGTCGGATTACATTTGATAAACGTGTGGAAGCCCTTCTCCGTGATCAGATACATGGCGATCCGTTCGATCTCCTGGGGAGGGCATCCGTGCAGAGTAGAAATGGTCACGGAGTTGCAGATCTCCCCGGAAATACTCTCGATGTCTTCCGCCGTCACATTCTCAAACAGATCTGTATGCTCCAGCAGATATGACTTACATGATTTAAAAATATCGGAATCCTGCGCCTGCTTCATGGTGTTCAGGAAATTGTCGATCTTCTCAGACTGGATCCCTGCCAGGTCATATCCCACGCTGATGTTGAACTGGAAGCCGTCCATACTCCCCAGTCCGAACTCCTTTGCCATCACCTTGCACAGGAACCACGCTTTGATGTACTCCTCCATTGCCTGGGGGACATAAAGTTCTGTGGACCACTCACAGTTATAGCATTCGTCATCCGCCTTGATACACGGTTTGTTCACACAGGCGGACAGCTCCGCACCATCCATGACCTGCACTGTCTTCAGCTCAAAGAAACGGCTCCCCGTATAGTATGCCGCCGCAATGTTCTGGGCCAGCTGGGTGTGCGGTCCGGCCGCAGGCCCTACCGGCGTCTCCAGCGTACGCTCAAAGATCGTGCGGTTATATTTCGCATCAGCATGATACGGATGATGTTCTCCGAACACGGTGCCGCTCTGCTTTTTTTCTGTCAGGATCCAGTTCAGAAGCTGTTCAAACGCCATAGGTCTCATAATATCACTCATAATCGTTTCCTCCTGTCATTTGGTCCGGTGCATCTACTTTGCTTCCGGTTTGTCCTTCGGCAGTATCAGGTTCAGGATCACCGCGAAGATCGTTGCAAGAACGACCGGCGATGACGCAAATGTATTGTTGATGATAGACTGGAAACTCTCCAGGCTCATGCTCATATTCAGAGCGCTGTGGATGCTTGCGGACATCTGGTTCAGACAGCCGTCATTTAAGGAAACGCCCATTCCGATGGCAATGGCCAGTCCTGCAACTGTTGTATTTCTGTATGTCAGCTTCTCTGTCACGAGAAGCTTGATCCCCGTCATGGCAATGGATGCGAACACAGACGCTACCGCACCGCCCAGCACACACTGGGGAATCGTTCTCAGCAGTGCGGAGAACTTCGGGATCAGCCCTGCGATCAGAAGGATCACCGCCGCTACGGAGAACACTTTTCTCGATACTACTCTTGTGGAACCTACGATACCCACGTTCTGGCTGTAGGTTGCCGTGGGAGGGCATCCGAAGAATGCGCCCACAATGTTGCTTGCGCCGTATCCGATGATACCGCCGTTGAGCTCGTCATCCGTGGGAAGACGGTCCATGCCTCCGCTTGTTGTCGCTGAGAAATCGCCCATGGCCTGAATCGAATTGACCAGGAACAAGATCGCCAGAGGAAGGATCGCGGAGATGTCAAACTTCATCCCGAATGCGAGGGGCATCGGCACCTGGAACCATCCGGCACTGGACAGTGCGGAGAAGTCAACCATTCCGAAGCAGAGCGCCACCACATATCCGCAGATCAGACCGATCAGGATGGATGCAAGTTTAAACAGTCCTTTTCCGTAATGGTTCAGAAGGACAACGATGATCAATGTGATAAATGCAACCAGCCAGTTCTGCCAGGAGCCGTATACAAGCGCTTCTGTCTTGCCCTGCTGCTCTACCACCAGTTCGTATGTATTGGAAGAATTTCCCGCCATGTAGTTCACCGCCGTGCTGTACAGGGACAGGCCGATGGCAAGGATGACCGTTCCGATGACAAGGGGCGGGAAGACTTTGCGGATCTGACGGATCGTAAGCCCTACGATGATCGCCACCACACCGCCGATGACCATGGCCCCGAAGATGGTATCCACGTCTTTCGCCTGGGCTGCGATCGCCGTCATCGTCGGGACATATGCAAAGCTCACTCCGATGATGACCGGAAGTCCGGATCCCAGCTTCAGTTTGTTCCCATACAACTGGAGAAGTGTGGAGAGCGCCGCGAACACAAGGGATACCTGGATGAGCAGTCCCATGTTCACGTCTCCGCCCGCATTGTTTGCCGCGTTTGCGACCAGGATCGCCGGCGTAACGCATCCCACTACCGCTGCAAGGACATGCTGCGCTGCAAGGGGGAGGACCTGGCTCATTGGCGGGTTCCCGTTCCACTTGAAAAGTTCCGAATTGTCTTTCACTGTCTTTTTATCGTTCATTTTCTTTTTCCTTTCTTAGATCACATCTCGTCTCTGTCTGAATTTTTCTACCGGCTGTTGATCCGCCCGGCAAGTTCAGCCGCCGCCTGCCTGCAGTCTGCCATCACCTTTTCCACATCGATCTGTGTCAGCCGTCTGTCTTTCATGAGGACTTTCCCGTTCGCCACCGTGGTCACCACGTCGTGTCCTGTCACGCCGAACAGCAGATGACTGTTGATATTGCCTGCGTTCAGCGGAGTAAGCGGATCGTAATCCACGATGATCACGTCAGCATCCGCCCCTTCTTTCAGGACGCCGAGTTCCGTTTCAAAGTACCTTCCCGCAATCTTCGCGTTGTTCTCAAAGAGCATCTGCGGGACCTCTCCCCAGGCCGCGTTTGGATCGCAGAGATGATGCTTGTGGAGGACATTCGCCACCTTATAGGACTCCATCATATCGTGGGTATATCCATCGGTTCCCAGACCGGTCAGGATTCCTCTGTGGACCAGTTCCATCGTCGGCGGACATCCGCAGGCATTTCCCATATTTGACTCCGGATTGTGTACTACCATGGTGTCCGTTTCCCTGATCAGCTCCATCTCATGAGGATTGATATAAATGCAGTGGCCCAACAGCGTCTTTTCTCCCAGGATCCCATGGTCCATAAGCCGGTCCACGATCCGCTTTCCATAATGTTTCAGGCAGTGGTGAAGATCCTCGATCCCCTCCGCCACATGGATGTGATAACCGACTTCGTCCGGCTTCTCCCGCGCTGCCAGTTCCATGGTCTCGTCCGAGATCGTAAACTGGGCGTGCATTCCCATCATTCCCGCTATCATCCCCGTGTCGTCCTTCAAGGCATGACGGATAAACTCCGCATTCTCCATCACGGATTCTCTCGCCTTGTCCATTCCGTCCCGGTCTGATATCTCATAGCACAGACAGGAGCGCACCCCGGTCTCCTTCGCCGCTTTCTCGATCTCAAAGAGAGATCCCCGGATCGCGCCGAAGCTGGCGTGGTGGTCGAATACGGTAGTGACGCCGTTCCGGATGCAGTCAATATATGTGGCCATCGCGCTCAGATATGTGTCATGCAGCGTCAGATTCCTGTCAATAGTCCACCACTGTCCGTCCAGGATATCAAGAAAACCTTTCGGGTCATACCCCTTGATTGAAAGTCCCCTTGCAAATGAACTGTAAATATGCTCGTGAACATTGATGAACGCCGGCATGATCAGCCCGCCTTCCGCGTCAATATACTCTGCATCCGGATAAGCCGCCTTCAGTTCCTCGTTGTTTCCCACCTTACAGACTTTCGTGCCGTCGATGGCAACCGCGCCGTTCTCGATCAGCGGCTGCGCTGCGTCTCTTGTGATAACTCTTCCATTCCCTAAGATCAGCATCTTTTCTTCTCCTTTTTTACATTTGAAAATACCTCAGATTGCCGATGGCACTCGTCTGACCGCTCCTGATTTTCTGTGCATTTCGCACACGAATGCCACTCATTTCCTATAGAATACCATTAAAATTGTATAAATGCAACACGCGTTCAAACTATTTTTTAGACTACCTAAAAATTTTTTAGAAAAACTATTGACTCTTACTTTTTTTATGCTATGATGAGTTTAGAGACGCAGAAGATCTGCTGTTTCAGGACACCCTGTATCAGCAGGTGATTTCATTCAGAAAAGGCAGGTGAAACAATGTCCCGCCAGCTTGACTTTTTAAAGCAGCTCGCCCACGGACTGGCAGTTCAGTTTGGCAGTTCCTGCGAGGTGGTCATCCATGATCTGACCCGGAAAGATCTGGACAAATCGATTGTCTATATTGAAAACGGGGAAGTATCCAACCGGCATACCGGGGACGGGCCGTCCGGGATCGTGCTGGAGACACTCCGCAGCGATCCGGCAAAGCTCAAAGACCGGCTTGCCTATCTTACAAAGACGGACGACGGCAGGATCCTCAAATCCAGCACTCTCTACATCCGTGACGAAAAAGGCAGAGTCGCCTATATCTTCTCCATGAACTATGACATTACTTCTCTTCTTGCCGTGGAGAATGTGGTACGCTCCCTGATCCAGACGGAACAGGAGGCCGACTCCTCAGAGAAAGAACATGATTCTCCTCAGCGGATCACCCACAACGTCACCGAGCTGCTGGACGAACTCATCGAACAGGCCATCGCCCGGGTGGGCAAACCCGTAGCGCTCATGAACAAAGACGACAAAGTATCCGTCGTCCAGTACCTGAACGATGCCGGAGCATTCCTCATCACAAAATCCGGTGACAAAGTATCGTCCCTCCTGGGAATATCAAAATTCACATTATATAGTTACATGGACAAAGGATGATCCTGCGCCGGATACGGCAACGGCAGCCATCACAGACGTGTCTGTGAATGGATGACAGGGACGTATACGGCATAGGGCGGCCGCCCTCAGCCTGATGGAGCCGCAGGCGGATTCAGGCTGGTGCAGGATCATCCGCGACCAACTTCCCTGCGCAGGATCAAGGTAAAATTTCATTATAATAAGGAGGTTTCACAATGGAAACAATCAAATGGGCAGTGAACACCATGCCCAAGACAGATGACGCCAATCTGAAGATCATGGGACTTGACGAAGTCCGGAAAGCCCGCACATTCCATGAAAGCTTTCCGCAGTATTCCGTTACGCCCCTCGCGAAACTGGATCATATGGCAGCCCGCCTCGGTCTGGGCGAAGTCTATGTCAAGGACGAGTCCTATCGGTTTGGGCTGAACGCATTCAAAGTGCTGGGCGGATCCTTTGCCATGGCACGCTACATAGCAAAGCAGACCGGAAAGGATGTATCAGAACTTCCTTATAATGTACTTACTTCAGAAGAACTGAAAAAAGAATTCGGACAGGCTACCTTCTTCACCGCCACAGACGGAAACCACGGACGCGGTGTTGCATGGGCAGCGAATAAGCTGGGACAGAAAGCCGTCGTGCTCATGCCCAAGGGAAGCACTCAGACAAGGCTCAACAATATCCTTGCCGAGGGCGCTCAGGCCACCATCGAGGAATACAACTATGACGAATGTGTCCGCATGGCAAACGCCATGGCGGAGAAGACCGAAAACGGCGTCATGGTCCAGGATACAGCATGGGACGGCTATGAGGAGATCCCGTCCTGGATCATGCAGGGATACGGCACCATGGCAATGGAGGCGGATGAACAGCTCCACGATTACGGCTGCGACCGTCCGACTCACGTTTTCATCCAGGCTGGAGTCGGTTCCCTTGCCGGAGCTGTCCAGGGATATTTCGCAAACCGCTACCCTGAGAATCCTCCGAAAGTTGTTGTTGTAGAAGCCTCCGCGGCGGCATGCCTGTACAAGGGCGCCTGCGCAGGAGACGGCGGGATCCGGATCGTGGACGGCGATATGGTTACCATCATGGCAGGACTTGCCTGCGGCGAACCCAACACGATCTCCTGGGATATCCTGAAAAATCACGTGGACACCTTTGTCTCCACCCCTGACTGGGCGGCAGCGAAAGGAATGCGCATGCTCGCCGCTCCGATCAAAGGAGATCAGCCGGTGACGTCAGGGGAATCCGGAGCCGCTCCTTTCGGAACCCTGGCATGCATTATGACAATGGAAGAATACAGACCGCTGAGAGAGCACCTGGGGCTGGACGAAAATTCAAGAGTACTGCTCTTCTCCACCGAAGGAGACACAGATCCGCAGCGGTACGAATCAATCGTCTGGGACGGAAACGACAGATAGAGGCCGTTTCTTTACCATAGAGAACCTGACCACCACGTTCAGCGCCCGCACAGTCTTTGGGGAACCGGGAACACACGCTGACACCACACTCATTTGTAAAGGAGAGAAGAAACGATGGATTTAAACAAGATCAAAGAAGCCGCTCAGAACTATGAAAAAGATATGACCGCTTTCCTCCGTGCGATCGTCAAAAATCCGGGAGAAAGCTGTGACGAAAAGGCACACATCGACACGATCGCTGCCGAAATGAAAAAACTGGATTTCGATGAAGTCGTCATCGATCCCCAGGGAAATGTCATCGGCTACATGGGTACCGGGGACAGGATCATCGCCTACGACGCACACATTGATACCGTCGGGATCGGGAACATCGACAACTGGACATTTGATCCGTACGAAGGATACGAGACAGATACAGAGATCGGCGGACGCGGTGTGTCCGACCAGTGCGGCGGACTTGTATCCGCTGTTTACGGGGCAAGGATCATGAAAGATCTTGACCTGATCCCGGAAGGCTGCAAGATCATGGTCGTCGGTACTGTCCAGGAAGAGGACTGTGACGGACTGTGCTGGCAGTACATCATCAACGAGGATAAGATCCGTCCGGAGTTCGTTGTTTCTACAGAGCCCACAGACGGAGGGATCTACCGCGGGCAGAGAGGCCGTATGGAGATCCGCATCGATGTAAAAGGCGTTTCCTGCCATGGTTCCGCTCCGGAGCGCGGCGACAACGCGATCTACAAGATGGCTGATATCCTTCAGGACGTCCGTGCCCTCAACGAAAACGACGACGCGGATGAGACCGAGATCAAAGGACTGGTCAAGATGCTGAACCCGAAATACAATCCGGACTGGGAGGAAGCCCGGTTCCTCGGACGCGGTACAGTGACCGTTTCCCAGATCTTCTACACTTCTCCCAGCCGCTGCGCGGTAGCTGATTCCTGTGCCGTATCTCTTGACCGCCGCATGACATTCGGCGAAACATGGGAGAGTTGCCTGGACGAGATCCGTGCTCTTCCGAGCGTAAAGAAATACGGTGACGACGTTGTGGTCTCCATGTACAATTACGACCGCCCGTCCTACACCGGATGTGTCTATGAGATCGAGTGTTACTTCCCGACCTGGGCGATCCCGAAAGACCACAAGGTCACAAAGGCCCTGGAGAAAGCCTACACTTCCCTTTACGGCGACAAGAGGATCGGCGCAGAGGAAACTCTGGAGATGCGCCAGAGCCGCCCGCTGACAGACAAATGGACCTTCTCCACAAACGGTGTTTCCATCATGGGAAGAAACGGAATCCCGTGTATCGGATTCGGACCGGGAGCAGAGGCTCAGGCGCACGCACCGAACGAAAAGACTTGGAAGCAGGATCTTGTGACCTGCGCGGCTGTATACGCGGCACTGCCGGGATGCTACTGTGAATAGAACAAATCAAGGAGGATAAAACGAAATGAAAACATTACAGGATTACATTGACAAACTGAACTCTCTTAACTTCAAGGATATGTATAACGGCGACTTTTTCCTTACATGGGAGAAGACAGACGAAGAACTGGAAGCAGTCTTCACCGTAGCGGATGCCCTCCGCTATATGCGTGAGCACAACATTTCCACAAAGGTATTTGAGAGCGGTCTCGGCATCTCTCTTTTCCGTGACAACTCCACCCGCACCCGCTTCTCCTTCGCTTCCGCCTGCAACATGCTGGGACTTGAGGTCCAGGATCTGGATGAGGGAAAATCACAGGTTGCTCACGGCGAAACTGTCCGCGAGACAGCAAACATGATCTCCTTCATGGCTGACGTTATCGGAATCCGTGACGACATGTATATCGGAAAAGGAAACGCTTACATGCACGAGGTTGTTGACGCTGTGACTCAGGGAAACAAGGACGGCATCCTGGAGCAGAAACCGACCCTCGTAAACCTTCAGTGCGATATCGACCATCCCACACAGGCAATGGCTGACATGCTCCACATCATCCATGAGTTCGGCGGAGTCGAGAACCTGAAAGGAAAGAAGATCGCCATGTCATGGGCATACTCCCCGTCCTACGGCAAACCGCTCTCTGTTCCCCAGGGCGTGATCGGACTGATGACACGTTTCGGAATGGACGTTGTGCTCGCTCATCCGGAAGGATACGAGGTATTCCCGGAAGTTGAAGCTGTCGCTGCTGAGAATGCAAAGAAATCCGGCGGTTCCTTCACAAAGACGAACAGCATGGCAGAGGCATTCAAAGACGCGGACATCGTATATCCGAAGAGCTGGGCTCCTTTCGCCGCAATGGAGAAACGTACAGAGCTTTACGGAAACGGAGACTTTGAGGGCATCAAAGAGCTGGAGAAAGAACTCCTGGCTCAGAACGCACAGCACAAAGACTGGGCATGCACAGAGGAACTGATGGCTACTACCAAGAACGGCAAGGCACTGTATCTGCACTGTCTGCCGGCGGACATCACAGGAGTGAGCTGCGAGGAAGGCGAGGTTGACGCAAGCGTATTTGACCGCTACAGAGATCCGCTTTACAAAGAGGCAAGCTATAAGCCGTACATCATCGCGGCAATGATCTTCCTTGCCAAGTTCGCTGACCCGGCTGATATCCTCAGAAAACTGGAAGAAAAAGGAACACCGAGGATCTTCAAATAAAACATCATCTATCCAGTATTAGTTTAAAGCATCATCAGGAGGTATACAGAAATGTTAAAATATGTTGAGACAAAAAATGCACCTGCAGCTATCGGACCATACTCTCAGGGAATCGTTCTGAACGGAATCGCATTCTTTTCCGGGCAGATCCCGCTCTCACCCGAGACAGGAGAAGTGGTAGGCTCCACCATTGAGGAGCAGGCAGAACAGGTCATGAAAAATGTGCAGGCTCTGCTTGAGAGCCAGGGAGCTTCTTTCACCGATGTCGTGAAAACCACCTGCTTCCTTGCGGATATGGCAGATTTCGCCGCATTCAACGAAGTATATGCAAAATATTTCACAGGAAATCCGGCGCGCTCCTGCGTTGCTGTAAAAGCTCTTCCGAAAGGAGTGCTCTGCGAAGTCGAGACGATTGCTTCCGTGAAAGAGGATTGATCCGGGAGGCTGACAGATATGGAAAAAAAGAAACGAATCGTTATTGCCCTGGGCGGGAACGCCCTCGGCAATACCCTTCCCGAACAGATGAAAGCGGTTAAGATCACATCCCGCGCCATTGTAGATCTGATCGAGGAAGGCTGTGAGGTGGTCGTGGCTCACGGAAACGGACCTCAGGTCGGAATGGTCAACAACGCCATGATCGCGCTCACACACGAGGATCCTCAGCAGCCCAATACTCCCCTGTCTGTCTGCGTTGCCATGAGCCAGGCATACATCGGATATGATCTGCAGAACGCCCTCCGTGAAGAACTTCTGAACCGGGAGATCACAGATATCCCGGTGGCCACCATGATCACACAGGTCAGAGTGGATCCGGACGATCCTGCATTTGCCCATCCGTCCAAGCCCATCGGACGCTTCATGACAAAAGAGCAGGCTGACATAATGGCGGAAAAATATGACTACATCATGAAAGAAGACGCCGGCCGAGGCTACCGCCGTGTCGTCGCTTCCCCGAAGCCCCAGGAGATCATTGAGATCGGCACGATCCGCACCATGGTGGATTCCGGAGACCTGGTCATCGCCTGCGGGGGCGGAGGAATTCCTGTCACACGTCAGGGGAATCACCTGAAGGGCGCCAGCGCCGTGATCGACAAAGACTTTGCAAGCTGTCTGCTCGCCAAAGAACTGGACGCTGACTTTCTCATCATCCTGACTGCGGTGGAAAAGGCCGCCATCAATTATGGAAAGCCGAACGAAAAATGGCTGGGCGACATCACTGTTGCCGAGGCAAAACAATACATAGATGAAGGACATTTTGCCCCCGGTTCCATGCTTCCGAAAGTGCAGGCCGCCGTCGATTTTGCGGAATCCAAGCCGGGAAGGCAGTCACTGATCACCCTTCTTGAAAAGGCAAGAGACGGAATCCTGGGAAAGACCGGGACGAGGATCCATCTGTAATAATGCGACACCTATTCCTTTTAAAAGTTAAACCCAAGCAAAACAGAGGCGGGAAGGAGAATGTATTGACACTCTCCTTCCCGCCTCTGTTTCTCTTTTCTCAGTTCTGCTCCTCCGCCAGCTTTTTCATGCCATAGTACACTTTCTCTGCAGTGATCGGAAGTTCTCTCACGATCACTCCTGTCGCGTTCTGCACTGCGTTGGCGATTGCCGGGGACGGGGTATTGATCACGATCTCTCCGATCGACTTGGCTCCAAAGGGCCCTGTGGGCTCATAACTGCTCTCAAACTCAACACGGATCTGACCCACGTCAAGTCTGCTCGGAATCTTGTACTGCATGAGGGAATTGCTGTAATTCTTTCCTTTCGCATTGTAGACAATGTCCTCAAACAATGCCATGCCGATTCCCTGGGCGATACCGCCCTCCGTCTGCACTCTTGCCAGGCTGGGATTAACTACCGTTCCGCAGTCAACCACGGCTGCATAATCCACCATTTCCACAGTTCCGGTCTCTTTGTCAACCTCCACTTCCGCGATCCCTGCCATAAACGGCGGCGGGGACGTGGGGGAAGAATACGCTCCGCTGGCAGACAGGACCTCATTGTTAAAGCACATCACTTTGTTTCCGATATCTTTTCTAGAGATAGATTTTCCTGTCTTAAGATCCGTTACCTTTTCTCCGTCAAACTCTACGTCATCCGCGGAACATCCCATATATTCCGCGCCTCTCTGACAGATCTTCTCCCGCAGTTTCTCGCATGCCTTTACCACCGCCATACCGGTCACATAAGTCGTACTGGACGCATAGGATCCGCAGTCATAAGGCGAGATATCTGTATCCACTCCATGTACAAGGATGTCTTCCATCCGGCAGTCCAGACATTCCGCCGCCATCTGGGTCAGGATCGTATCACACCCGGTTCCCATGTCCGTTGCTCCGATCATCAGGCTGTAATAGCCGTCATCATTCACTTTAATAGAGACAGATCCTGTATCCACACTGGAGATTCCCGAACCCTGCATCGCCATGGCAACGCCGACTCCTCTCACTTTTCCGTTTCCCATATCGCGGCAGGGATATTTCTCATCCCAGCCGATCATCTCTTTCGCCCGGGCAAGGCACCGGTCAAGCGCACAGCTCTTTGCTGTCTCCCCGTAATACGCGGGCATGGTCATCCCCTCCCGCACCAGGTTCTTTTCTCTCAGCACCGTGGGATCCATCCCCAGGATCTGAGCAAGTTCGTTTACTGCGGATTCCACTGCAAAGATTCCCTGGGTGGCGCCGTATCCGCGGTAAGCTCCTGCAGACATCACATTTGTGTAGACCACATCATATGTAAAACGAAACGCTTCCGGCGACCCGTACAGAGGAATGGACTTATGGCCGGAGAGTCCCACTGTTGTCGGACCGTGTTCTCCATATGCCCCTGTATTTGACAGAGTATACAGATCGATTCCTCTGATATTTCCTTCTTTGTCCGCTCCCACACGCACATGCATCTCCATTTCATGGCGGGGCGAAGAAGCAGTCAGAGACTCTTCTCTTGTATAAATGATCTTTGCCGGTTTCCCTGTCTTCCAGGTGACAAATGCCGGATAGACCTCGCAGACCGCCGTCTGCTTTGCCCCGAAACCGCCTCCGATACGGGGTTTGATCACACGCACCTTATGTTTCGGGATATCCAGCTCATTTCCCAGGATTCTCCGGACATGGAACGGCACCTGTGTGGAGGAGACTACGTTCAGACGCCCGTAAGCATCCAGATAAGTATAGGTGCGGAAGGTCTCCATCATGGTCTGCTGGTTTGCTTTCGTGTGATACACCCTGTCCACTACATAGTCACAGGATGCCAGGACCGCCTCAATATCACCGGCTTCATTCACGCCGTGAGCGCACAGATTCCTTTTGTTATCCGCTCCCACCGGACAGAGGGCCTTCCAGTTTTCCTCCGGGTGCACCAGTATCGGATTATCCTTTGCCTTCCGGAAGTCCAGCACCGGCTCCAGGACTTTATACTTGATCTTTACAAGCTTCATTGCCTTCCGGACAGCTTCTTCCGTCTCTCCTGCAACGATCGCTGCCGCGTCTCCCACAAACCGGACTCTCCTGTCCAGGATCAGCCGGTCATAGGGACTGGGCTCCGGATAGGTCTGTCCTGCCAGCGTGAACCGCTTGTCCGGGCAGTCTTTATATGTAAGGACACACTCGATCCCGGGAACTGCCTCGGCACGGGAAGTATCGATATCCTCGATCAGCGCATGGGCGTAAGGGCTTCTCACAATCTTTACGATCAGGCAGTCGGATGGTGCGATGTCATTCGTATAAACCGCTTTTCCGGTCACGAGCGCTTCTGAGTCCACCTTCGGCACTGCATGATTTACGATGTTCAGTTCAGATATATTTTTCATGCCCCTGCCCCCTTTCTCTCTTTCATATATTTCTGTATTGCTCTAATCTGTCCCATATATCCGGTACATCTGCACAGATTTCCCGCCAGATATTCCTGGATCTCTTCCAGACTCGGATCCTTCAGTTCCCGCATCATGGCGAGCACGTTCATGATGAATCCCGGAGAACAGAATCCGCACTGTTCTGCGCCTTCCTCTGCCAGGAACTTTCCAAATTCTGCAGCCTCCTTCTCCACGCCTTCCAGCGTCGTCACCTCATGTCCGTCGATTCCCGCTGCCAGCACCGAGCAGGAAAGGCGGGATTTTCCGTCGATCCAAACCGTACAGAGTCCACAGTTTGTCGTCTCACAGCCGCATTTCACACTCTTGCACCCGAGATCCCTCAGGACATTCAGGAGCACGGCGTCCGCAGCCACATCTGCCGTACGTTTTTTTCCGTTCAGAACAAAATGCACTTCCATCTTTTATCTCCTCTCCGCCAGAATCGAACTGATCTCACGGCGGAGCAGCACTTCTGTCAGATGCCGCCGGTAATCTGCGCTGCCCCGCATATTAGTTCCGTATGTAAACTCCGAAGCTGCCTCGGAAGCGTATTTTTCAATTTCTTCCTCAGAAGCGTCATCCGGTATCTCCCAGTGCTTTTCAAGGAGGGCCGCCTTCATCGGACGCGCTCCCACAGAGATATACCAGGATTCTTTCCCGTGCACGATCCCTGTCACAACGGCACAGGCGATCACCGGAAAATCTGTCTTTGTCCGGCGTATAGACTGGTACCGGAACTGCCTTTTCCCTTTTCTTATGATCACGGAAAGAAGGATATCTTTATCCGGCTTTCTGTTGACAAATTCTGAAAGGCGGATCGTTCCTCCATTATAAAGTTCCACAAACGTGTCCAGGGCAAGAAGGGCTGTCAGGACATCCGAAAAACCGTATCTCCCGTAAATGCTTCCTCCTACCGTTGCCTGGTTCCGGAACTGTACCCCCACGATATGGCGCACAGCCTCTGCGATCCCGTCCCCGTACGCCTCCCTGAGTGCTTCACACTGCTCAAGCTGACGCAGGGTGCACATGGCGCCGATCCGGAATACATTGTTCGTCTCCTCAATCTTGTCAAGCCCAAGAGCAGACAGATCGATCAACGTCTTGACCTTGGCATTTCCAAGGCGCATCCACATCATCCCGCCCTTGATCCGGCTGTTGCGCGCCTGATTCAGTTCATACGCCTCCTCAATGGTCTTTGCCTTTACATAATTGCTGATAGTAAGCACGGCGTCTCTCCTTTCCTCGTGTAAAACCATCTTCTGTTCCATTCAATAACCGCTTTTCATTCACTGCGAAAAAAAAGTGCAAATGATAATCTCGTCATTCACACTTTGGGCAATTTCAGCTTACCATAATATAGGGAAATTGTCAAAGGTGCCGTGTACTTTGTAGGGCTGTTTCACGAAGGTCTCAAATCCAATCCTATATAT
>DWUT01000244.1 GCA_019120615.1 Candidatus Mediterraneibacter norfolkensis
ACGAGTGCGCATGCGGGCGGCGGTCAGGTGTGAACTACAGTTTTATGCGTTCTGCTCCACCCGGATCACCTCGGCGGTCTCGATCGCAGTCTTCATCAGTTCATCGATCTTCTCGCTCAGATTCAGTTCCGACTTTTCCATCCGCTCGATACTCGGCTTTGTGACAGGATGTTTCGCCACAAAGATCGTACAGCAGTCCTCAAAAGGCTGTATGGACGTCTCATAGGTATTGATCTCCTGCGAGATATCCACAATGTCGCGCTTGTCAAACCCGATCAGAGGACGGTACACCGGCAGAGTGCAGACCGCGTTCGTCGCCGCAAGGCTCTGCATGGTCTGGCTCGCCACCTGGCCGATGCTCTCCCCTGTGATCAGTCCCAGACAGCCGTCCTTCTTCGCAAAGTGTTCTGCGATCCGCATCATATACCGGCGCATGATGATCGTCAGTTCCTCATGCGGACATTTCTCATAGATGTAAAGCTGAATATCCGTAAAATTGACCACATGCAGTTTGATCGGACCTGCATAAGCCGAAACCAGTCTTGCCAGATCCACAACCTTCTCCTTCGCGCGTTCGCTGGTATAAGGCGGCGCATGGAAATAAGTGGCCTCCAGTTCCACACCGCGCTTCGCGATCATATAACCCGCCACCGGACTGTCAATCCCTCCGGATAACAGGAGCATGGCGCTTCCGTTTGTCCCCACCGGCATCCCTCCCGGTCCCGGGATGATCTCGGAGTAGATATATACCTCTTCTCGGATCTCCACATTCAGCTTTACATCCGGATCATGCACATCCACTTTCATCCCCGGGAAAGCGTCAAGGACAGCTTCTCCCAGTTCGCAGTTTATCTCCATGGAGTTCATCGGATAGCGCTTGTTCGCTCTTCTCGCCTCCACTTTAAACGTAAGGTTCCTGTCCGGATACATTTCTTCCATATAAGATACGACGTCTTTCTTCAGTTCCCCGATCTCGGCAACCTTCACCCGCACGACCGGGCAGATCCCCACAATGCCGAACACTCTCTTCAGGCTCTCCACTGTATCCTCATAGTCATATTCACCCTCGCAGTCCACATACACTCTGCCATGGCATTTATGGACAAGGAACTGTCCGTCCACACCCCGCAGCGCATATCTGATCTGACGTACAAGAGCGTCCTCAAACATATATCTGTTTTTTCCTTTGATCCCTATTTCTCCATATTTGATCAAAAATGAATGAAATCTCATGTATCGTACTCTCCTTATGACCTTTCGTCAGTGTCTTGTATATTTCCGAAGCATCGGTATACAATTATATAGTGTTTCCAGCGTATAGTCAATTTCTTCTTTCGTTGTAAACTCAGACATACTGAAGCGCAGCGTAGCGTCCAGATATTCGTTTGCCGCGCCGATCCCTTTCAGCACACCGCTGACCGACGGATGGTTGGAGGAACATGCCGATCCGGACGACACGTAGATTCCTTTGTCCTCCAATGCGTGAAGAAGGACTTCACTGCGGATCCCCGCGATTCCCACGCTGATGATATGAGGCGCGCTGCCCTCATCCGTAAACCCGTGTATCGTCGTGTCTTCAATCTTCGAGATTCCCTCTATAAAGTAATTCTTCAGCTCACGCATGAGCGCCACTTTCATATCCATATCCCGATAGATCATTTTAGCCGCAAGTCCAAGCCCCGCCGTTCCCGGAACATTTTCCGTGCCGGACCGGATATTCTTCTGATGACCTCCGCCGAATATGATGGGATGGATCTTTACTTTCTCTCCAATATACAGGAGTCCCACACCTTTCGGTCCATGGATCTTATGGCCGCTGGCAGTAAGGAGATCAATGCCCGTACGTTTCGGATAGATGTGGTATTTTCCAAATCCCTGCACCGCATCCGTGTGGAACAGGATAGACGGGTCATATTCTTTCACCATCTTCGCCGCCTCTTCCACCGGCTGCACGGTCCCCACTTCATTGTTCACATACATGATGGACACGAGGATCGTCTCCGGACACAAAGCCTCTTTCAGTGCCTCCAGCTTCACCTTCCCCTTTGAGTCCACCGGAAGATATGTCACCCGGAATCCTTCCTCCTCTTCCAGATATCTCATGGTATTGAGGATAGCCGGATGCTCGATGGATGTAGTGATCAGATGGTTTCCCGACCGCTTATTCGCTCTTGCACATCCGATCAGGGCAAGATTGTCGCTCTCAGTTCCACCGGAAGTGAAAAAGATCTCTTTCGCATTGACCTTCAGGATCTTTGCCAGCGTCTCTTTCGCCTCCCGGATATAGTGCTCCGCTTCCACACCTTTTCGGTGCATTGACGCGGGATTCCCATAATCCCTGCACATGATTTTATAAACCAGTTCCCCCACTTCCGGATAGCTCATAGTCGTGGCGGAATTATCCAGATATACTTCCATTTTCCCTTTCCTTTACTCTTTTACTATTAAATTATGACTTCCTATCTCAAGATGATACATCAGGATGGACAGCATAGCCATCCCCGCCGTCTCTGTACGGAGAATCCGCTTTCCCAGTGTCACAGGCACTGCGCCTGTCTCCACAGCCTGATCCACTTCCTCTTTTTCAAATCCTCCCTCCGGACCGATAAAGATTCCAACAGACTGCCCCGGCCGGATCCTTCCGATCACTTCCGCCGTTCTGCCCATTCCCTCCTCCAGTTCATAAGGTACAAGGAGAATGTCCAGATCCTGCGCGGACTTCAGTGCCTCTCCAAAGGTAAGAAGGCTCCCTACTTCAGGAATAATCCCGCGTCCGGACTGTTCCGCCGCGCTTTTTGCAATGGACTGCCAGCGTGCCTGTTTCTTCGCCGCCTTCTTTTCATCCAGCTTTGCCACAGACCGTTTCGCCGCAAAGGGCACAACACTGACGGCTCCCAGTTCCACCGCCTTCTGTACGATCAGTTCCATCTTGTCCCCCTTGGGGAGCCCCTGGAACAGGACGATCCGGGAGGGAAGTTCCGTATCCTCTTCGCACGTCTCTTCGATCTGAAGTTCAGCACGGTTTCCGTTATATCCTTTGACCGTACAGAGATAGCGCTTCCCCGCTCCGTCGCTCACTCTCACTTTTTCTCCCTGCCTCATTCTAAGTACATTCTTCATATGGCTCAGGTCAGATCCTTCAATGTAAATTTTCCCGTCCTCGATCAGGGACGGATCCGTAAAAAACTGCTGCATCAGTCTTTCCTCGCTGTCACGCAGACCCACTCGCCCTGATATGTCACATCCAGGACTGTAAGTCCCGCTGCCTTCACCGCTTCCTTCACAGTCTCTTCCTTATTGTCGATGATCCCGCTGGTAATGTAGATTCCGCCCGGCTTCAACTGAGATACGATCACCGGTGTGAGCTGCACCAGCACGTCCGCAAGGATATTTGCCACCACGATATCATAACATCCATATCCCACCCTGTCCTGTATTTCTTTGTCATCGATAATGTTTCCGATCATCACTTCGTACCGGTCCCGTGAGATTCCGTTCACTTCCATATTCTCATATGTGGCATCAATGGCGCAGGGATCCAGATCGGTTCCCACAGAGTACGCAGCACCGAATTTCAGCGCCAGCATTCCCAGAATCCCGCTCCCGCATCCCACATCCAGGATCCTTGTCGTCTCCGTCACATATTTGCGGAGCTGTCTGATGCAGAGCTGAGTCGTCTCATGCATCCCTGTACCGAACGCGGTGCCCGGGTCAATGTGGATGATCATCTTATCCTCATCCTCAGGCTTTACGTCCTCCCAGGACGGAATGATCAGGATATCGTCCACATAGAACTGGTGAAAGTACTGTTTCCAGTTGTTCACCCAGTCCACATCCTCTGTCTGTGATTCCTCGATCAGGCACTCTCCCACATCCACATATTCAGACATCTCTTTCAATTCCCGCTTCACGTCCGCAAGGATCTTCTCCTTATCCTCATCCTCCTCCAGATAGAAACTCAGATAAGCTGTTCCGTCGTCCACTTCGATCTCGGGAAGGATGTCCACAAACATCTGCTCTTTATCTGACTGAGTGAGAGGAATGCGGTCTTCGATCTCCACTCCCTGTATTCCCAGATCCATCAGCATGCTGCTGACAATATCCTCCGCTGCCGTTGTCGTCTTTAACCGGAATTTATTCCACTTCATCTTTCATCCTCCTTGGGGCTGATCCGTCAGCCTTCTTTTTCAAACCAGATATTCAGATCCACATTTGCGTTGATCCCGGGAACCGCCCCGGTCTCACTGTACTGCCATATAGTATAATCATAAGGATTCTGGGGGAACTCATGGTAATCCGCATACCAGAAATCATAGTCCGTCAGTTCTTCCATATCAAGGGTAAACGCCATCCATTTCATATTGGCATAGATCATGGAGTCATATCCTGCGTGTTCCACCGTATCACAGAAAACCTTGCAGTAGTTCGTAAATTCCTGCCGCGTATTGTCGTCGGTCCTGGCCGTATCCCCTTTGATCTCCTCTGTGTCATACACTACAGGGCCTGTGATATTGTAAGGACGTATGAGATCAAGAACAAACTCGGCCTCCTCGACAGCCTCCCCCGGAGTGATCGCCTGAGAGAAGAAATACACTCCCACTTCAAGCCCGGCATCAAGTGCCCCTTCTATATTCTGCTCGAACATCGCATCCTGAACTAACTCCCCGGTTTCCCCGTAAGCCCGATATCCGATGCGCACGATGACAAATTCGATTCCACTGTCTTTTACCTGTTTCCAGTCAATGTCGTCTCCCTGAAACTCAGAGACATCGATCCCCATTTTTGATGTGATCCCGTTTTTTTCATCATTATATTTTTTAAATCCGGTATCTTCATCTGTTGTAAGGCAGGAGAAATCATATGTATTTTTCGGGACACTTTCAAGCAGCTCCGCCCGGTAGCTGTTTTCCTTCACGTCCTGAAACACAAAATAGTCTTTCCTGTCTTTTTCTTCGATCCGGATCCCCTCCTTGCCGTCCTGTTCTTCTGCAGGAATCTGCTGTCCTTCCGCCGCAAACGCCGCCAGGAGCAGAAAACAGACAAGAACCGGTATCATCGTTTTCGCTTTTTTCATAATCACCTGTTGTCTTTTCTCCAGCTTTTTACAGTCTCATCTGCAGCGCCGGTTCTTCACCCAGGCTGCATTCTTTAATAGAATATAACGATTTCTCCCTGCATGCAAGTCATTTTCTATATTTCAGGTTACGGTTCAAACCGTACTCAGGAATAGGGAAACACAGCGTCATGCATGCATGTAAGAAGTGTTTTCCCATTCCTGAGTTCGAGTGGAACTCGTAACCGCCGCCCTCATAAGCAGTCTTAGCA
>DWUT01000245.1 GCA_019120615.1 Candidatus Mediterraneibacter norfolkensis
TATTTGCCTTCATCTCTTCAATTTCTTTGTAGTGTTTCTCTACCGGGTTGAAGAGTACTGCAATGATCAGGATAACGCCTGTCACGCAGGGAGCGCCGAACTTCAGGAAGTTCAGTGCGAACATTGCGGAATCCGGCTGCTCGCCGATAGCATTTGCAACGTATCCGGATACTGCAAGCACTGCAAGGATACCTGAACTTGTGAATGTATTACCACATTTCTGAGCAAATCCCTTGATGGAAGCGATCACTCCATTTGCGGATATGCCCTCCTTAAGCTGTACATAATCGATTGCATCGTTTACAAGTACGTTGACCAGTGCGTTCTGCATTGCTGAGAAGCAGGTTGACAGGAATGTCACAACACACAGGAATACAAAGTTTGATCTGCCGAAGAAGAACAGGATCAGATAACATACGATTGATGCAGTCTGTGACACAATCAGAGATTTCTGTCCGGTTTTAAATACCTTCAGCACGATCGGCATCAGGACGACCATGGAAACCGTAGCTCCAATTGATATAACTGCCATATAAACAGGAATCAGGTCCGGTCTCTCCCAATAATATGTCATATAGTATACAGATGTTGAGAACATCAGCCCGTATCCCATGGAAGCCATGATCCATGCAATAATATTCGGGAACAGCTCTTTGTGTTTCAGTACTTTTTTCAGATTCTTGAAAGACTCGCCTTTCTGTACCGGCTGAAGATATTTTTCCTTTGATGTTGCAAACAGTCCCCAGAAAGAAATGAATGCGAGCACACCACAGCAAAGCATCAGCGGAATATATCCGTTGCTGAATCCAAGCCCCTCAAAGAAACCTGTCAGGTTCGGTGTGAAAGTGTTTCCAATCAGGAACGCTACGGAGCAGACTCCTGCGCCCATCGTAATGATCATATTTCTTCTCTCATTGCTCTTTACACATGCCGGAAGAACTGCTACCTGAGGCATTGTATACATCGTAACTGTCATTCCGTATCCGATATATGTAACCAGTACCCAAACGAACTTACCTGTCATTGAGAAGTCCGGATTTACCCAGATCAGTACTGAAAACAGGGTCAGAAGGATCGGTGCTGCAATGAAATAAGGTCTGTAACGTCCCCATCTGGATTTTGTACGGTCTGCGATAACTCCCATCATCGGGTCATTACATGCATCCCAGAATGTTGCGATAAACATGATCAGAGAAGCGGACGCAGCCGGCAATCCGATCGTATCTGTCATGTAGACAGAGAAGAAACTTGAGATCACCGCTGCGATGATCATCGCTCCTCCGTTGACAGATGTCGCGTGGAACCATTTAAAAGCTGTGCTTACATGTTCCTCTGAGCTCTTTGTGCTCACTGTCTTTTCATTTGCCATTTTTCTCTCTCCTTTACTCGTTCTTTACGTTCTTTGAACTGTTATTAGTGTACTTTAGAAAAGGCAAGAGTTCCATGTTATTTATTTTCTGAAATCCGACTTATTTTAAGACGACATTTTTTCATACGATCTATTTTAAGGCGGAAACGACATATTTTCATTTTCACTTGTTTATCCGTCAAATGTTTTTCATCTGATTCCGATATCCGACATTTTTTCTCTGACATTCTCCAGCAATCGTCATAGTCTTATGCCTCTCTGTTCATCCTTCCTATTCCAGGATTTCCTTCACCTGCTCAACCGTGATACCACACTGTCTGGCGATTTCACTCTCGGAGACACCGCTTCTGGAAAGACGGAAAACCTGCTTTGCAAGCTGAATTCCTTCTGTACGTCCGCTCTCCTTTCCGGCTTTTAATCCACTCTCCATTCCCGCCGCTCTTCCTCTTTCGTCAGCCTCTTTCAATTCTTCTGCAAAAAGTTCATTTAACGCATCGCACATCTTCTTTTCCTCCTCCATCTGTTCCCAGTTTGCCCTTGTGATCAGGTCCATAACAGCCTCATAGTCCTTCCGCTTCCTGTTCTGTTCATATCTCATCATCAGTTCTCTTATCTCTCCTCCTGCCTTGAGATCTGTCCTCAGGTTCTGCATCCAGTAGCTTTCCTCCCGTGACAGTTCAGGTGTGATCAGAAGCTGTATAGGGATAGGATCTCCCTTCAGATAATAAATCCCCTTCCCTGCCAGGTTTATATGTATCCCACGGACCTCTTCCAGATGTCTGACCATCTCTCTGGGGAAATGACTGCATACAAATGTGATGGTCAGTTCTCTTGGATCCACCTCATTTATCCGATCCGTATTTGACTGATAAACACAGGCATACGCATAGACCTTATAAAAATCATTGATCGTCAGATAATCCTCCGGAGATTTGTACTCGATAATGTTATATCTTCGGAAAATCCTGCCTATCGCCTTTCGTATGGTCAGTTCCTTTTTCTTCTTTAAAATCAGGATATCGATCTGCAGCGGTTTCCGGCTCAGCAGATATTCCTCCTGCATCTCCAGAAACTCCATTTCCTCCTGCAGGGTAATCCGAAGCGCCGCGCTGAATCCCTGATGCCACTGTATTTTCTTTTTTTGCATAAATTCTCCTTCTAGTATAATACACTGCCTTTTTCTTTTGCAACTGTGTCCTTTTAATACCAGCGCCAAAGAATAAGTATTGAAAATACGAATTTTACATC
>DWUT01000246.1 GCA_019120615.1 Candidatus Mediterraneibacter norfolkensis
ATGTCTATTCAGTTCTTTATAATTTTTCGTGAAACAGCCCTATCATCGGGCAGCAGACTGCCCATGCTCTTCAGGCTGATAGCCAGGGTCGAGGTATTGTGGAGCAGGGCTGACGTTGTAGGCTGAATCACTCCTGCAACCCCCAGTAGAATGAGTGCGGAATTGATTCCCACAATCCCTCTGTAATTGCGATGGATCCGTTTCATCATCCCATCAGACAGCCTCTTCAGTGTCACAATCTCTCTCAGGTCATCCGCTGCGATAGTAATATCTGCGATCTCCCGGGCAATCTCCGCACCGTCGCTGACAGCAATCCCCGCGTCAGCCGCAGAAAGCGCAGGTGAGTCATTGATGCCATCACCAATCATAATGACCTTTCTTCCTGCCGCTTTCTCCCGCTCAATAAATCCCGCCTTATCTTCCGGCAGGACTTCCGCGTAATATTCATCCACACCTACTTTCCGGGCAATCGCCGCTGCAGTTCTCTCACTATCCCCCGTCATCATGACGATCTTCGAGATCCCTTCCGTGCGCAGTTCCTTCACCATCTCTCCCGCCTCTTCCCGAAGCGGGTCTTCGATGCAGATGACCGCGGTCAGTTCGTGATCGATAGCTAGATACAAGTGGGAATATTCTGTTGGAAGATGATCGAACCGCTCCTGATATTCAGGGCGAATCCGGCATCCCTCGTCTTCAAATACAAAATGACTGCTTCCGATCACAACTTTTCTGCTGTCAATATAGGACGAAATCCCATGAGCGACGACATACTCTACTTTCGAGTGCATTTCCTCATGAGAAAGCTTCCGTTTCTTCGCCGCGTCCACTACTGCCTTTGCCATGGAATGGGGAAAATGTTCCTCCAGACATGCCGCGATCCGGAGACACTCTTTCTCCGGACAGTCTCCAAACGTAACGACATTCTTTACGGTAGGTTTTGCCTTTGTGAGGGTTCCCGTCTTGTCAAACACGATCGTGTCCGCCTCGGCTACCGCCTCCAGAAATTTTCCGCCCTTCACAGTGATATTCCTCTGCCCGGCCTCCCTGATCGCGGACAGGACAGAGATCGGCATGGCAAGTTTCAGCGCGCAGGAAAAATCTACCATAAGAACAGACAGCGCTTTCGTGATATTTCTGGTGAGAAGCCATACAAGCCCTGTTCCCATCAGTGTGTAGGGAACAAGCCTGTCAGCCAGGTGTTCCGCCCGGCTCTCAACAGAAGATTTCAGTTTCTCGGAATCTTCGATCATGGTAACAATCTTTTCAAATCGCGTGGAACCGGAAACCGCCTTCACAAAAATCTTCAGCTCTCCTTCCTCCAGAACAGTCCCCGCATACACAGACTGTCCCGCCGTCCTTCGCACAGGCATAGATTCTCCCGTGAGAGACGCCTGATTGACCATTCCCTCTCCTGAGGACACCTCGCCATCAAAGGGAATCACATTCCCCATATGGACCACGACCGTATCTCCGGGCCTGATCTCCGAAGCCTTTACCAGGATCTCCTGATCTTCTCGCTCAAGCCATACTTTCTTTATGTTCAGTGACATGCTGCGCGCCAGATCTCCAACAGATTTCTTGTGAGTCCACTCTTCCAGTATCTCGCCTACGCCCAGAAGGAACATGACAGATCCCGCCGTATTGATATCTCCCCTCAGCACGGACACCCCGATTGCCGTGGCGTCCAGTACAGGCACTTCGATCTTCCCTTGCTTCAGGCATCGGATACCCTGCCAGATATACTTTATCGATCTCAGAACTGTGTACACCGCCCTTACAGGATAAGGCAGAAACAGTTTACTGCCGTAATGGAGCACAACCTTTGTGATCAGTCTCTCCTTATACTCTGTGTTCAGCCGGCGGCCGGAACTTGCGGATACGTTTTCCGGCACCTCCACCTCACTGTAACAGAACTTTTTGAGCAGCATGATCAGATTTTCCCGTTCTCCCGTATAGCAGATAACAGCGTCTGCGGTGCGTTCATATACTTTGACGCTCGTTATGTTCTCCTGCTTTTCAAGAAACCAGGAAAGAGTATCCGCCTCCGTACATGTCATCCTACTCTGAACGGCATGGATACGGAGGCGGCCTTTTAATTCATGCTTTATGATAAATTTCATAGCCGGCTATTCTGCTTCTTTCAATTCGTCCGCACCGGCATTTACTTCTGCATTTACTTCTGCATTTTCTTCCACATTCGCAGCCTCCTGAGCCGCTCTCTCGTCATTAATCTGCTGAGCCTCCGCAAGGATATCCTCCGCATTCTCCTGAACTGTCGTTGCCGTTTTCATAACGCACTCCTTCGCCCTTAAAACAGCCGCTGTACAGTTCGTGTAAACTTTCTTTGCATCCTTGCTTGAGAGGATCTTGAGCCCTGCTGTTCCAAACAGAACACCTCCCGCAAAGATTCCGAGTTTTTTCAGTTTAAAAATGTCCATCATCATGATTACCTCCTGTCTATTTGTGTTTGTAGCCTGTATAAAATACCATCACGAAGCAAAAGACCGCAGCCCATGCCCAGAATCTATGCTGTTTCATACCTCACCACTTCCTTATATTAAATATATGTAAACTTCTGTTTACTGACATATCATAGCAACACTAATTTAAGATAGTCAATTCTAACAGATTCTACTGATAAATATTATCACTATTGCTACAATTTCAGCATATTACACCACTTACATATAAAGAATAAGGACCCTGCCGCACAGGATCCCTCACCTGGTTAACTGTTTAAAAAATCTCATCTATTCTGCCACAATAATATTATCAGTATTCTTTAATTCCTCCGGAATTCGATCGGTTATAACCGACGCCGACAGGAACTCTCCAAAACTCACCGGACTTGTCTGCTGGAACTTGGTGCTGTCGCAGAGCACGTATCTTTGCTGCGTATGCCGCATGGCGCATTCTTTGATCATGGCCTCATTGATATCCGGAGTGGTAAAACCTGAAAGCTCACTGACCCCGTTTGTGCCCCAGAACCCTTTCGTAAAATTATATTTCTGGAGCGCCGCATATGCCTCATTCCCGACGCTGGCCTCCGTCGCAGCCTTCAGCTCCCCACCTATAAGTATGACCCGAAAGCCGTTTTCTGAAAGCTTCAGCGCATGGGACACCGCGTTTGTCACGAACGTTACCGACCGCTCCTGGAGAAAGGGGATCATATATCCTGTCGTTGTCCCCGCATCCAGGTAGACAAAATCTCCCGCCGCAATCAGAGAGGCCGCATATCTGGCAACGCGTACCTTCTGCTCCCTGTTCTGTTCTTTTCGCAGGGCGACCTTTTCATCTTTCGTGGCAAGTCTGTTCTCCTTCTGCACTGCCCCGCCGAACACTTTTATCAGAGCCCCTTTCTTATGGAGCGTGTTCAGGTCTCTTCGTATCGTGGATTCTGACGCACGGAACTTTTCCGTCAGTTCCTGCACTGTCACACTCCCCTTTTCTTCCAGCATCTGCAATATCTCATCCTGTCTTGTTTCTGTCAGCACTTTCTTACCCTCCCCGACACAGTTCTGAAAAGAAAAGCGGATTCCGGGAATCCGCTTTTCTTTTATTCATATTTTACCTCGAAACCCCTGCTTCGGCAAGCAGTTCCTTTTCTTCCGTTATACCTTCCAACAGAAAAATTTCCGGATCCGGAGACTGTTCTGTTATTATTCCTGAATCTTTTTCTTCAGCACCCCGAGAAGCAGCGCACCGACAGCTGTTCCTGCAACCAGAGCGACAAGGTACATCAGCGGATTTGACACCACCGGGAATACAAAGATTCCGCCGTGGGGAGCCATCAGCGTGCACCCGAACGCCATAGAAAGAGCGCCTGCCAGAGCTGACCCGACAATGCATGACGGCAGTACATGCAGCGGATCTGATGCCGCGAAAGGGATCGCACCTTCTGTGATAAATGCAAGTCCCATGATGAAGTTGACCGGTCCGGACTCTCTCTCCTGCTTTGTAAATTTATTCTTAAAGATGAGCGTTGCAAGGGCGATCGCACAGGGCGGCACCATACCGCCAATCATAACTGCCGCCATGATGTCATAGTTTCCTGCCGCTATGGAAGCTGTCCCAAACACATATGCGGCTTTGTTGAACGGACCGCCCATATCAATCGACATCATCCCCGCCACGATGATCCCCAACAGGATCTTGCTGCTTCCGCTCATATTTGTAAGCGCTGTATTCAGTGCCGTATTCAGTGCGCCAATAGGAGGTTCCACAACGTACATCATGATCAGTCCGATCAGCAGGATCCCGAATACGGGATATAGGAGAACCGGCGCGATCTTCTCAATCGACTCAGGAAGAACGCTGAACACTCTGCGGAGCAGCAGGACCAGATATCCGGCAATAAATCCGGCCAGCAAGGCGCCAAGAAATCCGGAATGTCCGTTTGCCGCGATCATTCCTCCCACAAATCCCACTGCGAGAGCCGGCCTGTCGCCGATGCTCATGGCAATAAACCCGGCGAGTACAGGCAGCATAAATCCAAACGCAAGATCACCGATTCCTTTCAGAGCAGCAGCCACCGGAGTGATCGTACCAAAGTTGGCTCTGGCCTCATCTGAAAGCGAATTCACATTAACCCCAAGTCCATCAATCAGGAAGGCGAGCGCGATCAGGATACCCCCTCCGACAACGAAGGGAAGCATATGGGAAACGCCGTTCATAAGCTGCGTATAGATCTTGTGTCCCGCGCCTCCAGATGCCCCCTTCTCTTTTTCTGCGGCAGGATGATCCGCGCGATACACAGGGGCATTTCCATTCACCGCCCTCTGAACCAGCTCATCTGCTTTGCTGATCCCGTCTGTCACAGGACATTCAATCAGTTTTTTGCCGTCAAACCGATCCATGGGTACCTTTGCATCAGCAGCGATAATGATACAGTCCGCGTCTTTGATTTCCTGATCCGTAAGTACATTTTTTGCGCCTCCGGATCCCCGCGTTTCTACCTTCACGAAGCATCCTGCAGCCTTTGCCGCTTTCTCGATTCCTTCCGCAGCCATATACGTATGGGCGATCCCCGTAGGACAGGATGTAACGGCGAGGATACGGCATATTTTTGTCGATGTGTCAGCTTCCGTCTGAGCCGCCAGCTGATCGTCTACATCCGGCTTTTCCTGATCCGCCTTATCGATTACATCCAGAAACTCATCCACATCAGCCGCATTTTTCAGATCTTCCACGAATTTTTCATCCATGAGAAGCATGGAAAGCTTGCTCAATACATCAAGGTGTACATTATCTTTTGTGTTTGGCGCGGCGATCAGAAAAATAAGATGGACCGGCTCACCGTCCAGTGAATCAAAATCCACACCATTCTTTACGACCATAGCCGCCAGTCCCGGACGGATAACCGCATCGCATTTTCCGTGCGGGATCGCGATCCCTTCCCCGATTCCTGTAGTACCTTCCTCCTCCCGGTGATATACCTCTTCTCTATATGCCTTCTCATCCCTGATCTTTCCGCTTTTTACCATCAGGGCGACCATCTGATCCAACGCTTCCTTTTTTGAAGATGGTGCGCCGTCCAGTGAGATACTCCTTCTGTCAAGCAGTTCCGTAATCCTCATCTTTCTTTCCTTCCTTTCACAGCTTTATTTCTGTTTAACATTTTTAAAGTTCTCTGTAGAGTGTTCTGATCTCTTCTTCTGTTGCCAGAAGTTCTGAAAATGCGCTGGCGCTTCCCGCCGCAATTCCCATTTTAAACGCATGTTCATAATCTTCCTTCTCTGTCCATCCTGCAATAAATCCTGCCACCATGGAATCGCCGGATCCGACAGCGTTCACCAGTTTTCCTTCCGGGACAGGGCGCATATGAACCTGCTGTCCGGCATCCAGCAGGACGGCTCCCTTCCCTCCCATGGAGACAAGCACATTCTTCGCACCTTTCTCCTGAAGCTGGCGGGCATACGGGATGACATCCTCCCGCTCTTTCAGAGTCACCCCGAAAACCTCTCCAAGTTCATGATGATTGGGTTTGATCAGGAACGGATGATACGCAAGGACATTGAGCAGCAGATCTTTCGTTGCGTCCACCACAAAAGTAATACCTCTGTCCTGAAGTCCTGCCAGGATATCACTGTAAATCGAATCCGGCATACTGGACGGGATGCTCCCAGCCAGCACCAGCGTATCCCCCTCTCTAAGTTTCTCCAATTTCTGCATCAGAGCTTCAATGGCATCGCTGCCGATAACCGGTCCCTGTCCGTTGATCTCTGTTCCGTCAAATTCCTTCATCTTCACATTGATCCTTGAGAATCCGTTATCCACTTCGATGAATTCACTCCGAAACCCAAGTTCGTCTACTCTTCTCCGAATCTCCGCTCCTGTGAAACCTGCAGTGAAGCCAAGAGCTGCACTCTCTATCCCCAGATTTTTCAGGACAGTGGAAACATTTATTCCTTTCCCTCCCGGCAGAATCCTCTCCGATACAGTCCGGTTTGTATTCCCCAGTTTGAATCCCTCGGTTTCGACGATATAGTCCAGTGAAGGATTAAATGTAACTGTATAGATCATCTTTACTTTACCTCCTCTTGATGATTTCATTATATATTCATATTCTTTCAAATTCAATCATAATAATTCACAAAATTAAGATGTATTTTTTAGTTATAATTCATAATCATTCATTCTCAT
>DWUT01000247.1 GCA_019120615.1 Candidatus Mediterraneibacter norfolkensis
TCAACGGGAGGGGCGAGATTTTATTCTCCCTCTACCCTATTTTATCATAGTGCGAAGCCCGCGAGCTACACATTGAGCACTTAGCGAGGTTTTATCGAGCTTAGTGCGAAAGCGCACAAGTGTGGATGAAGCGGAGTCGAGCTTCGCTCGGCGAAGAATATACTCTTGAAATTACCCCCGGAAACTTCGGTTTCCGGAAACATTTTTGTTATTCGAGAAATGTGAGAGACTTGAAATAAAAACAATGATTTCACCTGATACTTTTTAATGCATACAATGAAGAAAAAAGGAAAAAGGCAGATTGAGAGCAGATTCTTATAAGATCGCTGTGATCGGCGGCGACAAGAGGCAGGTGTATCTGGCTCGTATCCTTGCGAACAGAGGATATGAGGTAACTGTATATGGATTATGTGAAAGAGTGTATGGCGAGGGGATTCAGGAGGCGGCATCATTGAAAGAAGCTTTGAAAGAGGTGGATGCTGCTGCAGGTCCTGTGCCTTTTTTACGGTCCGGGAAAATGACGGGGGCGTATGAGGCGCCAGACATGAACGTGGAAACGCTCTTTAAGGAAATGCCTGAGACAGCAGCTTTTTTTGCGGGAAATATCCCCGGTGATGTAAGGCGATATGCAGTGGAAAAGGGACTCAGAGTATACGACATGATGCAGGATGAGATCGTATCTGCCAGGAACGCCGTTGCTACGGCGGAAGGGGTGGTTACTGAAGCAATCACAAGAAGTCCCGTTAATCTGACGAAGAGCAGGTGCCTGGTTCTTGGATACGGCAGGTGCGGAAGCATACTGACACGGCTTTTAAAGTCTTTCCTTTGCAGAGTGATTGTTTTTGAGAAAGATAGGATAAGAGCCGCAGAGGCACTTGTACTGGCGGACGGTACCGCATCCGCAGATGAGCTGCCCGATGAGCTGTCGGATGCAGATTTTATTTTTAATACAGTGCCGGAGAGGATCCTTTCAGAAGAGCAGCTCAGACATGTGGGAAAGAACGCATGGATCCTTGATATTGCATCGGCGCCGGGCGGTGTGGATTACAGGGCGGCAGAAGCTCTGTCTGTGAACGCCGTCCTTCTTCCCGGTCTTCCCGGCAGATATGCGCCCTGTTCTTCCGCTGAGATCCTTGCTGATTTTATACAGAACCGGATTGGCTGAATCTGTCACAGAATAAAAGGAGTAGATGGTATTTATGAAGCTGAAAGGAAAAAAGATCGGTGTGGCGTTTACAGGCTCGTTCTGCACTTATGAGAAGGCATTTGCACAGCTCATGAAACTGAGAGAAGAGGGAGCAGAGATCGTGACGATCTTTTCTGATGCATCCCAGACTACCGACAGTCGTTTTGGCAGATCCGAAGATTTTATGAAAAAGGCAGAAGAAATTACCGGATCCTGCCCGCTTCTTACAATCAGCCAGGCAGAGCCGATCGGTCCGAAGAGCCTTTTGGATCTGCTGATCATTCTTCCCTGTACCGGAAACACTGCGGCAAAGCTTGCAAACGGCATTACGGACTCTACGGCTCTAATGGCGGCAAAGGCACATCTTCGGAATGAAAAACCGATTCTGATTTCTATTTCAACAAACGATGCCCTTGGAATGAACATGAAAAATATCGGGCTTCTTCTGAACGCAAAGCATATCTACTTTGTTCCCTTCGGGCAGGATGATCCGGAGAAAAAACCGAATTCTATGACTGCAAGAACAGAGCTGCTGATCCCGGCTGCAGAGAGTGCTCTGGAGGGCAGGCAGTACCAGCCGGTAATCCAATAAACGAAAAGAATCTCAAAGAGCAGGTGAAAGAAAGGGAAGAGAATATGTGCGGAATTGCAGGATTTTACAGCAGCAAACACAGCTATACGAGGGAGAGAGAACGGTGGCGGAAGATCCTGAAAGACATGAACAGCGTACAGAAACGCCGTGGACCGGATGAAGAAGGAAACTGTCTTTACGATCAATGCGGGCTTGCGCATGTGAGGCTGTCGATCATTGATCTGAACAGGGGGAGACAGCCTATGACGAGGACTGCGAAGGGAAGAACCTGTACGGTCTCTTTTAACGGAGAGATCTATAACATGCCTCAGCTTCGCAGAGAATTGGAGCGGGAAGGAGCAGTGTTCGAATCTGACAGTGATACAGAGGTGATCCTTCAGGGATATCTTCTGCACGGTGAAGGCTATGTGAGTCAGCTAAACGGAATCTTTGCCATCGCACTGTGGGATGATCTGGAAAAGACTCTGTATCTGTTCAGGGATCGAGTCGGTGTGAAGCCGCTGTTTTATACCCGGCAGGCAGAGACACTGGTGTTTGCATCCGAACTGAAAGGAATCTTTGCTTTCCCAGGAGTGTGTCCGGTAATAGACCGGGAAGGATTATGCGAGGTCTTTGCCCTCGGTCCTGCGAAGACATATGGAAAGGGGGTCTTTCGGGGAATATCGGAGGTGCTCCCCGGGCATTATCTTGTCTGCCGGGCCGGCTCAGTGAAGGATATCTGTTATTGGAAGCTGGAGAGCTGGCCCCATGAGGATTCCTTTGAGAGGACAGTGGAGAAGACAGCATGGCTTGTTGAGGATTCTGTGAAAAAACAGATGCTCTCAGATATCCCGATCAGTACGTTCCTGTCCGGTGGAGTGGACAGCAGTCTTGTGACCGCAGTCTGTGCCGCGGAATTACAAAAGCAGGGAAAGATCCTCAACACATTCTCCTTTGACTTTTTGGGAAATCAGAAATATTTCCGGGCAAATTCCTTCCAGCCCAGCCAGGATAGACCATGGGTAGAAAAAATGGTGGAATACTGTGGAACAAACCATCAGTATCTGGAATGCAGCAATACAGAGCTGATAGAAAATCTTTTCCGCGCAGTAGATGCGAGAGATCTTCCGTGTATGGCGGATGTAGAATCATCTATGCTCTACTTTTGTTCAAAAGTAGTCGGATATAATAAAGTTACGCTGACCGGGGAATGTGCAGATGAGATCTTCGGAGGCTATCCGTGGTTCCACAAGAAGGAAGCTTTTGAGACATCAGCCTTTCCCTGGTCCAATGATATGAAGGCGCGCCAGGCGCTGCTTAAGCAAGAACTGATCCGGGAACTGCCGATGGAAGAATATGCATCGGCAGCTTATGAAAAAACGGTGCGGGAGACCCCGGTATGCTGGGAAGATGCACCGGAAGAGCGGAGGCGAAGAGAGATCGCCTATCTGAACCTGAAGTGGTTCATGGCTACACTCCTCGACCGGATGGACCGCACGAGCATGTACTCGGGGCTGGAGGCCAGAGTTCCTCTGGCAGATCACCGCATCATAGAGTACGCCTGGAATGTGCCTTGGGAGATGAAATGCCCGGATGGACTCGTAAAAGGGCTGCTCCGGTATGCCGGACGGGGAAAACTTCCGGACGAGGTGCTCTTCCGCAGAAAAAGTCCTTATCCGAAAACCTATCATCCGGGATATGAGAAGAGGCTTGGTGAGATGCTGCTTGAGGTGATGAATGATCAGGCCTCGCCGATCCGCAGCTTGGTTGACAGAGAGAAGCTGAAACGCTTTCTGGAAACTCCGTCCGACTACGGCCGCCCATGGTATGGTCAGCTCATGGCGGGACCACAGATGCTGGCTTATATGCTGCAGGTTAATTACTGGCTGGAAAAATATCAGATTCAGATTATCCTTTGACAGTGGTAGAATAAGATTTCTTATACTGTACATACTAATGATATAAAAACAGATGTGGATGATCAATGAAGACAGGAAAAATTTGTAAACAATTTAGAAATAAGATCGATCTGAAAAAAGCAGGAACAGACCTTCTCTATGATATCGCCGGCAGCGTCCTTTATGCTGCCGGTATTTATACATTCGCGGGAAACGCAGGGTTCGCTCCGGGAGGGATCTCCGGGCTGGCACTGCTTTTAAATTATCTGACGGGATTCCCGGTGGGGACGATGACCCTTCTTTTTAATATTCCGCTTGTCCTGATCAGCTATAAAACGGTAGGGAAGCAGCTCCTTCTGAAAAGTGCGAAAACCATGGTGATCTCTTCGCTGTTTCTGGATGTGGTGTTCCCGTTTACCCCCATGTACGATGGAAACCGGATGATGGCGGCAGTCTATTCCGGCATCTTCCTGGGAGCGGGCATGGCGCTGTTCTATGTACGCGGATCCTCCTCCGGAGGCATTGACTTTCTCGCGCTGACGATCAAAAAAAAGAAGCCCCATCTATCGATTGGAGTGATCACTCTTCTCATCGATCTGGCGGTAATCTTTCTGGGATGGCCGGTGTTCGGTGACGTAGATTCCGTGCTCTACGGCGTGGCGTCCACCGGCGTTTCTACGATCGTGATTGACAAGATCCTATATGGATTCGGAGCAGGAACGCTGGCGATCATCATCACAGGAAAAGGACGACAGATCTCGGAAAGGATCAGCGAGAGAGCAAAACGGGGAGTGACGGCTCTTCCGGCCGTGGGAGGATACACCGGAGCACAGAAGAATGTCCTGCTCTGCGCCTGCTCAAAAGCCGAAGCGTACCTGATCAGGAGCGCGGTAGAGGAAGTGGACCCGAAGGCATTCCTCATGTTCACTGAGACAAGCGAGGTGTTCGGGGAAGGGTTCAAGGCCAGGGATGAACAGAAATGACTGCAAAGAGATGGTTTGGGGAACAGGGCGAGAGTCAGAAAATGAAATCTTGACAGATAAAAATATATTTGCTATATTACATGTAGAACACAAAGGTAGTATGACTGAAAATCGTGTTCAGCCGATGGACGTTCCGGAGAGGGAAGGAAGATTGACGATACAGCAGAAAAAATTGAAGTATGAATTTCTGACTCCGGGATGATCCCGGGGTTTCTTTTTGATATGAAATAATCTGATAAGAGGGTGACGGATATGGCAGTGAAAAGAGATTATTATGAAGTGCTGGGGCTGACAAAAGGTGCAGACGCGGCGGCGATCAAAAAAGCATACAGGAAACTTGCGAAGAAATATCATCCGGATATGAATCCAGGAGATAAAGCGGCGGAAAAGAAATTTAAAGAGGTCACAGAGGCCTATAATATACTCAGTGATCCGGAGAAGAAGAAACTGTACGATCAGTTCGGCCATGTGGCCTTTGATGAGACCGGCGCGGGCGGTAATCCGTACGGAGGCACATACCGTCAGTCCTACGGCGGACCGGGAGGCGGATACCGGGAGTATCATTTTGAGGGCGGAAACATGGACGATGTGTTCAATGATATTTTCGGGGATATTTTCCATCACGGCAAGTCCCAGGGATTCAGCGGAAGCGGCGGAAACACAAACGGCGGATTCCAGGGTGGTTTCGGAAACGGAGGTTTCCAGGACAGCGGCTTTGGAGGCAGTGGATTCTACGGCGGATTCGGCGGAGGAAACTTCCGGTCGAAAGGCCCGGATCTGCACGCTGAGGTTACAGTTGGATTTGATGAGGCGGCTTTCGGATGCGACAAGATCATCCGTCTTCAGGATCCAAGCGGCGCAAACGGGGGCATGCAGTCTCTGAAGGTCCACATTCCGGCTGGCATTGATTCCGGCAAGAGCGTCCGGCTCAGAGGCAAGGGAATGCCGGGAACAAATGGCGGCGAGAACGGCGATCTGCTCCTGAAAGTCCAGGTGGCGGAGAAACCGGGATATGAGAGGAAGGGAATGGATGTTTACACAACGGTGACGGTTCCCTTTACCACCGCTGTATTTGGAGGCGAGGCGGTAGTCAGCACATTGTACGGCGATGTCATCTGCAAGATCAAAGAAGGGACACAGTCCGGAACAAAGATCCGACTTCGCGGAAAAGGAATCGTCTCGATGAAAGACCCTTCCGTACATGGAGACCAGTATGTGACCGTGCAGATTGAAGTCCCGAAATATTTGAACCCGGCGGCAAAGCAGAAACTGAAAGATTTTGAGGCTGCCTGCGCGGGCAAGGCAAGGTCGAGGACGGCATGATCTGACGGCAGGAGCGTGTGAACAGTTGCGCATAGATAATGGAAGGATAAAGAAGCGGCATTCCGAGGTATCTGAAATAAATATCAGAAAATACTCGGGATGCTTTTTTGTTTGCTATAATACAAGTATTTTGATATGATAGAGAAGTAGCTCAAAAGTGGTAGCTCTGACACACTTGAAACGTCAGAACAATATGAGGAGAGGACGGAGAAGCACATGAAGATCGGTATAGGAAATGACCACTCGGCATTGGAACTGAAAGCAGAGATCACAGTGTTCCTGAGGGAGAAGGGACATGAGGTTGTAGATTACGGAACGAATTCGACAGAAAGCTGCGACTATCCGGTTTACGGAGAGAAAGTGGCGAGGGCAGTCGTGGCAGGCGAGGTGGACCAGGGGATTCTGATCTGCGGGACAGGGCTTGGCATCTCGCTGGCAGCGAATAAGGTAAAAGGGATCCGCGCCGCAGTCTGCAGCGAGCCGTTTACGGCAAAGATGGCAAGAGCGCATAACAACTGCAATATCCTGGCGTTCGGTGCAAGAGTGGTAGGCGCGGAGCTGGCGAAGATGATCGTTGAAACATGGCTCGATACAGAGTTTGAGGGCGGACGCCATCAGAGACGGGTGAATATGATCATGGAGATAGAAGAAAAATAATGCGTTCTTATTATCTTTCACAGTGGATCATTTTCTTTTTTATATACAGTTTTATCGGATGGGTTTGGGAGAGCTGCTATGTATCCGTAAAGGAAGGTCGGGTGGTAAACCGGGGATTCATGCATGGACCGATCCTTCCGATCTATGGTTTCGGGGCGGTGATGATCCTGATCGCGACCCTGCCGGTGAGAGGAAACATCCCGCTTGTATTTCTTCTGGGAATGGCTGCGGCCACAGTTCTCGAGTATTTTACAGGAGCTGTGATGGAACGGCTGTTTCATGTGAGATATTGGGACTACAGCAATGTAAGATTTAATCTGCAAGGTTATATCTGTCTCCAGGCGGCATTATGCTGGGGCTGTTTTTCTGTACTGATGGCGGAGGCAGTACACATTCCCGTGGAAGAAGCGGTCCTCTCTCTCCCGCTGAAAGGTGTAGAGTATGCGGCTGTGATTCTGAGTGTTGCTGCTGCGGTGGACTTTACCCAGTCATTCAACGAAGCGATGGACATGCGGAATGTTCTGGCTCAGCTTGAAGAGAGCCGGCAGCAGATCCGGAAGATGCAGGATAGGCTGAAGCTGACAGCTCAGGATGCGCTGGAGGACTACCGCAGGCGTTCGGAAGAAATGCGGGAAAATGTTTCCGGACGGCGGGCAGTGCTGATCGAGGGAATACATGAGCGGCGAGAGGCGCACAGGAAGCTCCTTGAGGAACTGGCGTCGAGAGCAGATTTTCTTCTCAAAGAAGAATTTCCGGCCAGGGTGGATGAACTGATCGGCGGGGAGCGGAGAGAGGAACTCCTTGAGATCAGAAAGAACATCCTTCAGGAATTCCAGAAGATGGGGGCCAGGACTGATAAAAACTATCTGCATGCCCTGAGCCACCTGAGAAGAAATCCTACAGCTGTTTCCGAAAGGTTCCGCGAGGCGGTTGAGGAACTTAGAAAGATTGTGGAAGAAACCGCCGGAAATGATGCAAATGACAATGAAGGTGAGAACAGATGACAAAGAAACAACGTGCTCTGGAAGTGATCGAGAGACTGAAAAAAGAATATCCTGACGCAGGATGTACACTGGATTATGACCAGGCCTGGAAATTGCTGGTCAGTGTCAGGCTGGCGGCGCAGTGTACGGACGCCCGGGTAAATGTGGTCGTGGAAGGGCTGTATGAGAAGTATCCTGATGTCAATGCACTGGCGGACGCCGATGTGAATGATATTGAGGAGATCGTCCGTCCCTGCGGGCTGGGAAAAAGCAAGGCCAGAGATATCAGTGCCTGCATGAAGATACTGCGGGACGAGTACGGAGGGAAAGTTCCGGATGATTTTGATGCGCTTCTGAAGCTTCCGGGAGTGGGAAGAAAAAGCGCCAATCTGATTATGGGAGATGTGTTTGGGAAACCGGCTATCGTAACGGACACGCACTGTATCCGCCTGGTAAACCGGATTGGTCTTGTGGACGAGATCAAAGAGCCGAAGAAGGTGGAGATGGCACTCTGGAAGATCATACCTCCGGAGGAGGGGAGCGATTTCTGCCACAGGCTCGTATACCATGGGCGTGATGTCTGCACAGCGAGGACAAAGCCCCACTGTGATAAGTGCTGTCTTGCGGATATCTGTAAGAAGGTCGGGGTATAATATGAGCACTTGGTGAGGTATTGCACGAGCTTAGTGTCCATGGTATAAATTCTTCCGATTGTGCAGAAAATAAAATAAAACTTTTGAAATTATTGACTATTCTCTCTAAAAGTTCTAAACTTAAAATAAGCATAGCAGAAAGGAGAGGATACTATGACAGAAGTATATATTGCAACGGTTTTACTGGCGGTCACATTTCTTCTTATCTGCTGGGTTGTCGCAGAATTTCAGATTTATGAAGACAGCCACAGTCTGGAGGATGAGCTGAACAGACCCGGGATGTCGGCGAGATTTGCAGCCTGGCGGATCAGGCTCTTTGAGGTAATGGATAAGGCGAAATATTTTCGTCAGGAGAGTCTGAAAGAGGCGAACAGGAGTACATTCCTGTTTGGAATAAAACGGAGAGATAAAAAAGAAGAAAGCCGTCTTGCTGGCAGGATGAGATAATACAGGTTATATTAAAGCTATATGACAATATCGGGAACTGCCGCAGCAACAGGGTTTTTCGAACAAGAGCCCTCGCTGCTGCGGCAGTTTCTTTGTCTTAAAATAGAAAAAGAAGTACTATGACAGAAAACAAAACAAAAAATGGAGGACAATGGAAATGAAAAGTGTAAAGCTGCGGGAAAATTTTTACTGGACAGGTATCATCGATGATCAGCTCAGAGTGTTTGATATCATCATGTACACAGAATTTGGTACAACCTATAATTCATACGTGATGAAGACAGGGGACAAGATCGTTCTGTTCGAGACGGCGAAAGCGAAATTCTTTGACGAGTATCTGGAAAAACTGAAAGAAGTCATTGATGTGACGAAGATTGATTATCTGGTAGTGAGCCATACTGAGCCGGACCATGCGGGAAGCGTGGAAAGACTGCTGGATTACAGTCCGCAGATGAAGATCCTGGCAACAGGGTGTGCCATCGGATTTTTGAAAGAGATTGTAAACAGGGATTTTGTCAGCATTGCGGTGCGCGACGACCAGAAGATGACTATCGGCGACAGAACGCTTCATTTCCTGTTTGTGCCGAATCTGCACTGGCCAGACACGATGTATACGTTTATCGAGGAGGAGCAGATCCTGGTGACATGTGATTCTTTTGGCTCCCATTACTGCCTGCCTGAAGTCATCTCCACGGAGATCAGGAACGAGGCGGATTATCAGAAGGCGCTGAAGTATTACTATGACTGTATCATCGGACCATTCAAACCGTTTATGCTCAAGGCACTGGATCGTGTCGAGAACATGGACATCAGCATGATCTGTACGGGACATGGACCGGTCCTTGTGGGAGACCGGATCAAAGCGGTCATGAAACAGTACAGGGAATGGTCTACAGCGGTAAATCCGAACCCGAAAAAGACAGTGATTATGCCCTATGTGAGTGCGTACGGATATACAAAGACGCTGGCAGAAAAGATCGCGGAGGGGGTACGCGACAGCGGGGACATCGATGTCCGCACCTATGATATGGTGGAAGCGGATGCTGCAAAGGTGAGTGAAGAGCTTCTGTTTGCAGACGGAATCCTTCTTGGAACGCCGACCATCGTGGGAGAGGCGCTCAAACCGATCTGGGATCTGACGCTGGGGATGTTCCCGGCCACTCACGGAGGAAAATATGCCGGCGCCTTCGGAAGTTACGGATGGAGCGGCGAGGGTGTTCCCAATATTACACAGCGGTTAAAACAGCTGAAAATGAAAGTTTCCGATGGATTCCGGGTCAGATTCAAACCGTCTGAGGCGGATCTGGTGAGCGCATATGAGTACGGCTATCAGTTCGGATGCACTGTTCTGGAGAAAGAGCCCGTGAAGCCGAAAAAGAAAGGGACAAGGAGTCTTGTAAAATGTCTTGTCTGCGGAGAGATCTTTGACTCATCCCTGGAAATCTGCCCGGTCTGCGGAGTCGGGAAGGAAAATTTCGTTCCGGTGGAAGCGGAAGAGACAGGGTTTGTCAATAACACGGAAGAATACTACGTGATCCTTGGTAATGGGGCGGCAGGATTTAATGCGGCAAAGGCGATCCGCGAGAGGGACAAGACCGGTTCGGTCATCATGATCTCAAACGAGCCCTATCCGTCATATAACCGCCCCATGTTGACGAAGTCCATTGTAGCCGGTCTGAGTGCAGAGCAGATTGCCGTTGAGGGAACGGAATGGTATGAGGAAAATCGGGTATATCAGATGCTTGGGAAGACCGTGCAAGAGATTGACATGAACGCGAAAGAGGTGATCCTGGACGACGGGACAAAAGTACATTTTACAAAACTGATCTATGCCCTGGGAAGCGAGTGTTTTGTACCGCCAATGGAGGGCAGCGGTCTTCCGGAAGTTGTGGCGATCCGCAGACTGACGGATGTGGAAAAAGTGGAGAAAATGATGGAAGACGCGAAGAACGCCGTTGTGATTGGTGGAGGCGTGCTTGGACTTGAGGCCGCATGGGAGCTGAAGAAGGGCGGCCTTGATGTGAAAGTGCTGGAGGTCGCTCCGGTCCTTATGGGACGACAGCTCGACGCCGGATCAGCCGAACTGCTGAAAAATATTGCGATGCACAGCGGAGTGGAGATCCGCACCGGTGTGAGTGTGGAAGCGATCGAGGGAGAAGACCATGTGACAGGCGTGAGGATCGCGGGAGGAGAGACCTTCCCAGCGGATCTTGTCATCGTCTCCGCAGGAGTTCGCGCTAACACTGCTCTTGCCGGAAGTGTAGGTGCTGAGACAGATCGGGGCGTGGTGGTGAACGCCCGGATGGAGACCAGTGTTCCTGGTGTGTATGCATGCGGGGACTGCGCTCAGTATCAGGGATTAAATTACGCGATCTGGCCGGAAGCGGTGGAACAGGGAAAGACAGCTGGGGCGAATGCGGCCGGGGAAGCACTGGAATATCAGCCAGTGGCGGCAGCGCTTACCTTCCATGGAATGAATACAGCGCTGTTCGCGGCTGGAGATAATGGGAAGAATCCAAATCTGCTCTATAAAACTGTGGAATTCCAGGATATGGGAAAAGGGCAGTATCACAAATATTATTTCCTCAATAACAGGCTGTGCGGCGTGATTTTGATAGGAGATCTGTCGCAGATGGCGAAACTGACACAGGATCTTGAGAAACATGCTTCCTATGAGGAAGTGATGAGTCGGTAAGGGGTATCGAAGCGGATACGGACGCAGAAAATACGAAAGATGCCGGGCGCGGGATTAGCGCTCCGGCATCTTTTATATCAGGGGAAGAGATCGGGTCGGGATCCTGTGGAACTGCTCACCGGTCCAGGATCTTTCCATCGATGGAGATGGTCACGACCTGGCTGGGGATCAGTTTTTCGCTGTCGTGCAGTGCATTTTTCACTGCATTTTCCAGCCCGCCGCAGCAGGGGACTTCCATACGGACGATGGTCACGTCTCTGATCTCGTTCTGACGGATGATCGCTGTCAGCTTCTCGAAGTAGTTGACTCCATCCAGCTTCGGACAGCCAACCAGTGTAATCCTGCCCTTTATAAACTCTTCGTGGAAGCAGGCATAGGCGTAAGCAGTGCAGTCCGCTGCCACGAGAAGAGAGGCATTTTCAAAGTAAGGCGCAGTGACAGGAGCAAGTTTGATCTGTACCGGCCAGTTGCTGAGCCGGGACTGGCTGCTGAGCCGGGATTGGTCAGAATTGGGCGCTGCTGAGGCAGCCGTTTTTGATTCCATGTTCTTACGGACTGCTTCTGCGTCATATGCGGCAGCTTCTCTCTCGATAAAGGTGATCGCGCCGGTGGGGCAGGCAGGGAGGCAGTCGCCCAGGCCGTCGCAGTAATCATCCCGCAGCAGCTTTGCTTTTCCGTCCACCATGCCGATGGCTCCTTCGTGGCATGCGGAAGCACAGAGCCCGCAGCCATTACATTTTTCTTCGTTGATTTGTATGATCTTTCTTATCATCATATTATCCTTTCATATGCTGAGCTGTTTTATCTGTTGCTTTTCGTGGAGTATTGTACTATATTAATAAAAATAATTATGTTGTCTTGACAACAAAAAGGAGGAAAAGTGAAATATTCTGTTATTTTAGACAATCCAGTTTTTCGGGGGATCGCAGAGGAAGAACTTCCGGAACTTCTTGAGTTTCTGGACACAAAAGAGAAAAGCTTCGGGCGGGATGATACAGTGTTCCATCTGGGGGACCGGACAGAGCAGATGGGGCTGGTCCTGTCAGGAGGTGTAAATATTTTCCGGACCGATCTATGGGGAAGACGGAGTATACTGGATCATGTGAACCCTGGAGAAGTTTTCGGGGAAACCTATGCCTGCCTGGGCGATATGCCTTTGATGGTTGATGTGGCTGCTTCGGAAGAGTCGGACATTCTGTTTCTAAAGATCGGAAGGATTACACGGATCCAGCCGGAGTCGGGAAGCCCCCGATTCCGGCTGATGCAGAATCTGTTTCATATTATGGCTGAAAAAAATCTGAACTTGTCTCGGAAGATCAATCACATTACCCCGAAATCTATTCGGGGGAGGATCGTTTCTTATCTTTCCTACGAGGCAGTCCGGCAGAAAAGTCCTTCTTTTGAGATTCCCTTTAACCGGCAGCAGATGGCGGATTATCTCCTGGTGGACAGGAGCGCGCTCTCTGCGGAGCTGTCACGGATGCAGAAGGAAGGACTGCTTACATTCCGACGGAACCGCTTTCGACTGCATACGGAATTGGACGCCGATCATAAGTCGATGTAGCTGCTGCCTCCTGCGCATGCATAGTAGGCTTTCCGGTCTTCCGGTTTGACGTAGATCTTAAGTCTGCTGCAGTCCATGCCTTCCGAAGTACATTTGTCGAGGATGCGCTGCGCGATATCTTCGACCATGAACTCAGAACTCTGATACTGGAGAAACATCTCGTAGGCCGGAACTTTCGCTTCCGGAGCGGCAGGTGCCGCCAGAGCGGGAGTGACCTCCTGTGTTTCTGCGACTGCCGCGGAAACCGGAGTTTCAGCAGCCGGTGACTGTACCTGATTTATTTTTTTGAGTCTTTTTTTCGCTGTTCTTCTGCTCATTGTAAATACCCCTTTTCTTAGTGTTGTCGGGGCAGATTTCGTTTCTGGAAAAGTGCCCTCTGGTCATTATATACCGAAGAAAAGAGGAAGTCAAAAGCATTGGTCTGCATGTGGGCGGAGTTAAGGTGAGGATGTTACTTTTCACACCCACGCCAGCC
>DWUT01000248.1 GCA_019120615.1 Candidatus Mediterraneibacter norfolkensis
TGTTTGTAGTGTAATGTGATGTTTTGTAACGTACAAGGTTTAAGTGATTGACTAGAATTTCTTTTCTGTATTGCTAGATCATGCAATATATGAAGAAAAGCAATATGAATTTGCCGAACATAAGTTCCGAACAAATGTTGTCATTTCTTACCGAACAAGGTATAATAAATGTAGGCGATATCCAGAATATTTTATTTATGAAGAAAAAGGAAAAAGTATCTGAAATTCATACATATGAAATATTTCAAGGAAAAGGTAAGGATAAAAGATGGTTCACCTACATTGCCGATGAATCAAAGGAATCAGGAAGGAGGAAAATTGCTAAACAGACAGAAACAGCATTATATAACTATCTGTATGATTTGTACTTCGGAAATGCAAAAAAACAGTATGAAAATTCTAGCTTATCAGATGTATATATAGAATGGCTTAAATACAAAGATACACTGGCAAACCGGAGTAATTATATCAGGCGGATAGATTGTGATTATAAGAAATATTATGTTAATGAGCCGTTATCTAAGACTATATTGACAAAACCACTTAAAAATCTTACAAAGATCGATATTGAAACATGGGCATATGCAATCATTAAGAAATATAAGCTTACCAAAAAAGCATATTATAATATGTCCATTATACTCAGGCAAATTTTAGAGTATATGGTTGATAAAGAGATTTTGAAAGATAATCCCTATGATCGAGTTAAGATTAATACAAGTGCATATAGAAAAGTAAGTAAGAAACGGGCAGAAACACAAGTGTTCTTTCCCGATGAATTGCCGAGCATTATTGAATGTGCTTATACTTTAGCACATGAAAAACAGGACGAAAATTATTTGGCTATCCCATTGTTTTTTCGCTCCGGTATCCGTATCGGCGAATGCCTTGGTCTGGAATATTCAGATTTTCACCCAGAGACAAATAGCATTTATGTGCATCGGTCTTTAGTGGCAGTGGAAAAGATGAAAGAAGATGGATCATGGGAAAAAAGGAGTTATGAATTGTCGGATAGTCTAAAGCATAATGCAGATCCTCGCGAAATTCTGGTTGTGGATGAGTGCTTTCAAATAGCAGAGAAGGTTAGAGAGATACAAAAGTCTAAGGGAGTAGAGCAAGAACTGCTATTTAAAGTATCAACTCCTGCGGAGATTGAGTATAAACTCTATAGCATATGTGACCGGCTTAATATTTTGAAACGATCAACACATAAGATCAGGAAAACATATATATCCACCTTGTTAAATCATCAAATAGATGCTGATTTTGTGCGTGAACAGGCAGGACATAAATATTTAAAGACAACTCTTGATTCCTATACATACTCAACTACACGTAAAGATAAGAAACTAGAATTGCTAAATCAGGCATTAGCTTAAGTGTACTCAACTGTACTCAAAATTCTAATAATAAGAAAAAGGGGAAATGCCCGAAAAATAAGCATTTCCCTTCATTTTCAAAAGTGGACCTGGCGGGAATCGAACCCGCGTCCAAAAACCTGTCCCATGTACTTCTACTATCATAGTCCGTTCTTTAAGATTCCCTCTGCCGCACGGAAACGAACATCCTTGCGGGTTCAGTAGCTTCATGATACGCCCGGTGGCTCAAAGCTTTGCCATCGTCGTTTCTCACATGTTTGATGCCGGATTCCTGACGTGTGAGTGCATCAGGAGCGACAAGCAGCATTTAGGCTGCAGCTAATTCGTAATTGTCGTTAGCGTTTAATTTTAAGTTTGCGATTTGACGCATCAGCCTGCGGATAGCTTCTCCATCTTCGAGATCCCTGTCGAAACCAGTACAAGCCCGTATGGTTTGTGTATAAACACACTATATAATATAGTCTCACAATAGAAAAAAGTCAAGGAAAACAGAGATGTCTTTTAACATAAATTTTTCTTTGACAGGATAGTTTTTTTATCCGGAATATGTGATAATATATAATCACGGCGGATCTCTGCCGGATCCTTTCCCGCATATCGGAAACCGGGAAGGAAAAAGAAATCTGATAGGGAAAAGAGGTTTTTATATGCCAACTACATATGCACATTATAAATTCGGTGAGGAAGTTATGAGCGCTCTCCCCAGACCGCTCCAGAATTCGATCGAGAATAAAAGAGAACTCTTTGATATCGGCCTCCACGGTCCTGACATCCTGTTTTATTACAGACCGATCCTTAAAAACGACGTCAGCTCCCAGGGATATGCCATGCACGACAGACCGGCGGACGATTTTTTTAATCGTGCAGCGGAAGTAATCGCGAAGTCGGAGGATCCGGCTGCGGCGAGAGCTTATATTTACGGATTTATCTGCCATTTCGCACTGGACAGCGAGTGTCATCCCTATGTGGAGAAGATGATCCAGGTCAGTGGAATCAGTCATTCTGAGATTGAGATGGAGTTTGACCGGATGCTTCTAACAGAGGATTTCCTCAATCCTCTGAGACATGATTCTGCAAAACATATTCATCCGACGATCGAGAATGGCCGCATCATCGCTCCATTTTTTGAGGAAGTTTCACCGGAGACTGTGAAACAGTCGCTGAGATCTATGAAGTTTTTCCTGAGAATTCTGCGTGTTTCGGATCAGAGAAAACGCAGGCTTCTTTTGGGCGGTATGAAGCTGGCGCGCTGCTATGATTCCATGCACGGGATGGTGATGAGCCTGGAGCCGAACCCGGACTGTAAGGAGTACTGTGATCTCCTGAAACGGCGTTTCTCCGGGGCTGTGCCACTGGCAGCAGGACTGATCCTGCAGTATCAGAAAAAGCTGTTCCAGGGGGGAGAACTTCCTGACCGGTTCCACCAGACATTCGGAGCGGGAGACCACTGGGAAGAACTGAGACTGTAGGCGGCATCAAAGAAAAGGAGAAACGGATCATGAAATTTAAACTGACTTCACTCGAGAAAAAATGGGTATTGTACGATGTGGGCAACTCCGCGTTTACGTTGATGGTGTCTACTATCTTCCCGATCTACTTTAATTATCTTGCCGGAAATGCAGGCATTTCGGATGTGGATTACCTGGCGTACTGGGGATATGCAACCTCAGTCTGTACTCTTCTGGTGGCAATACTGGGACCGACCATGGGAGCTGTGGCGGACACAAAGAATTTTAAGAAGATCATCTTTTCCGCTGCGATGGGAATAGGTGTTCTGGGCTGCGTCGTCCTGGGATTTCTGTCGTCCTGGCTCTGGTTTCTTGTGATCTTTGTAATCGCGAAGACCGGATATTCTGCAAGCCTTGTGTTTTATGATGCCATGCTCACTGATGTCACTGAGCCGGACCGGATGGACTCGGTGTCTTCCCATGGATATGCGTGGGGGTATATCGGAAGCTGTATTCCCTTTGTGATCAGTCTTGTGATCGTTCTGGGTGCAGGGAATATCGGCATCAGTATGCAGACGTCCATGATCCTTGCTTTCCTGATCACAGCGCTCTGGTGGCTCTGCTCCTCTATACCGCTGCTCCGGTCCTACCGGCAGAAATATTTTTCCGAAGCGGAAGATCATGTGATCAGGAACAGTTTCATCAGGCTTGGACATACGCTTCGTGAGATCACAAAGCAGAAACATATTTTCCTTTTCCTTCTTGCCTTTTTCTTCTATATTGACGGTGTGTATACGGTCATCGATATGGCGACTGCATACGGGCAGGCGCTGGGACTGGACAGCACGGGACTGCTCCTTGCCCTTCTTGTGACGCAGATCGTGGCATTCCCGTCTGTGCTGATCTTCAGCAGACTTGTAAAGAACGTAAGACCGGAAAAGATCATCACGATCTGTATCGCCGCTTATTTCTGTATCGCGGTTTACGCATACTGGCTGGATACGCAGCTTGATTTCTGGATCCTCGCTGTGGCTGTGGGGATGTTCCAGGGAACGATCCAGGCGCTGTCGAGGTCCTATTTTGCAAAGATCATACCCGCAGAAAAATCAGGAGAATATTTCGGGCTGTATGATATCTGCGGGAAGGGAGCCTCTGTTGTCGGTACGGCTCTGGTCTCTTTCTTAAGCCAGCTCACCGGGCGGACCAATGTAGGTGTGAGCGCGCTTTCTGTTATGTTTCTGATCGGCCTGATCCTGTTCAGGATGGCGGCAAAAATGAATATAAACCGGGAATAAAAAATATGAAATAAGTCTGAAATCTCCCGAAATCACCCTGTTCCATGTTATAATATACCAAAATACAGAACAGCGAAGCGGACATAATACTCCGCTTCGCTTACAGTGCGTTTTGCGAAGGAAAACTACAAAGAGCAGGAGAAACGGCATGGGAGAATTTGTTAAACTGCAGGATATTACGAAGATTTATAAGATGGGAGAAGTAGAGATCCGGGCCGCTGACAGGATAAGCTTTTCCATTGAAAAAGGAGAATTTGTCGTCATTGTCGGTCCCAGCGGGGCGGGAAAGACAACGGTTTTGAACATCCTTGGCGGGATGGATACGGCAACGGAAGGAACTCTGATCGTGGACGGAGAGGATATTACTTCGTACAATGCAAAGAAGCTGACAGGATACAGGCGGGATGATATCGGGTTTGTGTTCCAGTTTTATAATCTGGTGCCGAATCTTACCGCTCTGGAAAATGTGGAGCTGGCTCTTCAGATCTGCAAGGATCCGCTGGACGCAAAAGAAGTGCTGGATGAGGTCGGTCTGGGAGACCGCCTGGATAATTTCCCGGCTCAGCTTTCGGGAGGAGAGCAGCAGAGGGTTTCCATCGCGAGAGCCCTGGCCAAAAACCCAAAGCTCCTACTCTGCGATGAGCCCACGGGAGCTCTTGATTATAATACCGGAAAATCAATCCTGAAGCTTCTCCAGAACATGTGCCGTGAACGGGGAATGACCGTGATCGTGATCACCCATAATCAGGCGCTTGCTCCCATGGCGGACCGCCTGATACATATCAAGAACGGACAGGTTTCAAAGATGGAGCTGAACGAGGATCCGATGTCTATTGACGAGATAGAATGGTAGGGGTACATATGGGGAAGAAGGCACTTAGAAAAGATTTTTATATGGAGATCCGGCGCAGCCTGGGCCGCTTTCTGTCTATTTTTTTCATTGTGGCGATCGGCGTGGCATTTTTTTCGGGAATCCGTGCTTCCGAGCCGGATATGCGCTATTCAGGCGATGAGTACTTTGATGAAAAAAATCTGATGGATATCGAAGTCATCAGTACGCTTGGACTTACGGATGACGATATCAGGACCATAGAGGCGGTGGACGGGATCGAGAAAGCGGAGGGCGGATACTCTGTGGACGCTCTCTGCACAGAAGGGGAAAATCAGATCGTGGTCCATGTGATGTCCCTCCTGCCGACCATGAATGCAGTACAGCTGGAGGACGGAAGGCTTCCGGAAGCGGAAGATGAGTGCGCGCTGGATGTGGATTATCTGGAGGAAAGCGCACTGGAGATCGGTGATACGATCACCCTGTCGAGCGGTACAGATGATGCGATAACAGATTCCCTCAAGACCGATACATTTACCATTGTGGGAGCAGTGAGCAGTCCCTGCTATATTGCGTTCCAGAGAGGAAGTACAACGATCGGAGACGGAAGCATCAATGCGTTCCTTACAGTTCCGGAAGAGAGTTTTTCCCTTGACGTATATACTGAGATCTATGCCCAGGTGGAAGGTGCCAGAGAACTGACTGCCTTTACGGATGAATATGATGAGCGTGTAGGAGAGGTGCTCGACCGCGTGGAGGCGATCAAGGAGGACCGTGAGGACGCACGGTATCAGGAGGTTGTGGACGAAGCCAATGAAACCCTCGAGGAAGCGCGGCAGGAAGTGGCTGATGCGGAACAGGAGCTTGAGGATGGAAGGGCGGAGGCAGAGAAAGAACTTGCTGATGCGCGGAAACAGCTTGAAGACGGACAGGCGGAGCTGGACGACGGAAAGAAAGAACTGGAATCCTCAAAGGCGGAGCTGGAATCTTCCCGTCAGCAGCTGATCGACGGTCAGGCGGAACTGGACCGTTCGGCGGAGGAACTGAACTCCAATATTGATGCGCTCAACGAACAGATCGACACGCTGAACCAGGCGAAGGAACAGTATAATGCACTGGCAGCCAGCGGCCAGACCGACGATGTAACGCTTGCGACAATGAACGCCCTTTACACGCAGATACAGGAAGGAGAAGCGCAGATCGCTGATGCTCAGGCACAGATTGAGTCTGCACGCGCTCAGATTGAGGCGGGACAGGATGAGATCAATTCCGGCTGGGGGCAGATCGAATCAGGTGAGAGCCAGATCGATGAGGCAGAGCAGGAGCTTGCCGATGCGGAGCAGGAGATCTCTGACGGCTGGGATGAATACTATGAAGGTGAAGCTGAGGCACAACAGGAGATCGCTGACGGAGAGCAGAAGATTGAGGATGCCAAGCAGGAGCTTGCCGATGCGCAGGAGGAGATCAACGATATCGACCGTCCGGAATGGTATGTCTATGACCGGGATCATCTTACAGAATATACCGGATACGGCGACAATGCCGACCGGATGAGGGCAATCGGGGAAGTGTTCCCTGTGCTGTTCTTCCTGGTGGCGGCTCTGATCAGCCTGACTACCATGACACGTATGGTTGAGGAACAGCGGACTTTGATCGGCACATTTAAAGCGCTTGGATATGAACGGCACTCTATTGCGGCAAAATATCTGGGATATGCGTGTCTTGCCACGGTGGCGGGATGCGTTGTGGGAGTGCTGTTCGGAGAGAAAGTATTCCCATATATTATCATTAATGCCTACGGGATCATGTACAGGCATATGGGAAATATTGTGCTTCCCTATAACATGGAATATGGCCTGATGGCTTCCGTTGCAGCTCTTGTCTGTACGCTGGGCGCGACATTCTTCTCCTGCTATAAGGAACTGAAGGAACAGGCGGCGGAACTGATGCGGCCTCCGACTCCGAAACAGGGACAGAGAGTTGCCCTGGAGCGGGTGGGATTTATCTGGAAACGGCTGAATTTCTCGTGGAAAGCTACCGTGAGAAACATTGTGAGATACAAGAAACGGTTTTTCATGACCGTCTTCGGCATTGGAGGATGCATGGCGCTCATGCTGGTGGGATTCGGTCTGAACGATTCTATCTCTGCCATTGCGGTGCTGCAGTATGATGAGATCCAGCAGTACGACGGAAATATCATTCTCAACGAGGATGCTTCGGATGAGGAAAAGAAGGAGGTCTATGATACGGTTTCCGGAGAGGCGAGAGTGGAAGATGCTGCGGAGACGCTGCTCACTCAGATCACTGTGGGAAATGGCGAGGACTGGTATGATATCTACCTGAATGTTCCCGAGGATGTGGAATCGTTCCCGGAATTTGTAGCGCTTCAGGACCGGATCACGGATGAAGAGTATTTCCTGGATGACAGCGGTGCTGTACTTACGGAGAAGATGGCGAAGGAACTTGGTGTGGAGGCCGGAGATACGATAACGATCCGCGATGATGAAAAGGGTGATATGACCGTTACGGTCGAGCATATCTGCGAGAATTATATGATGCACTATCTGTATATGACGCCTGCGCTCTATGAGAAACTGTACGGCGAAGCTCCGGATTATAACTCGGTCTATTACAGGACGGATGACCGGACCACCACAGAAGCAGAAGAAGTGGGAGAAGATATCCTGAAGCTTCCGGGCGCACTCAGTGTAAGCTATACGACAGATCTGGAACAGCAGGTGGATGATATGCTGGTCAGCCTGGATAATGTGATCGTGGTGCTCATCATCTCGGCGGGAATGCTTGCGTTCGTGGTACTTTACAATCTGAACAATATCAATATCACGGAGAGAAAGAGGGAGCTTGCAACGTTGAAAGTCCTCGGATTCTACAACAGCGAGGTGTGCGCTTATGTGTACAGAGAGAATGTCATACTCACCCTGATCGGTGCGCTGTTCGGCATTATCCTCGGCAAGATCCTGCATCAGTTTATCATTGTGACTGTAGAGATCGAGTCGGTGATGTTCGGGCGCAATATCAATGTGATCAGCTTCGTCTACGGTTTTCTTCTCACGGTCGCCTTCTCCTGCTTTGTCAATGCGGTGATGTATTTTAAGTTAAAGAAGATCGATATGGTAGAATCTCTGAAGAGCGTCGAGTAGGAACCGTTCAGAAAAGGCAGAGTTTTTAAATAACAGATCGAGGGATCATACAGAGGGATATTTTCCCGGGAACGGGAGAATATACGGAAGTATGATCCCTTGTTTTTTACAACGGCGACGAGCCAAAGTCCGGGCGTGCCCGAGACCTTGGCGACGGGAAAATTCAAAAATAATGCCTGTAATATACCCCCTTGAGGGTATATAATGTCGCCGCAAAGAATAATACCCCATAGGGGTTTATGCAAGAGGCGGATGCATGGAGGAGAAAAACAATGTCTGTTCCGGATATCCTCATACAGGTCTCTGCGGTGAACGCGGCGCTGAACAGCTTTAACAGGGTACTGCCGGCGGATATCATTGCCGCAGTGGAAAACGCAGGATACGGCGCGTCGGAAAATTTGCTTCCTGAAATTTTCAGGCGGTCAGCTTCAGTTCTGATCGCTGTATGCGATCTTTCCACCGCAGACCGTATATTTTATCTTTCCGTACAGCTCCCACCCTGTGAATGGGGAGTTGGAGGACATGGAGCGGTATTCTGTCGGCGTCCAACGCTCCTCGGGATCGAAAAGGACCAGATCGGCCGCTTTTCCGACCTCGATCCGTCCGCTCGGAAGGTGATAAAGTTCTGCCGGATTAACGGTCATCTTTTCCAGAAGCTGCATCAGGTTCAGGTGGCCGGGGCGTACAAGAGACGTGATACCCAGGGCGAGGGAAGTCTCCAGACCGATGATGCCGCTCGGGGCAGCAGTGATGGAACGGCTTTTTTCCTCCTGGCTGTGCGGGGCGTGATCTGTGGCGATGATATCTATGGTGCCGTCGGCCAGCCCGGCGATGATCGCCTGCCGGTCTTCTTCCGTACGCAAAGGCGGATTCATCTTTGCCAGCGTGCCGTATTTCAGGACAGCATCATCCGTGAGAGTAAAGTGGTGAGGTGTGGCTTCCGCGTGAAGGTTTGCGCCAAGTGCCTTATACATCCGCACGATCTCTACGGAGAGTCCGGAGCTGATATGCTGGATCACCGTGTGGGCTCCGGAGCGAAGTGCCAGCAGGCAGTCCCGGGCAACCAGGGATTCTTCTGCGACAGAGGGAGAACCATAGATTCCCAGCGCATCGGAGACGGGGCCGTGGTTGATCCCGTTATTTTTAATAAAGGAAGGGTCCTCCTCGTGAAGGCTGATCGGCATGTCCAGCTCTGCGGCCTTCCGCATTGCTTCGTATAAGAATGCGGCGTTTCGAAGCGGAATTCCGTCATCTGTAAAACCGCACGCCCCGGCATCGGCGAGGGCATCCATATCTGTCAGTTCCTGCCCTTTCAGTCCGATGGACACGGATGCTGCCTGGAATATACGGATCTTTTCTTCGCGGCTTCTGCTGAGAATATCGGAGATCGTCTGTACATTGTCCACGACAGGGGAGGTGTTTGCCATGCAGATAACGGAAGTGAATCCTCCGGCAGCTGCGGCAAGGGAGCCTGTGTGCAGGTTCTCTTTATGAGTGAATCCCGGATCACGGAAGTGAACGTGGGTATCGATGAGGCCGGGAGAGGCCACAAGCCCTTCCGCAGGGATTGTTTCCTCCTGTGGGGCCGGGGTGAGATTATCCCCGATTTCACGGAAAAGGCCGTCGCTGATCCGGATGTCGCATTTTCGCGATGTGCGTGTGGCCGGATCGATTAAAAGTGCATTTTTAATGATCATAGTTTCCTCCTGTATTTCTGTTATTCTGTTCTGTTTTTCTGCAATAAGTATAACGTCTGGAGCCCGACGGTTCAAGGTGTTAAATGCAAAGCCTCAGGAATTGTGTGTGATCAGAGCAGATAACAGCAGAAATAAAAACCGGGAGAGTCCTCAGGCATTATGCCGCTGGACTCTCCCGGAATAAATCCAGAGGATGTCTGAAAATTCCTACAGCTGGCGGTAAAGATGACGCGGTATTCCGTCAACCATTACAGGAGAAACATCGCCCTGGATCAGCGGGCGTACATAGCTGACAAACTCATCTGTTACATAAGAGCCGTCTTCGTTTACCCATTCACGGGGAACAAGTTTTTCATCATTTGCGATCTTGTGGACATCCTTGACTTCCGTTCCGCTCTGGTACGGATCGTCGGAAAGTCTCTTGAGTACCACCATCTTTCCGGAATCCCCTTCGTCCGCTGCCTTGACTGCGGCACCTCCTACCTGATAGGCTTCCAGGATATCTACACGGGATGCACAGTGGGAAGCGGAACGCTGCAGCGAGCTGAGCTCGATGGAGCGGGTCTTGCATCCGATCTCGCCGGCAATATAGCTTGCAAGATAATTTGCTGTTCCGGAGAGCTGTTTATGTCCGAATGCGTCCACAAAGTCTATGCTCTGTCCGAGCTCGCACACATAGCGGCCGTCTTCCAGACGGATTCCCTCGGAAACAGCAACGACAACGGACGATTTTTTTGACAGGAGTTCTTTTACCTTTGCGCCGAAAGCTTCGATGTCAAAGGGAAGCTCCGGAAGGTAGATCAGATCCGGGCCGGAGCAGTCCTCGCCTTTTGCAAGAGCGGCAGCACCGGTAAGCCAGCCTGCATTTCTTCCCATGATCTCAACAATGGAGACAAGTCCCTTCTCATATTCCAGACAGAAGCTGTCGCGGATGATCTCCTTGACGGAAGTTCCGATATATTTTGCGGCGCTTCCGTATCCGGGCGTATGGTCTGTCAGGGCAAGATCATTATCTATGGTCTTCGGGCATCCGATAAAGCGGGTCGGATGTCCGGTTACGATGGCGTAATCGGACAGTTTTTTGATCGTATCCATAGAATCATTTCCACCGATATAGATAAACGCCTCGATGTTCAGTTTATCAAGGATACCAAAGATCTTCTCGTAAACTGCCTGGTCCTGATGAATCTCAGGAAGCTTGTAGCGGCAGGAACCTAAGAAGGCAGCAGGTGTTCTTTTGAGAAGTTCTGCGTCCAGTTCATTGGTGATGTACTCGGACAGATCGATGTATCTCTCCTGAAGAAGCCCCTGGATCCCGTGCAGCATTCCATATACCTTTGCGGCACCGCGGTCTTTGGCCGTGCGGTACACGCCGGCAAGGCTGGAATTGATGGCAGCGGTGGGACCGCCTGACTGTCCTACTATAACATTTCCTTTCATGATCAGTTACCTCCGTGATATATATTTCAAAGTGCCTTTCGGACCGAAAAGCATCTGCCCGTAAACGGCATGCGGGAAAATCCCGCCGTTATTACCAGTTTAGTGCATAATAACCAATTTGTAAATGAAAAAATGTAATTTATACACAAAAGTAACGAAAAATACTGACTTTTTGGAAAAAGAAAAGAAAAAATGATATGATAGATAAAAATCAGGTACAGTGTAAAGAAAAACTCTGTACCGCAAAAGAGAGGTATGATATGAAGAAATATGATTATCTGATCGTCGGAGCCGGACTTTACGGAGCGGTGATGGCGTACGAACTGGGAAAGAAAGGAAAAAAGTGTCTTGTGATCGACCGCAGGGATCACATTGCGGGAAATATTTACTGTGAAGATATCGAAGGGATCCATGTACACAAATACGGAGCGCATATCTTCCATACGTCAGATAAGAAAATATGGGATTACATGAACCAGTTCGCTGAGTTCAACAATTATATCAACTCCCCGGTGGCGGTGTACAAGGACGAGCTCTACAACCTGCCGTTTAACATGAACACGTTCAGTAAGATGTGGGGGATCCGGACGCCTCAGGAGGCGAAGGAGATCATAGAAAAACAGCGCAAGGAGGCAGGGATCACAGAGCCGAAGAACCTGGAGGAACAGGCTCTTTTCCTTGGCGGCCGCGATATCTATGAAAAGCTGATCAAGGGATATACGGAGAAGCAGTGGGGAAGAAAGTGTACGGAGCTTCCCACCTTTATCATTAAAAGGCTTCCCTTCCGGTTCATATATGACAACAACTATTTCAACGACAGATATCAGGGCATCCCGATCGGAGGATATACCGCGATCGTGGAGAAGATGCTGGAGGGCACGGAAGTGCGTACCGGTACGGATTTCTTTGAATTCAGGAAAGAGAACCCGGATATTGCGGACAAGATCATCTTTACCGGCATGATCGATGAATATTTCGACTATAAGCTTGGGGCTCTGGAATACCGTTCTGTCCGGTTTGAGACAGAGGTTCTGGACTGCGATAACTATCAGGGAAATGCGGTTGTGAACTATACGGACAGAGAAGTGCCGTACACACGTGTCATCGAGCATAAGCATTTCGAGTTCGGGAAACAGGAAAAGACGGTCATCTCCAGAGAATATTCTTCCGAGTGGAGCGTGGGGATGGAGCCTTACTATCCGGTCAATGACGAGAAGAATAATGCCCTTTTCGCAGAGTACAGGAAACTCGCGGAGAAGGAGGAGAACGTGATCTTCGGTGGAAGGCTGGGAGATTATAAATATTATGACATGGACAAGGTAGTGGCGGCAGCGCTGGCGCGCCTTGAGGAGATGGAACAGGATTAAAAGAGGAGATGCCGCCAGATCATCCGGAGATATCCGGGGATGATCCGGCGGCATTTTATGGATTCTGCTTCCTGTATATGTTTTGGAAAAAATATCTTGCATTTCGCAGATGCATCAAGTATGATATACATATCCTGACCGGTCTGGTCAGAGAAAGTTCAAGATCGATATCAATTCAGTATCAGTTCTGATGAGATTCACATGGATTGGAAACGCAGATGTGTATGCGGCGATGAGGGACCGCAGAAAATTTGCAGCAGCAAAAAAAGAATATGGCAGAAATGTATGAAGTTTTCCGGTTTATCGATCAGGGAACCCGGTGCAGACAGAGTATGGACTGTGTGGAGGGAAGCCTGCTGATCTACTATCTGAGGGATAATCCGGAACCGGAGAAAGCGGTGCTCTTTGAGTGGTTCCGGCAGATCGGGAAAAACCTGGAGCAGTACCGCAGATGCAAGAACGGAAAAGGATACCTGTATCTTAATCCTTACAGTATCGTTGTTACAGAGGAAGAGCGAATTTGTCTCCTTGACCCGGATTCGCCCGAAAATGAAGCTGTCATGAAAAAAATGCAGCTTCGGGCGGTAAGGGAACATTTTGTCAAACCTGTCCTGTCACGAAAGTCCGGAGAACGGCTTTCCGCAGACCTTTTCGGATATGGGAAGACAATGCAGTTCATGCTGGCGTATACGGATCCAATCCCCCGGCTGACAAGGATGGAGGAGGCAAGGATGATGCGGATCATAGACCGGTGTATTGGAAACCGGAAAAAAAGATACGATGATCTCCGGCAGATAGCAAAGGACCTGCCTGAGATACACGGGACGGAGAGAAGGCACATCAGAAGGAGGAGATTCCTTCTTCTGTTTATGGCTGCTGCGATCCCGGCCGGGATCGCGGTGCATACCGCAGTGGAACAAAAGAATATGGAAGCAGCAGAACTGCGGAGCGCTGAAGAGGAAGAGAAAGTCCGGAGGGGGCAGACCACGGGAGAGGAAGAGAGAGCGGAAGAGATGACGGGGGAAGTCCACACTGCAGAAGAAAGTAAGGAAGCCGAGAAGGGGTATACCGCGGAAGAATATGCAGATATCACATCAAAGGAACTGGAGGGGCTTCTTCTTGAAAACACAGCGGAAGGAAATGAGAGGGTGCTGGTCCTGGGACAGGAACTGGAAAGAAATATACTGCGCTCCCTCGCCGCAGCCTATGAAAGAGAGGAGATGACCGGGGAGGCGATTAGTGCATATGCCCGTCTTGTGGAGATTGAAGAACGAAGGGAAATGATCGAAAACGCAGGGATACGAAAGATGAAACTTGAGGCGGGCCAGAAACAGTATATAGCCGCAGTGCTGACGGGAGAGGGGATTCTTGAGAAACTGGGAGGATCAGAAGAGATACAGGAGCTGATCAAGGAATATAAGGCGAGACAGGGAAAGGGGGAGCAGGATGAAGAACCGGCACAAAATCAGGCGAAAGAGAAGGAATAATAGAAATGTCTCTGTGGGAAATCTCCCGGCGGCAGGAGTGGTGCTGATCCTTTGGAGTTTTGCTTCCTGGGCATTTGCGGTGAATTCCGTTATGGCAGAAGAGGCTGAAGGATATGAACCGCCCCAGATCATCTTATCGGAACCGGAATCCGGGTCTGTGTGGTATCAGGAGCCACCGGAGTTAAAGATCATCCATTCGGATCCGGAGACAGTGACCAGATACCTGGTGAAAACGCCTTCAGGAGAAGAAACAGAGGGAGAACTGTGGATCGAGAGCGAAGAAACAGAGGAGCCGGAAGAGACTGAACCGCCTCAGGAGCCGGAAGGTGCAGAACCCTCCTGGGAACCAGACGGGGTAGAACCGCTGGAGGAGTCTGGGGAGAGGGGAAGTTCTGAGGACTCGGGAACACCGGAAATACAGGAGGAGACAGAAGAGGAAACAGATGAGCCGGAGAAGACGGGAGGAAGTGAGGCAGAAAAGGAGACGGGGGATGCTGTACCGGTCAAACCGGTGACAGCAGTCATATCCGGGGAAATCTGGGAGGAAGGTGAAAACCGTCTGCTGGTGTGGATGGAGACAGTTGAGGATGGAACGGAAGTGTACCGGGAAGAACGGAAGATCCGGCTGGATGAGAGACCGCCGGGGAAAGTGTCCTTTACCTATCGAGATTCTGCCGGAGGATATTTCTCATCCTCTGTTAAGATCAGTGTGCATGCGTCGGATGAGGTTTCCGGCGTTCGGGAGATCATATGTACAGCAGGAAACAGGACGAAAAGGCTAGAAGGAGGACAGGGGACACTGGAGATCCCGCCAGGATTTACGGGAAAGGTCACGGCCTGTGCGGTGGATAACTCCGGAAGAGAAGGCCCCAGATCAGAGTCGGACTGGATCTGCTGTGAGGATGAGGCTCCTCTGATCAGTCTGGATATCGGTCAGAAAGAAGGAATATGGCAGGACAGGGCGGCCACGGTTCGGCTCGAAGTTTGTGAACTGGGAGAAAAGTACGGATTTTCTTCAGGACTTAAAAGCGTAACATATTATGTTAACGGACAGGCAGCAGGCAGAAAAGAATATCCTGATGGGAGTACAGTCTGTTCAGACAGCCTGAGTTTTAAGGTTGATGAAGCATCACGGAATGGGCAGGGGATCCAGATTATGGCCCATGCACTGGACAGAGCAGGGAACACTTCTGTCAAGATAGGGAAAGTCTTTATCGATACAGAGATTCCGGCAATAAGTGTAAAGGGGATCGATGAGGCCGCGATCACAGGGAAAGATACAGAGATAGAGGTCACTGTTTCCGAAGAAAATATACTCTCAGAAGGAAAAGTGTGTGTGTTCCGCACGGTTCCCGGAGAGGACAAACAGGAGGTTATAAATATGCCGCTGGAAATCCGGGACGGGGCAGGGCAGGAATTTAAGAAGGCTGTGTTCCTGCAGGAGTCCGGAATGTACGAGTGTATTGTCACAGCGGCGGATGCAGCAGGACATAAGGCAGAACAGAAAATAACTTTTACAATAGACCGCGAAAGCCCGGTCATAAGATATGTGGATCAGATGAACGGCGCAAATATTCGTTTTTTTCAATGGAACTATGGCAGAGAAGAGATGATACAAGATCTTACAGGGTATTCTTACAGCATGTATCTGAACGGAGAACCTTATTTTTCAGGCAGCATGGTGACAGAGGAAGGAGAGAAGCTTCTGGAGGTCAGAGCAGAGGACGAGGCCGGAAATGTGTCCTTTGCAAGGGCTGCATTTACAGTTGATCACACGCCTCCTGTTATACACTGGGGCGAATTGGAGGATGGAGGGAAATATGATGGCACCGCTGTCCTCGGTTTATGGGTCGATGGAACGGGGGAACGGATCAGAACTCTCTATATCAACAAAGAAAGACAGAAGATCAGTGCAGACAGCCGGATCTTTCAGTACGAGATCACGGAGAGCGGGCGATATACCGTTGATGTAAAGGCGGATGATCTGGCAGGAAATGAGTCGGCGGAGCAGATCTCTTTTGAGGTCCGGGAGCAGAATGGGCTTGCCGGAACAGTTATCGAACCGGTCAGGAGGATACTCTCCGGGGATGAGGGGGAACTTGAAGAGAAAGATGAGAACCGGGAGAGGAATCATATGCATGTAACAGTTGTACTCTTTGTTATCGGGGCTGCGGCCGTGCTATGCGCTTTTTATATTTCCTGTAAGCGCAGGAAGGGGATGGCGTAAAAAGTGGCACAGAAATAACAACGGACATAAATAACCGGGTACTGAGCTTATAGCAGTACCCGGAAAACCCGTATAAAAAGGGAGGATGCCGGGTGACCGATCGGCTCGGTCCCCGGCATGTATTATGAAAAAGTTTATTTTGGCTTCGGTTGTTTATGAGGTGTAGAAGTACCGTATTTGCGCCATTTCTGGAGAGATTCCGTTTATGGAAAGCTAAGGAAATTTAAGTGATGTGGTGTAAAAGTGGTGTATAAAATCGGAGAGTCTAAGATATAATTATGATAGGTTCAAAGAAGATGATTGGAGATTATATAAACCATAAAACCGCCTAAACCGCCATTAGAGAATAGTGAAAACAGTATAATATACCGGATTGATGTATCTCAGCCCGGTATTTTTTTGTTGTAACTGTTGGCGGCTATATAATCATTTACAGATTTTAGAGGTATTTTCCATGAACGCCCAATGCGGAAAGCAGCTATTTCGTTTTTCTTTAACAGGTGGTAAGCCATATTTTTTCCGATCATCAGACGTTGACAAAGCTCTTCTATGCTTACAAGGTCATTATCAGTATCTGGATACATTATTATTGCCTCCTTAATAAGTTGCTTTTTTAATTATGTGTTGAATGCCACATAGATATAAAAATATATACAGTGACTAAAAGTGATCAATCGTGATTAAAAAGTAAAAGATCATTAACAATCAATTAATCAACCGACGGATAAGCGAGGGAGAAGAATGATGAGAAGAAAACGGAAATTCTATGCAGTAGCAGGTTTCAACGGATACGGTGTATATAATGACTACGATAAAGTATTAGACTCTAAAAAATATATCAACGGATTTAAAGTAAAATCGTTTATAGATAAAGGTGCTGCGCTAAGGTATGCAGAGAAAACATATTATGAGATGCAAATACAGAGATATCATATCTTTCATCCAATATGTCTTAATAAAGACTATGGCGGAATGAATTGGTTCTATTTTATGAATCACGATCTTGTCAAACCCTTTGTGTTAGGATGATAAATCTACAGAAAATATAACTGGATCAACGTGTCTGTTTTAGGAAGACTCATGGACTGGATGATATGATAAAGTGGTTTTATAAAAATGGTTATTTAGTAGTGGCAAGGCTATGAGGCCTTGCCACTACTTTTGTGGAAAAATAAGGAAATATACAAGAGAAAAAACAGTGCTAAAAGCAAAAGATTTAGTTTTGAAAAATGTGTATAGTAAAAGTATTTCAACAGAAAGGTGGGGAACCGATGCATTGTATATTGAAATGAAAAATAAGGACGGCTTGGTGGAAATATATGGTCAGTTGGTTGATCTGGTTGGAATAGAGAACACAGAGAAGATTTATTACACTTTGAGAGGTCAGCAGATTGTATTCCCAATGAGACTGTATAAAACGGAGTTCATATCAAATGAAGTAAGAAGGCGATATAACGGAAAGAATCTAAAGGAACTGGCAAACGAATACGGATATACAGAACGGTATCTGAGAAGCTTTATTAAGAAAGAAGGGAGAAAAGAATGAAAAGTAAAAGATTGATTGCAACTATAGTGATTATATCAATGATGGCGATCACAGCGGGCTGCGGCAGTAAAGAAGAGGAAACTTCTGAAAAGGAAGAGCAGACGGAATTATCAGAGGATGAGGGACAAGCGATAGGCAAAGACTTTAAAGCTGATGTAGAAGCCGGGCTGCTTTGGATTAACGATCAGGGAAGGGTAACGGATAAAGACGGAAATGTAATTGACGCATATAGCTATATTACAGCTAATGACAGAAAATCTTTACTCAGCGATGGCGATATAATGGCAGGTTACACGATGAACGATGATATGCAGATTATTATTGATGATGCATATATTTCTATGACAGAAGATGATGCTTCGGGGGCAACCGGTTATGCCAGGACGTTACTTGGTATAGCAGATCCGTCTGTTAAAGGCAGAGAGATGACAGTGACAGAAGAAGAGCAGGCTGGCGGAGGCAGTGAAATTTATACCCGGATAGCAGATGACAAGGAAGAGTATCATTCTGATATTATATATGGAAACTGGTGGGAGGATCACCAGATAAACGGTATACCTATTGCACATTATATTCCACAGTCATTACACAGTAAACTGGCATACAGTGGATTATCTACATATGGTGGGTACGAATGCAATACAAGCGTAACGTTAGACGATTTCAAGTTCATTGATCAGGATACATGTACTGTAGAATTGGTAAAAGGAACAGATCCTGATGATTTTGGAACCTATGCGTTCTATTTACAGAATTGTCAAAAGCAGACAGATGACAATGGAACTATGTATTTCACCGGGTATATAGATACAGATTATGTGGCAGTATATGGTGGGTTTGATCAGATAGCAAACGGTGATAATGTTTTTATGTATGCTGATTACGCAGGATTAAGTACAAACGATATACCGATTTTTGTAGGAGCCTATGCTGAATTTGTTGAAGAATATGCAGTGGATTCAGATGCTTCTTTAGATGGCCCAGAAGACGCGAATACAGAGAACTCAATAAATTATGAGAAACTGGAGGAGGAAGAATACACACAGGTGACGGTTGAAGAATTATATGATAATCCAACAGGGTACAGCAATCAATGGGTTGAAGTATCTGGAACTGTGGGAACGATACAAGATGGAGAAATTTATCTGTTCCCCACAGATAAATATGAACCGGCTATACCTGTAAGACTGGCCGAGGGAGTTTCGGAACCAGACGAACTCGATAATGTAACTGTTAAAGGTGAATGGAGAGGGACAATAGGGGAAGTAGACTTTCATATGTTTCTTTGGGCTGAAAGTATAGAAACAGCAGAATAATCAACAATATAAATCTATGAGCGTGAACTTCCGGATTTATATTTATATATTATAACAGTGAACAAGATTACACACAGGGCAGAACTCATTACGGGTTCTGCCCTATTTCTATGCAGGAAGGAGGTAGCCAATGGATAAGATCATCATAGCTCTGTTAGGAGCAGCCGCTGTGATTGTACAGCAGATCTTTAGCGATGACGATTAAATACTATCGCAACTGACAACAGTATCAACCTATTTACGAACAATCAAAAATCAAAGGAGGATTTTATTATGTCAGCAAATGTAGAATCAATGTTTTATGTAAGAGAAACCCCGTGGCACGGATTAGGAACAAAGGTAATGACTGCTCTGGATTCAAGAGAGGCTCTGATCGCGGCAGGACTGAACTGGAACGTGGTTCAGGAACCGATCTATACAACAGAGAATGAACCGATCAAAGGCTATAAAGCGAACGTCCGTGATTCAGACCGCAAGGTATTAGGTGTAGTTACGGATCGCTATAAAGTAGTACAGAATCACGAAGCCTTCTCGTTTACAGATGAACTTCTCGGTCAGGGAGTGAGATATGAGACAGCCGGAAGTCTTCAGGAGGGAAAGAAAGTATGGCTGCTTGCCCATATGCCACATGAATACATTATCTCCGGCGAGCGGATCAGTCCGTATCTTCTGTTTTCCAATACCCATGACGGATCAGGTGCAATCAAGGTGGCTTTGACTCCGATCCGTGTCGTATGCAACAACACGCTGAATCTGGCGTTAAGGACAGCGGAGCGGTCATGGTCTATGATCCACACAGGGGATATTAAAAGCAAAATGAAGGAAGCAAGCGACACGCTTTTCAAGGCAGAAAGATATATGGATGAGCTTGGCAAAGAGTTTGAACAGCTCAGGATGCATAAGCTCACGGATCAGGAGGTCATGGATTATATTGAGATCCTGCTTCCAATCGAAGACGGCTCTACACCTCAGCAGGTTCGGAATATGAAGCGGCTACAGGAAGATATGAAGAGCAGATATTTTGATGCTCCTGATCTGAAAGACACCGGGAAGAATGCTTACAGATTCATCAATGCAGTCTCTGACTTTGCTACTCATGCTAGACCATTGAGACAGACAGCGAAATATAAAGAGAACCTGTTCTCGAAGACGGTAGAGGGTAATCCATTGATCGACAGGGCATATCAGCTTGTAAGTATGGCAGCGTAGGAGGTACAAACTGTATGATGAAACTTGTATCAACGTTAAATCTCGATAAGGAAAGTTGGCTCAGATACAGGAAGCGTGGAATCGGAGGCTCCGACGCAGGCGCTGTATGTGGACTGAATCCATACCGTACTGCGATTCAGGTCTATTACGATAAGACCTCTGATTCAATAGAAGATATCGACAATGAAGCCATGAGACAGGGAAGGGAACTTGAAGAGTACGTTGCCAGACGATTTTGTGAAGCATCAGGAAAGAAAGTCAGACGTGCGAACGCTATGTTCTATGATGAAAAGAATCCGTTCATGCTTGCTGATGTTGACCGCATGGTTGTCGGAGAGAACGCAGGATTAGAGTGTAAGACAGCAAGTCCATATATGATGGATCAGTGGACAGATGAATACTTACCTATCTCTTATCAGATCCAGTGCTATCACTATATGTCTGTATGTAAGGCTGATGCATGGTATCTTGCGGTCGTGATCTATGGAAAAGCGTTCAAATACTACAGGATCGAAAGAGATGATGAAGTGATCGAGAACCTGATCCGGATCGAGAAAGAGTTCTGGAACGCTCATGTGATCTCAGGTGTGATGCCTGATCCTGATGGCTCTAAAACAGCAGATTCAGTTATAGCAGATCGCTTTAAAGGTTCTCAGGGGCTTGTGATCCCTCTGTATGGCTTTGATGAACAACTGAGAAGGAGACAGGAACTTCTCACAGTAATAGATCATATGGAGACCGAGAAACGTCAGATTGATCAGCAGCTTAAGATATATCTTGGAGATGCTGAGACAGCGGAAAATGAACATTACAAGGTATCATGGAAGAATGTCAGCCGCAGCAGTCTGGATGAAAAGAGGCTGAAAGAGGAACAGCCTGAATTGTATGAGAAATATAAGAGGGTAACAACAAGCCGGAGATTTACTGTAAAAGCAGCATAACAGGACACTGAAAAAGAGAATGAAACAGAGAGAACGATTATTATATTGGATCATAAAAATTTTACTGAAGGAGGACTGAGATAATGGCACCGAGAACTTCAAATAATCTAAAAGAAGAACTTGCGAAGAAAGCAGAGACTACAGCAGGTGAGAATAAACTGAAAAAGTCAATGAGTATTGCTGACCTGATCAAAGCAATGCTCCCGGAGATCAAAAAAGCGCTCCCAGAGGTGATCACACCTGAGAGATTTACAAGGATGGCTCTCTCAGCACTGAATACAACACCGAAGTTGCAGGAGTGTACACAAATGAGCTTTCTGGCTGCATTGATGAATGCAGCTCAGTTAGGATTAGAGCCGAATACACCGCTTGGGCAGGCGTATCTGATCCCGTTTAATAATAAAGGAACTATGGAGTGTCAGTTCCAGATCGGATATAAAGGACTGATCGATCTTGGATACCGGAACCCTCAGATGCAGATCATATCTGCTCATACAGTTTATGAGAATGATGAATTTGAGTACGAGCTTGGTCTGAATCCGAAACTGGAGCATCGGCCGGCTCTGCATGACCGGGGCGATATAAGGCTTTTCTATGGATTCTTCAAACTCGTCAACGGAGGCTTTGGCTTTGAGGTTATGAGTAAAGAGGCGGTAGATGCCTATGCGAAAGAGTATTCAAAATCTTTTGATGCTTCATTCAGTCCGTGGAAGACCAATTATGAGGCAATGGCTAAGAAAACCGTGATCAAGCAGGCTCTGAAATATGCTCCGGTCAAAGCTGATTTCAGGAGAGCCTTATCTACAGATGGAACGGTTAAAAATGAAATCTCAGAGGATATGTCTGAGATACATAATGAAGATATCTTTGATGCTGAGTACACAGAACAGAGCGCGTAAATAAAGAGAAACTCATAAAAATATGGATTTAGGAGGAGTTATGTTAATCGAGAAAATTTATAAGGAAATCTATTCAAAGATGCAGGAAGACACAGGTGCGGATGATCTGGCTATGAGCGATCGCTTATCTGTGCTTCTGGAGACACCGATTGAGGAGCTGGATAAAGAAAAACTGGAGCTGTTGTTGTGCAGCTCCAGTATCATTGGTCAGGAGCAGGGGTTCGTAAGCGGATTTAGATTCTGCATCAGACTGTTGGCAGAAGCATTTGGATAAAGGTGGAGGCAAAGCAAGATGAAGAATATGAGTTATGAAGAATTTAAAAAGCAACTTCTTGGAATGCTCAGAGAGAGGCTGAGAGATTCGATTAAGTCAGAAATCATCCCCGTAAATAAAAACAATGGAATTATGAAAGAGACAGTAGGGATTGAAAACGGTATAGACGGTCTGAAACCGCTTGTTTATGTGGAGAGCCTTTATGAACAATATTGTATTGGAGCTGACCTTTCTACCTGTGTCAGCTTTGTGGTCGGACTCTACCGTGCCATGCCGGACTTACATATGGAGCAGTATTTTGAGACTTGGGAAGCTGTAAAACCGAGAATTACAGTAAGAGTTGTGAACTGGGAATGGAATAAGGATGAATTAAGAGATATTCCTCATAAGAAGTATATGGATCTGGCTGTTTATTGTAGGGTTGTCTTAGCTCAAAATGAGGACGGGATTGTAAGTACAGTGGTTAAGAACAGTATGCTTCGGTATCTGGAAATTGAAGAGATAGACCTATGGGAGGCAGCAAGGAATAATTTCCATAAGGAAAACTATCTGATCCGTCACATTGATGAAGAGACAGGTCTTATCGGATCATATCTGAATAAATTTTTAAATTTATCAGATCAGGAAGATGAAACCTATATCCTTACAAATGAGTATCATAACAATGGAGCTGTAGGAATGATGAGGTTTGATCTTCTGGAGAGCTTCGCGGAGCAGAAGAAGCGTAATCTTTATATCCTGCCAAGTTCATTGAATGAGGTAATATTAATACCTGACCGGGGCGACAGGACGCCGGATTTTCTGAGATCGCTTGTTAAGAAAAATAATAAGGACTATCCAGAGGAAGGCGATCTCTCGGAGAATATCTATTACTATCGAAGAGGAAAAAAGCAACTGGAAGTAATCTTGTAATTTTAGAATGTCGGAATAAACAGGTGGAGATTATGTTCTTTTTGAAGTATAATTAGAGAAAATATGACAACACCAACAGGGGTGATATTATGCAGAAATATTTAAAACGAAACGTTTATGCTCAGCTGCTTAAATGGAAAGAAAGACCGGATCATGCTACTTTGGAGGTCTCAGGAGCAAGACAAGTAGGGAAAACGTATATTGTTAATAAATTTGCTGATGAACAGTATAAGAACAAAATTTATATCAATCTTCTTGATTTCTCGGGAGAACTGTTCCTTGAAAAATATGAGGCTCTGAGAAATGAGATCAGGAACGGTCTCGCGTGCGATAATCCTGTCTATGAGTTGATCCGAAGAGTACATCCAGGCTTTGAAGACACGTCTGATACGATTGTGATTATAGATGAAATACAGGAGTCAGCACCTATATATAACAGAATACGTGAGTTTACGAGACAGCTGAAAAGTGATTTTATTATCACCGGAAGTTATCTTGGACGGATACTGAACCGTGAGTTTAAGTATTCAGCAGGCGATCTTGACTCTCTGGAGATCCACACATTAAATTTCAGGGAATTTCTTATGGCTCTGGATAAAGAAGACTTGTATCAGGAGCTTGATCTGTATGGAAATAGTTCGGAAGAGGTCTATAAGAATCTGGCTGATCTGTATAAAATTTATACAAAGATTGGTGGATATCCGGCGGTGATCCTGCGGTATCTGGAGTCAGGATTAGTGGAAGAAGCCAACACGGAGCTGTTGAAGATCATCAAATTGTTTACGAATGAGAGCAAACGATATTTCGATGATATACTGGATGATGAGGTGTACGATAATATTTTTTCCAGTGTGGCTCGTGTTCTCGTGAAAGAGAAAAAAGGGTTCGACGAGGACAGCTTTAGTGAAGAACTACAGAATATCGTTGTAAAGGATTATTCAAGCAATATAAGTAAAGCATCTGTAAACAGGGCGATTGACTGGCTCTACAGTTCTGGAATCATTGGCTTCGCAGGGAAGATTAAAGACTGTAATATACTTGACTTTAAGCCAAAGTCACGCTGCTATTTTATGGACGTAGGACTGACAAGCTATTTCCTGACTCATATCGGGTGCTCTGAAAGTGATGTATCAGGAATCGTCAATGAGAACTTTGTATTTCTCGACCTGAAAAGAAGAATTGTTCCGCCAAGTGAGATCGCTCTCGAAACACCTGCATTTGCTACAATGGGAAGGGGCGAGATTGACTTCTACCTGAAATCACTGAGGACGCAGAAGACGTATGCAATAGAAGTGAAGACAGGGAAGAACCAGAGTAAGACCGTGCAGGATATTCTTGATAAGAAGAAAGCAGACTATGTGATTTATGTGAAAGGAAATACGCATGGTGGGATAAGAGATAATATATATACAATACCGATCTATGGGATCGGGAAGTTTAGATTTTAAAGATAAGTGGCTCATGGAGACTATGCTCCATGAGCTGTTCTTATAAACCGTCAAACCGTGTGAACCGTTAATTTTTGAAAGTAGGGATAGACTTTATGGTTTATAGTTTGAACAAGCGGTTGAAGCGGTTGGACGGTTGAGCGAATGTATTAGTTGATTTTGTGTGCTTAATCTGGAATGATATAGGTTATGCATCATTAAAAATAAGGAGTTTCCGTCATGCCACAGAAATATAAATTTAATGAGCGATGTCAAAATGAATTAGAATTAATAAGAAAATGTATTCAAAGTAATTCGCATATGACTAAGAAAATTAGTGCTTATAAAAAACTACTGATTTATGATGAGAAAACAATTCATGAGATGCTAGGAAATGAGTATGAGATAATACTTGATAAAATAGATTTGATAAAAAAATCATTTACTGATAAAGAATGTACCGCATATAGAGCATTATGGGCATATAGTTATTTTTGCACAAGAGTAAAAGAAAATAAAGAGATAAAATATGCTCCATTAATGAAGATTATTGATCAAGAGAATTTTCGCTTTGATGAGAATAAACCACAAGAGAATTATGTTTGCAGCATAATTAAATTATGGGCGGAAGAAGCTGAAAAAGGAAACGAACACGATTTTATACGCGTGTTATCTATACTACGTGTTAAAGATAAAAAAGCAAGCAGGAAGAATAGAGATTCGTGTTTAACTAAAGTAAAAAAATGCGCGAAATTAAAAAGTGAAGAAGCTGCACGTAATGAAGAAAAAAATGGTGAAAGTGTCAACGATAAAAATAATTATGAAAAAGATATAGAGCTTTGTTTTAACTTTTTATATTACAAGATTTTTCCAGATGTGGAGTTTTGGAAGGTATATCGTGATGATAAAAAACTTTATAAAAGTTGGCTTAGCTTTCATATAAATAAACTGTTGAATTTGGATCAGGATGGTCAAAACCAAAATGATGAAGGAAGGAAAAAACTATTACAAAAGATAACCGGAAATGATAAATCGGAATACATATACTGGATAGATTCTGATGATAATTTCAAGTTTTATGAAACTAATTTTAAACGATATGGATTCGTTAGATGTTTCATAGCTTTATATGGTGATATTTTTGATAAGGGTGAATTGCTGAGGGCGTATAGTGATGAAAAGGCAGCGACTCATTATGAAAAATACTTCTCTTGGGAAGAACGTATTTCTGTGGGTGTGAATAAGAGTTTTAAAAATTGGATAAATCCTGGAAATTACGAAAATATTATCAATAGCGTATTAAAAGAAATACTTATTAAGATTTTAGAAAATTCTCGAAAGTATAAAGATGAAGTGGCACAGATAGATAGTGATGAGAGGTTATGGTGCACTGACTTACGCTGTA
>DWUT01000249.1 GCA_019120615.1 Candidatus Mediterraneibacter norfolkensis
ATTAAGAAGAATGGGACAGAAGAAAGCTCCTTTTTATAGAATCGTAGTAGCTGACTCAAGGTCCCCGAGAGACGGAAGATTTATCGAGGAGATCGGAACATACGATCCGAACCAGGAGCCCAGCGCTATCAAAGTAGACGAGGAAGCAGCGAAGAAATGGCTTAACACAGGTGCACAGCCGACAGAGGTTGTCGGAAAGATCTTCAAGGCAGCAGGAATCGAGAAATAAGTATTAGTTGTTTTCGCGGAGGTGCGCGTAAATGAAAGAGTTGGTTGAAGTTATCGCAAAAGCCCTCGTGGATAATCCGGATGAAGTTTCGGTCAATGAAAAGAAAGAAGGGCGTACTACCGTGCTTGAGCTTCATGTCGCAGAAGGCGATATGGGCAAAGTGATCGGAAAACAGGGACGCATCGCCAGAGCGATCCGCTCTGTGGTAAAAGCGGCAGCGGCAAAGGAAGATAAGAGAGTCGTTGTTGACATCGTTTAAAAGGATGATCAGAGAGAGGGACAGTCTCCGTATCAGCGGAGATCTGCCCTTTTCTTGTGCGATTTTAAAGTATAAGCTGTGATCTTTTGACGAAAAAAGAAAATAATAACAGGATTTTGAAGGAGACAGAGAATGGAACAGTTTCTTCAGGTCGGGGTTATCTCATCCACTCACGGAATCCGTGGAGAAGTCAAGGTGTTTCCCACAACAGATAACGCCGCCCGTTTTAAAGAACTGAAAAACGTGCTGCTTGATACGGGAAAAGAGCGGATCGGACTTGAGATCCAGTCCGTGAAGTTTTTCAAGCAGTTTGTGATCGTGAAATTTAAAGGGATTGACAATATCAACGATATTGAGAGGTATAAGGGCAGAAGTCTTCTTGTTGCAAGAGAGGACGCCGCAGAACTGGGTGAAGATGAATATTATATCGCAGATCTGATCGGAATGGACGTGTTTACGGAGGAAGGGCACTTCGGTGTGCTTCGAGACGTCATGGAGACAGGGGCGAATGAAGTATATATCGTAGATTCGGACCGTCACGGGGAGGTGCTCATCCCGGCGATACGACAGTGTGTGCTGGAGGTGGATCCGGAGGAGAACAGGATGACGGTGCGGATCATGGATGGGTTGATATAGTTAGGTGTTGTCAGAATTAAGTCCGTATTATGGGACGAGTTAAGCGATATTCTTATTGTATCAGGTGGTGTATAAAATGAAGGAGCTGTTAAGTTGAACGACATTAAACACTTATTTGAAAGACCGTTACCTTCTGTTAGAAGTGGGGCTTTCTTTAATACATTTTCATATCCGACTAAAATATCACCGGAGTCTATTGCTGTGTACATTGCGGCAACAACAAAGCCAGGTGAAACAGTTCTGGATACTTTTAGCGGGAGTGGGAGTACGGGTATTGCAGCTTTACTATGTGAACATCCAACAGATAGAATGAAGGTATTAGCGGATGAATTAGGTTTATCTCCGATTTGGGGACCAAGGAATGCTATTGGGTATGAGGTTGGGACATATGCTTCCTTTGCTTCAAAAACTATAAGTAGCAGACTAAAATCAATTGAGTTCAAAGAGGCCGTTGCAGATTTTACTAAGAAAGAAAAAGAACATCTAATGTCCTATTATTCAGCAGTAGACCCAGATGGTAAAATAGGAACTATACGATATATCATATGGTCAGAAGTCCTGCTGTGTCCTGACTGTGGTAATGAAGTTTCTTTTTTTGAAAGTGGAACAAAAAGGAATCCGGTTGTATTTGAAAAAGACATTATTTGTCCACATTGCCAAAAGAAGACGTCTGTTAATGAGATGAAATTCCAGACAGAAAAATATAAGGACGGATTAACGGGGAAACAGTCTATAAGAAAGAAGCGCATCCCTGCATGGGTTTATGGTACTACAAATGGAAAAAATTGGGATAGACCTGCAATAGCTGAAGATTTAGAGTATGCAATAGAGATTGAACAAGAATTACGAGAATTAGATGATAAGCCCAAAGAAATACAATGGGGCGAATTGCACAGGAATGGATATCATTTTGGAATTAAATATTTGCATCAGTTTTACACATCACGAAATTATTTAATTATGCGCAAACTATGGGATGCTACAAATGAATATCCACCAAAGGTTAGAGATGGATTAAAATTATTATTGCTCAGCTATAATGCATCACACTGTACTTTGATGACTCGTGTTGTCGCAAAGAAAAATGCAAAAGATTTCATTTTGACAGGAGCACAGAGTGGAGTCCTATATATAAGTAAACTACCTGTTGAAAAAAACATAATTCTTGGCATTGAAAGAAAAGCTAAATCTTTTTACGAAGCATATGCAATGTTGGAGAATTGTACAGGAAATTTTACGATCAAGAATAAATCGAGTGAAAAACTTGAGGAAAAAGACAACAGTATAGATTTCGTGTTTACAGACCCTCCCTTTGGTGATTTTATTCCTTATGCTGAAGTAAATCAGATTAATGAGCTATGGTTGGATAAGGTAACAGACAGAAAAAAAGAGATTATTATCAGTACATCTCAGAATAAAGGAATTAATGATTATCAGAAAATGCTTTCAAAAGTTTTTTCTGAAATAAACAGAGTGTTGAAGGATAAGTCTTATGCGGCTGTTGTTTTCCACGCTGCAAAAGCTCAAATATGGACAGCTTTCGAAGACTCCGTTCTTAGCTCAGGATTAAATATTGAGCTTACAAATATTTTAGACAAAAAACAGGCGAGCTTTAAGCAGGTTGTTTCTAAATCCTCAGTGCAGGGAGATCCATTGCTATTATTAAGCAAGGAAGCCCGACATATTGGTGCGGTTAAGAATGAGGAAGACATTATAGAAAATATCATTTTATCAATGGAGTCTGGGGGGACTTTTGACGAACGAAGGGCATATTCTCTGTATGTCAATGAGTGTCTTCGTAATAATATTCATGTTTCGTATGATGCAAAAGATGCATATGTCCTTATTCGCCGGTTACGGAAGGGGGTAATTGATGCAGCATTTCAGGGATGAAGATTTAAAGATAAAACGCTATGGACAAGTATTCTCTGGAAAACTTGTAGGCAATTTGCTGGTTGCAATGCTGCCGGGTGATTTTGACGGAAAAACGATCATAGATCCAATGGTTGGACAGGGAGATTTGTTAAAAGCAGCATGTACAAAGTACTCGAATGCAGATTTAGTGCTGGGAATTGATATTGATAAGGACGTGATAGATAAATGCAAAGACAACATTCCGGAAGCAAAGATAGTCAGGGATAATGCATTTATCAGCACAGAAATTAATATTGTTGATGGTTGGGATTTAGTAATTACAAACCCGCCATATATCAGATATCAAACGCTTAGAAGAAATCCGGAGATTGGTTTGCCAGATGGCAGGGAACTCAGAAAAAGTTTAATAAAGCATATTCAGCAGTCAACAATTTTAAATGGCCGGGAAAAAAAGCTTTATTTAGAAATTGCAAATGGATATTCAGGGCTTTCAGACATGGCAGTGCCCTCTTGGATTTTATGTGCATCAATAGTGAAATCGGGCGGCTATATGGCAATGGTGGTGCCAGAAACATGGTTGAATAGAGATTATGCATTACCGATACATTATTTACTCCTGCGGTGTTTTGAAGTCATTGCTATTGCACGAGATGTAGAGTCTGCGTGGTTTGAAAATGCCGAGGTGCGTACATGTTTGGTGATATGTAGACGAAAAGAAAGTGAAACAATTAAAAAAAGTTTTTCAGATACAGTCGTTTTAGAGATTGGTCATAAAGTTAAAAGCGAAGATTCCCTTATTGGCAATTTGAAGTTTAATAATAGCTTCAACTACGAAGCTTTAAGGCAGATTCTTATGGAAAGGATTACTCATTCTGAAGAGGGCTTTTCGGCAAAATTAACTCCTTTGGCGGATCTTTTTCCAGGTCTTGTAGGCAGGCTTTCAGACCAGAAATGGGTTTTCAGAGAGGATAAAACAGATGTTCGGAAATCCGATTACATTCCGAATGAAATAAGGGAAATATTGGGCAATATAAATGATGTCGATTACGATTCTCTGGAATCATTAGGATGGTCTATTGGACAAGGCCTTAGAACAGGTGCAAATGAATTCTTCTATGTAAAAATTATATCTGAAGATGAGACGCCAGTTGTTAATACAGAACCGTGGTACGGGAGAGAAATACCTGTATCGGCGGATAATCTCAGAAAGGCACTAAAAAAGCGTTCAGACATAGATGGACTTGTTGTTAATTATAATGATCTGGAAAGATGTATACTATATATTCAGCATCAGGTTAGACAGGTGGATTTTCAAAGAGTGTCATATAAAGTAAAGGGCATGTATACATTGATGGAGACTGAACTGGATGATTATATTAGTTGTGGAGAAAAATATGTTTCACCGTCACACAAAAAAGCCTTTAAGGAATTGTCTGCGGTTATCACTAATGAGAAAAAAATGGATGATGGATATGAAAGATTCTGGTATATGTTGCCCAAATTAAAGAAAAGGCATGTGCCAAACTTATGCATGCCGCGAGTTTGCGGCGATAGCCCCGAAGCTCTGTTTGTAAATCAGGTAGAAGAAAAAAACATTATAGTTGACGCTAATTTTATTACTCTTTGGAATCCGGACACAAGATCTCAAGTTATCGCGTTTACTTTGTTGAATTCTACATGGGCAAAACTTTTTCTTGAGGTTATTGGAACAGTGATGGGCGGAGGTGCATTAAAAGTTGAAGCAAGTCATATAAGAAAAGTAGTATTTCCCCATTTAAATACTGAAAAGCAAAGAGAATTGGAGAAAATCGGAAAAATGATTCTTAAAGGAGGGAGGGTAGACAACAATATTCAAGAGCAAATTGACAGAATCGTAACATCTCCTTATGGAGAGGCTAAGAGCAATTTTCTGAATATTCAACTAAGAAAATTGCTTATAAAAAAATTGCATGAAAGGACTGGGCAAAAACATGATGAATAAAGACGAATTAAAATCATTTATTGCAACCGCTCAGCATGAAATAGACAATGGCTCTGTGGAGGATAAACTTAGGCATTTGTTATCAGCAAGCCTGAGCAAAATATTTCCAGATACACCATGGTGGGTTCAGGATCATGTGATGGGCACAGAAACCTATCTTCATTTCGCAAATGCCAAAGGAAAAGAGCGAATTGGCTTTGCTGATTCCGTTGTTGGAAAAACTGCAATTGAGTATGAGAAAAACCTGAGAATACCGGCTGTTTTTAATGAGGGATATCATCAGGTGGAAGAGTACTGTGCCGCATTATGTAATCTTGGCATAGAGGAAAATGAGGTTCTTGGTATATTATCAGATACAGTAAGATGGTACGGATATTCGGTAAAAATAGTTGGGGATCATGAGAAAGAAGGGCTTTTAGGGGCTAATGATATCGAACTGAATCAAATGGATTTTGTTGACTTGTCAAATTCTACAGACGAGGAAATGGAGAAATTTGAAGTATTTGTTAATAAATATTTAGGGAGAGAACAGTCCAGAATTCTTACGGCTAAAACGCTGGTGCTGGATTTCGGTCTGGAGAGTGATTTTTACCGTAAGCAAATAAAGAGTTATAGAGATGTAGTTGAAAATGCAATGCAGTCAAATCCAAATTATGCGGAATTGATAAAAAAGTTATGGCAGAATTTTGTTGCATATTTAGGAGCATCTGAATCTGGAACATTCTCAATGGAAACATATACAAATGAGTATTATCTTGTTACTGTTGCAAAGATTATTTGCGCAAATATTCTTCATGGTTCCCCTCTCATTTGCGATGAAGCCGAGATGATTAAAATTTTGAACGGTCAGTATTTTCAGCAGAAGAATATCCAAAACTTCGTGGATTATGATTATTTTGGATGGTTGAACAGATCTCCATACGTTGAGGGGATTATTGAATGTGCAAAAAGAATACAGAGACTTCTGGTTAGTTATGACTTTAAGGTAATCGCTGAAGAAGATTTATTCGGTGCTTTGCTGGCTCAGCTATCTAATCGTGAACACCGCCTGCTTTTGGGACAGGACTTCACGCCACATTGGGTGGCGAAATGTATGGTGGAGTATGCTATTGAGGATATTGAAGAAGAGCCAGCAATTTTAGATATGTGCTGTGGATCAGGTGTATTCTTGATTGAGGCAATTAGAAAAGTACGTGAAAAGTACACGATTAATCCGAAGGAATATAATGCTGAGAAGGATAAAATAGTTTTTTCTTGTGTAATGGGATTTGACATTGATCCTCTTGCAGTTATGCTTGCAAAGGTCAACTGGATAATGTCGATGAGAGATTTATTTCCATATCACAGTGGTCAGATCACGATTCCTGTCTATCACGCAGATTCGTTATTTGTGGCAACACCAATCACCCATAATATGCCTTCCGGCAGCCAGGATTCTTATGTTATGCATTTTGATAATAATGAGGTCGAAATCCCTGGACACATGTTAACGCCTGCTCATAGACGTACATTTGATGCGTTTATGTCTATATGCTATAAATATGCCATGAAAAGGGCTGAGAAAAAGGAAAGTAATCTCACGGATAAACAAATTGATTTTGTTTTAACTTCTGTAGAAGCAGAAAGCAATATTGAGTTATCCCGTATAGAAAGGCAGACCGAGAGAGTGGCTGCGTACAACTTAATTTTACAACTGGAAAATCTTCAAAGGCGGGGGCGGAATGGAATCTGGTATTTCATTTTGAATAACAGTTATAAGCCAGGTTTAGTAACTAATCAGTTCAACTGTATTGTTTCGAATCCGCCGTGGCTGGCTATGAGTAAACTGGTTGATAATCCATACAAGAAAACCCTGCAGAGAAAAACAGATATGTTTGGAATAAAGCCACCGGGAGCTTCGCATCTTCACATGGAATTGGCGACCACTTTTTTATTAGCATCGATAGACAAATATTTGAAGGATGGCGCGAGATGGATGTGTATTATGCCGGGAAGTGTTTTAAGTGGTTATCATCACAATCCACTAAGATTGGAAAAGTATAGAGAGTCTGCAGATTCAGTCGATACAAATATAGATATAATCTGGGAATTGCCTCTTTCAACATTCAAGAATAAGGCTGTAGTACTGGGAGGGATAAGAAGTAATAAGAAAAATGAATATCCTATCCGGGGAAGGGTTTATGTGGAACCGGATTTCTATGAAGAATGCAGATATACACTTAATAGACAGGGTAATCGTTCTGTATGGACAAATAAAGGAGAAAACGCAGATTTTTTGGATGTTATCAATTCTGATCCATGGGAATTTAATCAAGGCGCGGATATTATGCCAAGAACAGCATTGTTTCATGAATTCACAAAGTTGCCTAATGGGACATGGACAATAAAGAAAATAGAGAATAAATCTGATTTATACTATTTACTTAGTGACAGCCATAAGGATGTGTGTAGAAATTTGGAGGCAGAAGGATTCAGCGATGATTACATTTATGATTGTTTGATTTCAAAGCATTTATCACCCTTTTATGTTTCACAACCGGCAAAAGTAATCATACCTGGAAGTAAAACGGAAGGAAAATGGAAAGGAATTACTGAAGAAGAACTGGCACTGTTAAATTCAGGAACTGAATATGTTTTTTCCGAAATCCAGACGGCAAGTGGAATGCCGTTATCGGTACTGTTTGATCAGAAGATTAACATACGAAATAAGTTAGATAAGCAGAATTTTGCCCTGGCAAGATGGCTTGTATTATCTAATGCAGGTGGAACTAATCCCTGTGCTGCTTATATAGATTTAAATAAAACAGACAAGAAAAAACTAATTGTTGATCAGACAATATACTGGTATCTGGCAAAATCAGAAGAGGAAGCACTTTACATTACAGGTATATTGAACAGCGCAACATTGTCAACTGCAATATCAGATTTTCAACCACAAGGAGGATTTGGCGCAAGACACATTCACACAATACCATACAAGATTATCCCTCGGTATGATGCAACTATTGATGCACATTTGGATGTAGTTAATACAACAAAAGAGCTAATCACTGAATGGACAGAATATTGTGCTTCTGGAAAAGATGGGAGATATCTCTCTCCAAATAGTGGAAGTTTAAATAGTAGACGGCGTAAACTGCGAACATCGCTCAAGACAATGACTTCATATGAAATTTATGAAGAAGCATGCAGTAGTATTTTGTGTACGGAACAAAATGCCCGTGATTGATTTAGAAAAATCAAGTCATATTTTGGAGTGAAGGAGAACAGACATATGAATTTTCACATACTTACTCTTTTTCCGGAGATGGTCCTGAACGGGCTGAACACCAGCATCATCGGGCGTGCCGTAAATTCAGGACTGCTCTCGATCGAGGCGGTGAACATCCGGGACTACGCGTTCAACAAACATCAGAGCGTGGACGACTACCCCTACGGCGGAGGCGCCGGGATGCTGATGCAGGCGGAACCGGTTTATCTTGCCTGGGAGGCGGTGGAAGAGAAGATAAGGGCGCGGCGGGAACTCCCGGCGGAGAACGAGGCGGCGCTGGCAGAACAGGCGGAAATACCGGAACAGAGCAAAGCGGCGGAGAACGAGGGAAAGAGGACCCGGGTCGTCTATCTTTCTCCACAGGGCGATGTCTTTAATCAGAAGATGGCGGAAGAACTGGCGCAGGAGGAGGACCTGATCCTTCTGTGCGGCCATTACGAAGGAATCGATGAGAGAGTGCTGGAGGAGATCGTGACGGACTATGTGTCTATCGGGGACTATGTCCTGACCGGCGGGGAACTCCCGGCAATGGTCATGGTGGACGCCATATCCAGGCTGGTGCCAGGCGTCCTGCACAACGACGTGTCCGCGGAGTTTGAGTCCTTCCAGGACAACCTTCTGGAATATCCCCAGTATTCCAGACCGGAGGAATGGCACGGGAAAAAAGTGCCCCCGGTCCTCCTGTCCGGACATCACGCCAATATCGAAAAGTGGAGGCGGGAGCAGTCCATCCTCCGGACAAAGGAGCGGAGACCGGATCTTCTTGAAAAGTGCGAGCTGACGGAGAAGGAGAAAAAGTGGCTGGAAGGGCTTGCATTCCCGGAAGAAATATGGTAAACTACAACAGTTGTGAAAAGAAGAGCGATGGTCCTCTGGCACACAGGATGTGTTAAGAACGTCAAATATTAAGGAGGTCACACAAAATGAACGAGATCATTAAGAAGATCGAAGCAGAGCAGTTAAAGGCTGAGGTTCCCCAGTTTAACGTGGGTGATACCGTAAGAGTACACGCAAAGATCAAAGAGGGTAACCGCGAAAGAATCCAGGTTTTCGAGGGAACAGTCCTGAAGAAACAGGGTGGCGGAGCGAGAGCTACTTTCACAGTAAGAAAGACATCCAACGGAATCGGAGTTGAGAAAACATGGCCGATCCACTCTCCGCACGTTGAAAAAGTAGAGGTTGTCCGCAGAGGTAAAGTAAGAAGAGCTAAACTGAACTACTTGAGAAAACGCGTGGGTAAAGCTGCTAAGGTGAAAGAATTAGTAAAATAATGACCATGAGAGGGACAATTACAGATCTGTATTTGTCCCTCTTTTGCTTATGGAGGATATATGAAGGGGTTAGATTTTCGTAAGAAGCGAAAGAAGCCGTCGCAGAGACCGCGCAGAAAGCCCGGGAGCAGCAAGCTCAAGTTTGAGGACAGAAGGCAGAAGCTTCATTTTGAAAGAAGACATATCGTCATAAATGCGAAGGCGGTCGTCATATGGGCCGTGGAGATCCTGATCCTGTGCATGGCGGCGGTATTTCTTGTGCTGGCGTTCGGCGAGCGGGTAAGTGTTGCCGGAGATTCCATGAATCCGGCCCTGAAAAACGGGGATGTTGTCCTGATCAACCGGCTCGTCTATGGGATCAAGTCACCGTCGAGAGGAGATGTTGTGGCTTTCCGGCCGAACGGGGATGTGGATGCCCATTATCAGATCAAACGGATCGTAGGACTTCCGGGGGAGACTGTCCAGATCACGGATGGCAGCGTCTATATCGACGGAGAGGAAGTGACAGATCACGTCTATGTGACGGGAATCGACTATGCCGGACTGGCGGAGGAACCGCTGGAACTGGGCGAGGACGAGTATTTCGTGATGGGCGACAATGCTTCGGCAAGCGACGACAGCCGGACGGCGGAGATCGGGAATGTCAGCCGTGACGATATCTACGGAAAAGTATGGTTTGAGGCGGGATTCGGGGAAAACTTCGGATTCGTCAGTGATTAGGAGGGAAAAGATGCACTTTCAATGGTATCCGGGCCACATGACAAAGGCAAGGAGAATGATGCAGGAAAATATCAAGCTGATCGATCTGATCATCGAGCTGGTGGACGCCAGGATCCCCCTGAGCAGCAGGAACCCGGACATCGATGAACTGGGGAAGAACAAGGCAAGGCTTATCCTGCTGAACAAGGCGGACCTTGCGGAGGACCGGCGCAACGACGAGTGGCTGGAATATTTTAAAGAAAAAGGATACTCTGCAGTCAAGGTAAACTCAAAAAAGGGGGGCGGGATCAAGTCCATCCAGTCTGTTATCCAGGAGGCATGCCGGGAGAAGACGGAACGGGACAGAAAGAGAGGCATCCTGAACCGCCCTGTGCGCGCGATGGTGGTAGGGATCCCCAATGTGGGAAAATCCACATTTATCAATGCGCTTGCGGGAAAGGCATGTGCAAAGACAGGGAACAAGCCGGGAGTCACAAAGGGAAAACAGTGGATCCGCCTGAACAAAAACGTGGAGCTGCTGGACACGCCGGGAATCCTCTGGCCGAAGTTTGAGGATCAGGAAGTGGGACTGAAGCTTGCTTTTATCGGATCGATCAAGGATGAGATCCTTCAGACAGAAGAACTTGCGGCGGAGCTGATCAGGTTTCTGAACCGTGCTTATCCCGGGGTACTGGACGGGAAATACAGGATCGAGGCATCGGAAGATCCCTACGAAACTCTGGGGATGATCGCCGAGAGCCGGCACTGCCTTGCAAAGGGGAGCGGATATGACACGGAGAAGGCCGCGTCGATCCTGCTGGATGATTTCCGAAACGGCAATCTGGGGAGGATCACCCTTGAGACGCCTGAAAAAGCACAGCAGCAGTAGAAAGAAGGACTGAGCAGATGAAAAGCATTTTAAAAGAGCTTATGGGCTGGATCGTATATATTATTATCATAGTCGGGCTTGCCTGGGTGATCATCACCTTTGTGGGCCAGAGGACACAGGTGAGCGGATCTTCCATGGAGACGACGCTCTCGGACGGAGATCAGCTTATCGTAGATAAGATTTCCTACCGGTTCCGGGATCCGAAGAGATACGATATTGTCGTATTCCCCTATCAGTATGAGGAGAATACCTATTATATCAAGAGGATTATCGGTCTCCCGGGAGAGACGGTCCAGGTTGTTGACGGTTATGTCTACATAGACGGGGAGCAGCTGGACGAGCATTATGGAAATGAAGTGATGCTGGATCCGGGGATCGCAGAGGAGCCGATCACACTGGGGGACGATGAATATTTTGTCCTCGGTGATAACAGAAATAACAGCCAGGACAGCAGAGCGGCCAACGTGGGAGTGATCCACAGGAAGGATCTCCTCGGGCGCGCCTGGATACGGATCTGGCCTCTTTCGGAGTTCGGAGTGATAAAGCATGAGTAAAAGTATAGCTGAGATAAAAAAGGAATTTGATCGTGCCGCAGAGAACGAATGGGATGTTCTCTGCGGCGCGTATGCTTCTGACAGCCGCCAGGGCGTGCAGAACCTGATCGCCGGCTGCAGGAAAAAACAGGCGGCGCTTGCCCGTGAGAGGGAGCGGCTGTATGAGATGAGAGCTTATGAGAGAAAATATGAAGAGTACACTTATATCTGCGGAATCGATGAGGCGGGGAGAGGACCTCTTGCAGGTCCGGTGGTGGCGGGGGCTGTGATCCTGCCAAAAGACTGCGAGATCCTTTATCTGAATGATTCAAAAAAACTGTCAGCCGCAAGGAGGGAGGAACTCTATGACGAGATCATGGAGAAGGCGGCGGCCGTCGGAGTCGGCATGGCTTCCCCGGCAAGGATCGACGAGATCAATATCCTCCAGGCAACCTATGAGGCGATGCGCCAGGCGGTGGCATCCCTTTCGACAGCTCCGGAGATCCTGCTCAACGACGCGGTGACGATTCCGGATATGGTGATCCCTCAGATCCCCATTATCAAGGGCGATGCGAAGAGCGTGTCTATCGCAGCGGCAAGTATCATCGCAAAAGTGACAAGGGACAGAGTAATGGTGCAGTATGACGAGATCCTGCCGGGATACGGGTTCGCCCAGAACAAGGGATACGGTTCAAAGGAGCATATCGAGGCGCTGAAGAAGCTGGGACCGACTCCCATACACCGGCTTTCTTTTATCGGTCATTTTGTAAATGTGTGAGAGGGTGAGGAAATATGCCGGAGAAAAGGAACAGACGGCAGACAGGCACGGATTATGAGCGGGCGGCCGGATTCTATCTGGAACAGATGGGGTGGACGATACTGGAATACAATTACAGATGCAGGAGCGCAGAGATAGATATAGTTGCCAGAGACGGGGAGTATCTGGTATTCTGTGAAGTGAAGTACCGTTCGGACGGAACAAAAGGAGATCCGCTCGAGGCGGTGGACGCGCGGAAACAGCAGCGGATCCGAAGAGCGGCTCTGTATTATCTGACAGAGCATGGGAAGAACGACGCGCCCTGCCGGTTTGATGTGATCGGGATCCAGGGAACGAAGATCACACATATCCGGGACGCTTTCTGAAAAATGTGCTTGAAAAAAGTTATTTGAGAAGGGAGGCGGCTATATGAGTCTGGGGCTTCATTATAAGGATGACAGGCATATATTTGACGAGCGGGGACTGGGAGGAACCCCTTATCTGGAATTTCCTCTCTTAAGAGAAACAGGGATCGTGAAACATGGATTCTCCACCAGGCTGGGCGGTGTAAGCCGCGGAGACTACGCTTCTCTGAACCTGAGTTTTGACCGGGGAGACGATCCGGAGGCAGTGCGGGAGAACTTCAGGCGCATCGGAGCAGCCATCGGTGTGAGATGTGAGGATATGGTCCTTTCACAACAGACCCATACTACCAATATCCGGCTTGTGACAGAAGAAGACAGAGGAAAAGGCATTGTAAGGGAACGGGACTACACAGATGTGGACGGTCTGATCACAGATGTTCCGGGAATCTGTCTCGTGACCGGTTATGCGGACTGCGTCCCCCTGTATTTCGTGGATCCGGTTAAGAAGGCGATCGGGCTGAGCCACTCCGGATGGCGCGGCACTGTCGGGAAGATCGGGAAAAAGACAGTGGACATGATGACGGAGCAGTTTGGGTCTGATCCGAAAGATATTCTTGCCGCAGTGGGTCCTTCGGTCTGTATGGACTGCTACGAGGTAAGTGAAGAGGTGATCGAAAAGTTCCGGGAAAACTTTGATGAAGAGTGCTGGAAGGAACTTTTTTACAGAAAGGACAATGGAAAATATCAGCTGGATCTCTGGAAAGCGAATGAATTGATCTTCCGGGAAGCCGGGATCCTGCCGGAGCATATGGCAGTGACAAACGTCTGTACCCACTGCAACAGCCGGATCCTGTATTCTCACCGTGCGGCGGGAAACCGGAGGGGAAACCTCTCTGCGTTTCTTGCCCTCAGACAAGGAGGTAGATGAATATGTTTGAAACAGCAGGAAAGTTAATGGCATATCTGACGGTCCTTACATCCACATCCGGTACGACGGATCAGACTGTGGAAGAGGTGATCGACTCCGCAACGGAGGTTACGGCGGAAGCGGGACAGGAAGTGAACCAGTTCTTCCAGATGTTCCAGGACAACCTGCCGAACATTGTAGCGTTTGGACTTCAGGTTGTGTTTGCATTTGTCTTTTTTATTATTGGAAGCAAAGTGATCAGCTGGATCCGGAAGCTGGTACGCCGGTCCATGGAACGTGCAGATGCGGATACCGGGGTGCAGCAGTTTGTGGATTCACTGCTGAAATTCGGTTTATACGCCATCCTTCTCTTCTCTATTGCAACCAGGTTTGGAGTTGAGCCATCTTCGGTTGCGGCTCTGATCGCTTCAGCAGGAGTGGCTGTAGGCCTGGCATTACAGGGGAGCCTTTCAAACTTTGCAGGCGGGATCCTTATCCTTCTCATCAAGCCGTTTGCGGTGGGAGACTATATTATCGTGACGGGAGAAGGGATCGAGGGGACGGTAAAAGAGATCCAGATCTTTTACACGAAGATGGCGACAGTGGACAATCAGACTGTCGTCGTACCTAATGGCATCCTGACGGACAACAGTCTGACAAACGTTACGGCAAGGCCGGAGCGACAGCTCGATCTGAAGGTGGGAATCTCATATGATTCTGATCTGAGAAAGGCAAAAAGCCTGATCGAGAACATGCTTTTATCCCATGAAGATATCATACAGGATAAGGATATCAAGGTGTTTGTGGACTCTCTTGCCGACAGCGCTGTCATGATCGGGCTGAGGGCATGGGTCCCGACAGAGAAATACTGGGCGACCAGGTGGCAGCTTCTGGAAAATATCAAGCTGACCTTCGACGAGGAAGGGATCGAGATCCCGTATGATCAGCTTACGGTACATGTGAAGGAGCAGTAACGGGGAACGGAAGCGCCGCGCTGAAAATGAATAAGGAAATTTAAAATCTATAGATTGAAGATGTATTGATTTTTGAAAATAAAAACAATACATCTTCTTATTTTTTGCCAAAAATCAGAATTTATTTTTGTGGATGCTGCGAATTGTATTGAAAGATGTATTGTTTTATCATATTGACAGAGAGGAGGCGGCGGATGCAGAAAAAATACGAAACAGTCATAGCCTGGGTCACAGAAGGGATCGAGAGCGGAGCGCTGCGGTATGGAGAAAAGCTCCCTTCTGAAAAAGAACTTGCGGAGCGGTTCGGCGTCAGCCGGCAGACGGTAAGACGGGCGCTGGAAGACCTGAACAGGGACGGGATCGTGGAGAGCCGTAAGGGAAGCGGGACATACGCTGCGGCCACAGGCCGGAGAAGGACGGAAGAAAAGCTGACTATTGCCGCTATGCTGACTTATGTGGATACCTATATTTTCCCTTCGATCATCAAAGGAATGGAATCGGAGATCTCTCGGGAAGAAAATGTGCTTCAGATCACGATGAATGATAATACGGCAGAAAAGGAGCGAAGGATACTGCAGGATTTTGTGAGAATGGGGTCCATTGACGGACTGATTGCCGAGGCGGTCAGGAGCAGTCTGCCGAATCCGAACCTGGATCTGTACAGACAGCTTGAAAAGGCGGGGATTCCGGTCCTTTTTGTGAACAGCTGGTATGACGGTCTGGACATCCCTCATGTAAGCATGGACGACCGGATGGCAGGGTACAGGGCGGCAAAACACCTGCTGGAGTGCGGACACATGAGGATCGGCGGGGTGTTTAAATCCGATGACGGACAGGGAAGACTGAGGTATGCGGGATACACAAGAGCTCTTATGGAGAAGGAGATCCCTGTGAAGGACAGCAGAGTGATTTGGATGGATTCCGAGGAAATCCGGGAACCCGGGGAGGTAAGCGAAAAAATTCTCCGAAGGCTTCAGGATTGCACGGCATGTGTCTGCTACAATGACGAGATTGCCTGTAAGCTGGTCAATATCCTGAAAGGGGCAGGGCGCGGCGTCCCCGATGATATTTCGATCATTGGGATCGATAACTCTGCTTTTGCGGAATTCTGTGCCGTACCGCTTACCTCGGTGGTCAATCCCGTGGAAGAACTGGGACGCACGGCGGCACGCAAGATCACAGACCGGATCGTACATGGACAGAAGATGGAGACGACGGAATTTCAGCCGGAGATCTGCATACGAGATTCTGTGCGCATGATCCGGGACGGGACATGAAACCGGAAAAACATAACAGCCGAGAAAGGAAAAAACAGAAATATTAAGAAAACGGGAGCAGACTGCTTCCTTATCAAGGAGGAAAACACTATGCTGAAAAGAAAAGACTACAAATTCTGGTTCTGTACGGGATCACAGGACCTGTACGGCGACGAATGCCTTGCCCATGTGGCGGAGCATGCGAAGATCATTGTGGAAAAAATAAACGAGTCCGGCGTCCTTCCCTATGAAGTGATATGGAAACCGACTCTGATCACGAACGAGCTGATCCGAAAGACATTTAACGAGGCAAACATGGATGAGAACTGCGCGGGCGTCATCACCTGGATGCACACGTTCTCTCCGGCCAAATCCTGGATTCTGGGACTTCAGGAGTACAGAAAGCCTCTTCTCCACCTTCACACTCAGTTCAATATGGAGATCCCCTACGATACCATCGATATGGATTTCATGAACGAAAACCAGTCTGCTCACGGCGGCCGTGAGTTCGGACATATCTTTACCCGGATGGGAATCGAGCGAAAAGTTGTCGTGGGACACTGGTCTGACGAGAAAGTGCAGAAAAAGATCGCGTCCTGGATGCGCACTGCGGTGGGCGTGATCGAGAGCAGTCACGTCCGTGTCATGAGAGTTGCAGACAATATGAGAAATGTTGCGGTGACAGACGGTGATAAAGTGGAAGCACAGATCAGATTCGGATGGGAAGTGGACGCATATCCGGTCAATGAGATCGCCGAGGCGGTAGAGGACGTAAAAGCGGGAGAGGTGAACGCTCTTGTAGACGAGTATTATGATACCTACCAGATCCTTCTCGAGGGAAGGGATCCGGATGAGTTCCGCCGTCATGTGGCAGTGCAGGCACAGATTGAGATCGGGTTCGAGCGGTTCCTGGATGAGAAAAACTATCAGGCGATCGTCACACACTTCGGTGATCTGGGAAGTCTGAAACAGCTTCCGGGCCTGGCGATCCAGAGGCTGATGCAGAAAGGATACGGCTTCGGAGGAGAAGGAGACTGGAAGACCGCCGCCATGGTCCGCATCATGAAGATCATGACAGAAGGCATGAAAGACGCAAAAGGAACGTCGTTTATGGAGGACTATACATACAATCTGGTACCTGGAAAGGAAGGGATACTCCAGGCTCATATGCTGGAAGTGTGCCCGTCCATCTCAGACGGTCCCATCAGCATCAAGGTGAATCCGCTTTCCATGGGAGACAGGGAGGATCCGGCGAGACTGGTATTTACCGCGAAGGAAGGCCCGGCCATCGCCACGTCCCTGATCGACCTGGGAGACCGGTTCCGCCTGATCATCAACAATGTGGAGTGCAAAAAGACGGAAAAGCCCATGCCGAAACTGCCGGTGGCGACTGCGTACTGGACTCCGGAACCGGATCTCTATACCGGGGCGGAAGCGTGGATCCTCTGCGGAGGCGCGCATCACACAGCTTTCACTTACGACCTGACTGCGGAGCAGATGGGCGACTGGGCGGCGATGATGGGCATCGAGGCGGTTTATATCGATAAGGACACGAAGATCAGAGACCTGAAAAATGAACTCAGGTGGAACGAGATCGCATACCGGAAATAGACCTGATGCATGCTGGAAATAGCCCGTAATACGTTGAAAAGTTACTCCCCGGACGGTATAATAACAAAAGGAGCGATGCCTTTTGGGATCTGGTCCTGGAGTGTATCGTGATCAACAATACCAAAGGAGTAGAAAAATGAGTATTAGAATCGGAATTTTAGGTTATGGAAATCTGGGACGGGGCGTGGAGTGCGCGATCCGTCAGAACAGTGATATGGAACTTGCGGCAGTGTTCACCCGCAGGGATCCGTCAGACGTGAGCATCCTGACAGAAGGAGTGCCGGTGTGCCGGATCGATGACGCGGCAGAATGGAAAGATAAGATCGATGTGATGATCCTCTGCGGGGGAAGCGCTACGGATCTGCCGGAGCAGACGCCGAAGTTTGCTGAGATGTTCAATGTGATCGACAGTTTTGACACTCATGCGCGGATCCCGGAACATTTTGCAAACGTGGACGCCGCTGCGAAGAAAGGCGGCAAAGTCGGGATCATCTCCGTGGGCTGGGATCCGGGAATGTTTTCCCTGAACAGGCTGTATGCCAACGCGATCCTTCCGGAAGGAAAGGATTATACCTTCTGGGGAAAGGGAGTCAGCCAGGGACATTCTGACGCCATTCGCCGTGTAGAGGGCGTGAAAGACGCGAAACAGTACACGATCCCGGTGGAGAGCGCTCTGGAAGCGGTGAGAAACGGAGAAAATCCGGACCTGACAACAAGAGAGAAACATACAAGAGAGTGTTTCGTAGTACTGGAGGAAGGCGCAGACGCGGCAAAGGCGGAGGAAGAGATCAAGACCATGCCGAACTATTTCTCAGACTATGACACAACAGTACATTTTATCAGCGAGGAAGAGCTGAAAGAGAAACACAGCGGGATCCCTCACGGAGGATTTGTCCTCCGCAGCGGAAAGACCGGATGGGAGAAAGAAAACAGCCATCTGATCGAGTACAGCCTGAAGCTGGACTCCAATCCGGAGTTCACTTCATCCGTGCTCGTGGCATATGCCCGGGCTGCTTTCCGGCTTGCATCAGAGGGAGCGTCCGGATGCAAAACTGTGTTTGATATCGCTCCGGCTTATTTGAGCCAGAAGAGCGGAGAAGAACTGAGGAAGACCATGTTGTAAAAGTATGAGCAGGCATTTGCCGGGCAACGGACAGCGGCGCTGAACGTCCAGTGGACGTTCGTTTAGCGCGGACCGAAGCGGAGCGTAGAACGGCTTTGCTGTGAGCTGTCCGTTGTATCGCATAGATTGAATAAGGGAAAGGGGATTCCCCTGTCCGATATAAAGAGAAAAAATGACAAGGAGGAACATGGGATGCGCGGAAAAGAAGAAATCAGGGAAACGATCGCGTCTGGCCAGGCCATACTGGGGATCGAACTGGGCTCTACCAGGATCAAGGCGGTGCTCATCGATGTGGACAAGGCGCCTGTGGCTTCGGGAAGTTATGACTGGGAAAACAAATATGTGGACCATATCTGGACCTATGACATGGAGGATATCTGGGCAGGACTTCAGGGATGTTACAGGGATCTGGTGAAAAATGTGAAAGAGGAGTACGGGGTAAAACTGACCCGGTTCGCGGCGATGGGCGTCAGCGCCATGATGCACGGATATCTGGCATTTGACGAAAACGATGAACTCCTCGTGCCGTTCCGTACATGGCGGAACACGATCACCGGTGAGGCTTCGGAAAAGCTCTCTGAGCTTTTTGCCTACCATATTCCTCAGCGCTGGAGCATCGCACATCTGTACCAGGCGATCTTAAACGGAGAAGAGCATGTGGATAAAGTCCGCTTTTTCACTACCCTTTCCGGATATATCCACTGGAAGCTGACCGGAAAGAAAGTGCTGGGAAGCGGAGACGCTGCCGGAATGTTCCCGATCAACATCGAGGCGAAAGATTTTGACGCTAGGATGCTGGATCAGTTCGACGAACTTGTGGCGGACAAAGGATATCCGTGGAAGATCCGGGAACTTCTTCCCAAAGTCCTTCTTGCCGGTCAGGATGCCGGCTGCCTGACAGAAGAAGGGGCAAGACTTCTGGATCCGGACGGAAATCTGGAGGTGGGGATCCCACTGTGTCCGCCGGAAGGAGATGCAGGGACCGGGATGACGGCGACCAACAGCGTTGCCGTGCGCACCGGAAATGTGTCCGCCGGGACCAGCGTGTTTGCCATGGCTGTGCTGGAGAAAGATCTGACAAAACCCTACGAGGAGATCGATCTTGTGACAACGCCGTCCGGAGACCTGGTGGCTATGGTGCACTGCAACAACTGTACCTCTGACCTGAACGCATGGGTGGGAATCTTCAGAGAGTTTGCGGAAGCCTTCGGCATCGACGTGGATATGAACCGTCTCTTCTCAACTCTGTACAACAAGGCGCTGGAGGGAGACGAGGACTGCGGCGGACTGCTGGCGTATAACTATTTCTCGGGCGAGCACATTACCGGATTCGACGAAGGCAGGCCTCTTTTCGTCCGCACACCGGAGAGCCGCTTTAATCTTGCGAACTTTATGCGTGTGAACCTTTATACTTCCCTCGGCGCACTGAAGACCGGGATGGATATCCTGCTCAAAAAGGAGAATGTGAAATTGGACCGCATGATGGGACACGGCGGTCTGTTCAAGACAAAGGGCGTGGGTCAGAGGATCCTCGCCGGAGCCATCGATACCCCTGTGTACGTTATGGAGACTGCCGGCGAAGGCGGCGCCTGGGGGATCGCGCTTCTGGCGGATTACCTTGTGAGAAGGGAAGAAGGAGAGAACCTGACCGACTATCTTGCAAATAAAGTGTTCCACGAGACGAAAGGCACCGGAATGGATCCGGTTCCCGGGGATGTGGAAGGCTATGAGAAATTCATGGAGAGGTATATAAAAGGGCTGGCGATCGAGAGGGCGGCAGTGGAGAATCTCTGATCCGGTGGGGGCGAGAATGTCCGCAGGAAGAGACAGACTGTTGGCAGGCACGTTTGCACTCGGAAAACAACGCAGCGGTACATAGGCGCACAAAGAACGTGCGCCAAGTGCCGGCGTTGTTTTACGGCCTTTCAACAGTCCATCCCTTCCTGCTGCATTTTCGTGGCCGGAAGGAGAAGGAATTCTTGGAGAAATGATTTCACGGCCGGAAGGAGAAGAGAATTTCGGGGCTGCTTTGGCTGCGGGAGGAAGGAAAACTCTCTGTGGGAGCTTTTCGAAATCCAGGGAGCAGCGCCCCTACGGGGCGTGCCTCTCCCGTCCGCTCCCGGAACTACCGCGGTGACTGGAACAACCCGGCCGGAGGGGATATGTTGACGAAAGACCGTAAAACGACGCCGGCACTTGGAGCGCGTCTTTTGCGCTCCTATGTGTCCGCTGCGTCGTTTTCCGAGCGAGAGCGGGTCTGCCGTCAACATATCCCCTCCGGCGGCCTGTTTCACTCCCCCGCCAGATCCGTAAGCGGTTTTATGGTGTATCCCATTTCCTCCCATTTTGTCAGCAGTTCATCCAGGATCTGCGCGTTGGTGGAGGAGGTACTGTGCAGCAGCACAATGGCGCCGGGATGGATCCGACCGAGGAGCTTGTCGAAGGCTTCTTCCGGGGAAGGCTGGTCATCCTGGTACCAGTCTACATATGCCAGGCTCCAGAAGAAGGTCTTGTATCCGAGTTGTTGCGCCATTTTCAGATTCTCTTCATTGTATTTCCCCTGAGGAGGCCGATAGAATTTCGTCATTTCCTGTCCGGTCACGTCCCGATAGGCGTCCTCCACATCTACAAGTTCTTTTTTGAAGGAATCCATGGTTGAGATCTGGGACATATCCGGGTGATGCCAGGTGTGGTTTCCCACAGTGTGACCTTCTTCCACCATTCTTTTTATCAGTTTCGGTTCAGAATCTATGTATGTTCCAACTACAAAAAATGTGGCGGATACGCTGTGCTTTGCAAGGGCGTCCAGAATGGGCTCTGTGTTTCCGTTTTCATAGCCTGCGTCGAAGGTGAGATAGAGGACTTTCTCGTCAGTGTCTTCCGCATAGTAGGCGTCATATTGGGCCAGTTCGTCAAATGTGGCGTTCCCCACAGGCGTCTGTCCCGCCTCCTGAAAGCTCAGTCCCCAGTTCCCTTCCGCGGAGACGGGAAGCGCAGGGGAGCTGTAAGAGGAGTGAGAAGAGGTTCCGGAGAGTGCGTCTTCTGCAGCTCCGGCTGCCGTGCCGAGCAGAAAGGCTCCGGCAAACAGGGCGAGCGTTTTCGCGGCTGTTCTGGTGATAAAAATTCTTTTGAGAGAAGCGGATACTTTTTTGGGAAAATCTTTTTTCATATTCCTGCTGACTGATCTGGTTTACATCTATTATATGAACCGAGAAAGCGGATAATGAAGGATTGATTTCCAATCATGTTTTTAGTAAAATAAGAGAAGGTAAAACAGGAGAATTACAGTGTTTCCGGTGTGAAAAGTCGTTTGGATATTTACTCCGGGACAGGGTCAGGAGGAAGGTATGGCAGAGAAATATACAGGGATGGCGATCGGAGTCTTTGAACTGGACAGCGAGTGCATCTGCTTTGTGGCGCTTGATGCTGCGGCAAAAGCGGCGGATGTGAAGATCCAGGCGGTGGAGAGGAACCGTCTCGGGGCCGGCGCCTGTGTAAAGATGAGGGGAACAGTATCTGATGTGAAGGCTGCAATGGAAGCGGCTTTGGAGACAGCACGTCCGTTGGCAAAGATCATTTCCCATACAGTAATCGCAGCTCCTTCGGAAGATACGGAGACGGCGATCGCGATGACGATAGGAAAGTAGAGATAAGACTTTGGAAGTTACATGTGAATGGTAACCTTCGGGGAAAGGAAAGGTATGGTTATGAAATACGGTGCTTATGGACTGGTGGAAGTTGTAGGGGATGCGAACGGCGTGATTGTTACGGACCGCATGCTGAAGACGGCGGATGTGGAGTATGTGACAAAGGATACAAAATGCGGCGGACATGTCCTGATCTTCATGGGAGGCGATGTTTCGGCGGTGACAGCGGCAGTGGAAAGCGTAAAGAATGATCCGCCCTGTCCGGTGGTGCAGTCGGCAGTTGTCTCAAATCCGTCTCCGGAGATGGTGGATATTGTGGAGACTTTCAGAAAAAGATGAGAAAAAGCTGTTGGATAGTCATGCAGATAAACTGCATTGACAGGTACAGGCAGACATCACGGTGCATCGGGAACGGAGGATCCGTTTCTGGTATACCGTGATATTTTTGTGTGTGGAAATTCCTGCGGAAGTCACCTGGGTCTGTCGGGTGACTGGTGCGGGGAATCCGGCAGGATAAATCTCTGTTTTACATAGTATACACAGTAGACATCTGTTTCCGGGAGTGATAAAGTGTACAGGGAGCAATTCGAAGCTTCACAGGGGCAGATATCTTCAGGCCCCGACAGTTAGATTTACAGGAGCAGAAAGAAGATGGAGAGAGCAGTCTTATTTTTTGATATTGACGGGACGGTCATAAGCGATGATACGAAGATGGTGCCGGAAAGCGCGATCATTGCGCTGAGAGAAGCGCAGAAGAATGGGCATCTGCTGTTTATCAACACGGGAAGGACGATCTGCAGCGTCCCCTCCGAGGTAAGGAGAGTACGGTTTGACGGATATCTGTGTGGGTGCGGAACCTATCTTTTATACGGTGATGAGATCCTGTTTGCACGGTCTGTACCACAGGAACGGGGAAAGAAGATCATAGAGGAGATAGGGAGATGCAACCTGGGTGGCGTTGCCGAGGGAGTGGAGGACGTTTACTTTCCAGGGCGGATGACCAGATTTGAAAATCTGGAGCAGTCAAGGAGACATTTCCGGGGAAAAGGAATGGGGATAGAGCAGCCGCTGGAATCAGGCGGTTTTATCTATGACAAGCTTTTCATATACGCGGATGAGAAGAGTGATCTGGAGCGGTTCCTGAAGTATATTGAGGAAGATATGGAAGCGATTGACCGAGGCGGGAATACTTATGAGGTGATCCAGAAGGGATATTCCAAAGCGACGGCGTGTGAATTTACTTTGAAGAAACTGGGGATACCGAAAGAGAGAGCTTATGTCTTCGGAGACAGCAGCAATGATCTGTCCATGTTTGAGTATGCCTGCCATACGATTGCCATGGGAGTTCATTCTCCGGTGCTTGACCCTTATACGGAATATGTGACCAGCAGAGTGGAAGAGGACGGGATCGCCAATGCACTGAGGCATTACGGGCTTATATGACGGAGCCCCCTCTCTGAGAGAGGGAGGAACGCACCGAAGCATACCGGACGGATCAGGATATTATGCTATACGATGAAATAAAAGCGAGGGAGTATCAGGATGAAGATTTTTGTTTTTGACTACAGAGAATTTGACGAGGCGGAATATTTTCAGAAATTTGCGGAGGAATATCATGTGGAACTGGGGATCTGTACAGCTCCTCCTACACTGGAAAACGCCCATCTTGCGGCGGGATATGAATATGTAAGCATCATCACCTCAAAGATCGACGCTAAGCTGATGGAGCGGTTTCATGAGCTGGGAGTGAAGATGATCTCCACGAGGACGATCGGGTACGATCACATTGATCTTGACGCTGCGAGAAAGTACGGGATCCATGTGAGCAATGTGTCTTATTCTCCGGAATGCGTGGCGGATTATACAGTCATGCTCATGCTGATGTCGATCCGGAAGATGAAGCGGATCATGCAGAGGGCAGAGGTAAATGATTTCTCTCTTCCCGGGATCCAGGGACGGGAACTCCCGAATTTTACAGTCGGCGTGCTTGGAACAGGAAGGATCGGCAGGTCTGTGATCCGTGATCTGTCCGGCTTCGGCTGCAGGGTCTATGCCTATGATAAATATGAGAATGAAGAGGTAAAGGAGCATGCGCAGTATGCGGATCTGGATACCATTTTCCGGGAGTGTGATCTGATCACGCTGCATATGCCTCTTACGGAGGATAATTTCCACCTGATCGACAAGACGGCAATAGAAAAGATGAAGGACGGCGTGGTCATCGTCAATACGGCCCGTGGCGGTCTGATCGACACAAAGGCGCTGATCGAGGGGATCGAATCAGGAAAAGTCGGAGCAGCAGGGCTGGATGTGATAGAAGATGAGTTCGGCCTGTATTACAATGACCTGAAATCAGATATCCTCAGCAAACGGGATCTGTATATCCTGCGCGGCTTCCCGAATGTGATCGTGACGCCGCACATGGCGTTCTATACAGACCAGGCAGTGAGCGACATGGTGAAACACTCCATTGAGAGCTGCCTGTTGAGAGCAGAGGGGAAAGAAGACCCCTGGGCAGTGCTGTAGAATCTCAGACAGTGATATCCTGACTGAAAAATCTTATATCTGTGGGACAGGTATAGCTGTCGCCGATTTCACGGAGAAGTACAACGTTCAGATGTCCGTCCAGATTTTTCTTGTCGAGCGTGATCGCTTCGGTCAGAACGGAAAGCGGAAGGCCGCACTGGGATGGAAGTCCGTAGATATCAAGGGCTTTCTTGATCTTTTCTGCACATCCCGGAGCGGTCAGACCTTTTTCTTCTGCGATCTTTGTGATCTGGTACATGCCGATCCCGACCGCTTCGCCGTGACTCTCACGCTCGTAGTTGTAGTGCTGTTCAATGGTGTGGGCAAGGGTATGGCCGAAGTTCAGGAGCATACGCTCTCCTTTGTCAAACTGATCGGCTTCAACGACTTCTCTCTTTATGTCCACACATCTGGTGATCACATCAGTGAGGTCGGATTTCAGGTCTTCAAAAGAACTGTGGGAACACAGGGAGTTAAACAGTTCTGCATCCTTGATACAGCCGTATTTGATCACTTCCCCCATTCCGTCGTTGATAAAGTGCTGCGGAAGCGTGTCCAGGACGTCGGGATCGATCAGAACCATTTTCGGATGATAGAAGGCTCCAACCAGGTTCTTCCCCTGAGGAAGATCTACCGCTACCTTGCCGCCCACGGAAGAGTCCACCTGGGCCAGGAGCGATGTGGGGATCTGGATCAGTTTTACCCCGCGCAGATAGCTTGCAGCGGCAAATCCGGCGAGATCTCCGATCACGCCGCCGCCGAGGGCGATGACCAGATCGCTGCGTGACAGACGGGCGTCCAGAAGGGCAGAATAAACGGCGGGCAGTGTGCGGAAATTTTTGGTCAGCTCCCCGTGGGGGAGAACGAGAGTGTGACATTCATAATCATTCAGACTGCCCATGAGCGTGGCGCCGTACAATGGGAAAACATTGTCGTCCGAAATTATCATGATTTTTTGCCCATTAAAAACTTTTCTGACATATTCCCCTGCTCTGGGGAGGATTCCCTTTTCAATATAGATATTATAGGTGTTTTCGGCTAAATTAACTGTCAAATTCATATTTTGATACCTCATTTTTAGAAAATATTTTAAAAAGGTGCCAGGTACTTTTTAAAAAGTACACGGCACCTTTTAAAGAAATTTACAGAATCTTTCCTACAACTTCAGCAATTTGCCGTACCTGTTTGAGAAGTGCATCATATTTCTCCGGTTTCAGGGACTGAGCTCCGTCGCACAACGCACATTCCGGATCGTTGTGGACTTCGATCATGAGCCCGTCAGCGCCGGCAGCGACAGCGGCTTTTGCCATCGGCTCTACCAGCCACCATTTTCCGCCTGCATGGCTGGGATCTACCATGACAGGAAGATGAGTTTTCTTACGGAGCACGGGGATGCTCTGAAGATCCAGGGTGTTCCTTGTGAAGGTCTCGAAAGTACGGATCCCTCTCTCGCAGAGGATGACATTCTCATTTCCGGCAGCCATAATATACTCTGCGGACATGATCCATTCTTCATAGGTGGCGTTGAGACCGCGCTTGAGAAGGATAGGGCGATCGACCTGACCTAACTGTTTGAGCAGGTCGAAGTTCTGCATATTGCGGGCGCCGATCTGGATCAGGTCCACTTTCTCGTTGAAGATATCGAGATACTGCGGAGACATGAGCTCTGTCACAATGGGGAGACCGACCTCCTCTTTTACCGCGCAGAGGATATCCAGTCCCTCCAGCCCGAGTCCCTGGAAAGAGTAGGGGCTGGTCCTGGGTTTGAACGCGCCGCCGCGGAGCAGGTTCGCTCCGGATTCTTTTGCAGCTTTCGCGATCTCGAGTACCTGCTCGAAAGACTCTACAGAGCAGGGACCTGCGATCAGTCCAAGATGCCCTCCGCCGATCTTTACACCGGAGACGTCTACTACAGAATCCTCCGGGTGGAAAGCACGGTTGGCAAGCTTATATGGTTCCTGGACATGCATGACTTTGTCAACACAGCTGTCCACCTCAAACTGGCGCGGATCGATCAGTGTCGTATCTCCGATACAGCCAATGATCGTCATCTCGGTACCGCGGACAACGTGAGTGTCCAGCCCGCGTTTTTTGACAAGATTTTCCACACGTGTTATATTTTCTTCGGTCGTGTGCGGTTTCAGTACAATGATCATTTCTGTAATCCTCCAAAAATATATTGATAAAATTTCTTGATTTTAACTTCACACTGTAAAATTTTAGTTGTTTAAAGTGTGAAAACATTTGTATCATAAATCATATAGTAACGATTGTCAAGTAAAATCATATCCGTTGACATACTTATATCAGAATGGTATTTTATCATGTGGACGTCCGGGAAGGTGAGACGGTCTTCCTGCCGGATGTTACATTACACTATATATAAAAGGAAAGAGAAAATGAAGATCATAAAACAGATAGGCATCATATTTTCCGTCTGCTGGATCAGTATGGTCATCGAGAAGATCTCCCCGGGTGTTTTCCCGGCGAGCATCATCGGCATGATCCTGCTGTTTCTGTGTCTTGCGGTCGGAATCCTGAAGATAGAGCATATCCAGGAAAAGTCAGATTTTCTCCTGGAAAATATGGCGTTCTTTTTCATCCCGGCAGGGGTGAGCATCATCAACTATACAGATATCCTGAAAAATGCGCTGGTACAACTCATCGTCATCTGCGTGGTGTCCACTGTCGTTACATTTGCGGTGACAGCTTATACAGTCCGTTTCACCATGTATCTGCTCAGAAAGAAGAAAAAGTGATACGTAAGGAGGAAAAATCTTGAAAGAACTTTTTGAATCACCTTATTTCGGAGTTGCCCTGAGCGTGATTACTTTCGGGATCGGGGTAAAACTGAACCGGAAGCTGAAGACGCCGGTGTGCAACCCGCTGATCATCGCCATAGTCCTGACATCAGGTGTACTGGTGATTTTTGACATCCCCTATGAATCCTACAATGTGGGCGGAGAGATCATCAACATGTTCCTGGCTCCGGCCACGGCATGTCTTGCCGTGGCGATCTATACAAAGAGACAGGTCCTGAAGGAATACTGGCTGCCTATCCTGGTGGGGTGCAGCGCCGGATCTGCGGCATCCATGACAAGTGTCTACGTGATGTGCAGACTGTTCGGCCTGGATGACAGCCTGACAGTGTCTCTCATCCCGAAATCCGTGACCACGCCGATCGCGGTGAGCATCGCGGAGCCGGCGGGCGGCGTGGTCCCCATCACTGTGGTGGCGGTGATCGGAACGGGGATTCTGGGCGGGATCTTCGCCCCTCTCCTTATCAAAATATTCCATGTCACAGATCCGGTGGCTGCGGGACTGGCGATCGGCGCATCCAGCCACGCTGTTGGAACTTCGAAAGCCATTGAGATCGGAGAAGTAGAAGGCGCTATGAGCGGACTCGCTATCGGGATCTGCGGGATCATCACAGTTCTGTTTTCCCTGCTGATCCATTTGTAAGAGAAAAAGTCTCCGGGGAAAAAGAAAGGGGCATGGATTATGAAAAAAGATATATCCCATACGATACGGAGAGCAGAGCGCTTCCCGGTCATCCTGATCGGAGAAGGACTTCTGGTGGGGGCAGCAGCCGGGCTGGTCGTGCTGCTCTACCGGCTGGCGCTGACCTTTGCGGGGAATGCGCTGTGTGAGATCCTAGGATTTATCGGAAAGGATCCGCTCCGGATCCTGGGATGGATGGCCGTTCTGGTCCTGATGGCGGTGATTGTGGGAAGACTGGTGAAACTGGAACCCATGATCTCCGGGAGCGGAATCCCTCAGGTGGAGGGAGAGATCCTCGGCAAGCTTTCCCAGAAGTGGAAGAGGGTGCTGCCGGCAAAATTTCTGGGAGGTTTCCTGTGTATCCTTGGAGGTCTCTCGCTGGGAAGGGAAGGCCCGTCGATCCAGCTGGGAGCAATGACGGGACAGGGTGTATCGCGTCTGCTGGACCGTGGAAAGACGGAAGAAAAATATCTGATGACCTGCGGTGCCAGCGCCGGGCTTGCCGCTGCGTTCCACGCGCCGCTTGCAGGGATGATGTTTTCCCTGGAAGAGATACATAAAGGATTCTCCGTGAATATATTGATCTCTGTTATGACAGCATCCGTAACGGCGGATTTCATCTCCTCCCATATCATCGGGATCGACCCGGTGTTCCAGTTTTCCATTGAACATGCCCTGCCGCAGAACTATTACTGGATGCTGCTGATCCTCGGTGTGATCCTTGGCGTCCTTGGAGCGCTTTACAACCGTCTCATGCTCAAGGCCCAGGATCTGTATAAAAAACCGGCGTTTCTCGGAGTTACAGGGCGGCTGGTGATCGCCTTCCTGGCAGCAGGAGTGGTGGGACTTATCATGCCTTCCGTGCTTGGCAGCGGCAACGGACTGATCGTCTCTCTGACAGCCGGGGAGATGACGCTGGGACTGGTCGTGATCACATTTATTGTAAAGCTTCTGTTTTCCGCAGTCAGTTTCGGTTCCGGCGCTCCGGGAGGAATCTTCTTCCCGCTGCTGATCCTGGGAGCGCTGGCAGGCGGAGCCTTTGCCATGGCCGGGGTGCAGATCTTCGGGCTGGATCCCATGTATATCAATAACTTCGTTCTTCTCGCCATGGCCGGATTTTTCACCGCCATCGTGCGGGCTCCTATTACCGGCATCATTCTTCTCTTCGAGATGTCCGGCTCAGTCAGCCAGATGCTTTCCCTTGCGATCGTCTCCGTGGCAGCGTACATCACGGCGACGCTCCTTCGATCCGAGCCTATCTATGAGAGCCTTCTGGGGAGGATCCTGGAAGGACAGGGTGCGAAGAGACAGACTGCCGGCGGACAGAAGGTGCTGAGCGAGTTTGCGATCATGGGCGGATCTGTGCTGGAAGGGCGGAAAGTCATGGAGATCCACTGGCCCTCCAGATGTCTCATCGTCTCCCTTGAGAGGGACGGAAAGGAACTCATTCCCAGGGGAAAGACCATACTCCAGGCAGGGGACAGGCTGACGGTGATGACGGATGAGAGAGATGCAGGATATATACATGACAAATTGGAAAACTTATGTTATACTTCAATTTAGTTAGTAAATCAAAGGAGTACTGCAGACATGAAGAGAATTTTGCTTAAACTGAGCGGAGAGGCACTGGCAGGAGAGAAGAAGACCGGATTCGACGAGGAGACCTGCATCGGTGTGGCGCAGCAGGTAAAAAAGCTGGTTGATGACGGCATCCAGGTGGCGATCGTGACCGGGGGAGGAAACTTCTGGCGCGGGAGGACAAGCGAGACGATAGACCGGACGAAGGCGGACCAGATCGGGATGCTCGCAACGGTGATGAACTGTATCTACGTGTCGGATATCTTCCGCCATGTGGGAATGAAGACAGAGGTGTTCACTCCTTTTGTGTGCGGCGCGTTCACAACGTTGTTTTCAAAGGACGCGGCGGTGGAAGCGCTGGAGTCGGGGAAGGTGATCTTCTTTGCCGGCGGAACAGGACATCCGTACTTCTCAACGGATACAGGGGCTGTGCTCCGCGCCATTGAGATCGAGGCGGACGCGATGCTTCTTGCCAAGGCCATCGACGGGATCTACGACAGCGATCCGAAGGTCAACCCGGAGGCGGTCAAGTACGATGAAGTTTCGATCCAGGAAGTGATCGACAAAAAGCTGGCGGCAGTGGATCTGACAGCATCGATCCTCTGTCTGGAAAATAAGATGCCTATGCTCGTGTTCGGGCTGAACGAAGAGAACAGCATTGCCAGGACTATGAGCGGAAATTTCACAGGAACAAAAGTGACAGTTTAGGAGGACTCTGGTATGGATGAGAAATTAGTTGTATATGATAATAAGATGACGAAGACGATCAATAATCTTGATTCTGAGCTCGTGACGATCCGTGCGGGACGCGCCAATCCCCATGTGCTGGACAAGATCGTGGTAGATTACTATGGAGCGCCCACTCCGATTCAGCAGGTGGCGAATGTTTCGGTTCCCGAGGCCAGGATGATCCAGATCCAGCCCTGGGAGAAAAGCATGTTAAAGGCGATCGAGAAAGCGATCCTTACATCGGATATCGGGATCAACCCGACCAACGACGGATCCTCGATCCGGCTGGTATTCCCGGAACTGACGGAGGAGCGCAGAAAAGAGCTGGCAAAGGATGTAAAGAAGAAGGGCGAGGCGGCAAAGGTGGCTGTCCGCAATATCCGCCGCGATGGAAACGTGGCATTTAAGAAACTGAAGGGAACCGAGATATCAGAGGACGGCATCAAGGATCTGGAAGACGGACTTCAGAAGATCACAGACAAGTATATCGAGAAGATCGACAAGATGGTCGAAGCGAAGTCAAAAGAAATCATGACAGTATAGAAAGAGAGGATCGGATAGGGGAAGATTCCCTTCGCCTATCCGCCGCGATACCGCGGACAGCTCACAGCACTGCTGTTCGCTGTCCGTGCCCGGCAAACAGCTGCTCGTGCAAGCATGGCAGCTGCTTGCCGGGCTTATCGCACAAAACAGAAAGGGGGCTTTTTTCAGGCTCCCTTTTGCTCTGACAGCAGAATAAAAATGAGAGAGGGATAGAAAATGAAAGTACCGCAGCATATAGCGATCATCCTGGACGGAAACGGCCGCTGGGCAAAGGGAAAAGGGATGCCGAGAAATTACGGTCATGCTCAGGGGAGCAAGAACGTGGAGCGGATCTGTGAGGAAGCCTGGAGGATGGGGATAAAATACCTTACCGTGTACGCCTTCTCCACAGAGAACTGGAACCGTCCAAAGGGCGAGGTGGACGCGCTGATGAAGCTGCTCCGCAATTATATGAAGTCCTGCCTGAAAACGGCGGCGAAAAATGATATGAAGATCCGCGTGATCGGAGATATCAAAACTCTGGATGAGGATATCAAAAGCAGGATCAAGGAGCTGGAGGAAGCGACTGTGAACAACGGCGGCCTGAATTTCACCATTGCCCTGAACTACGGAAGCCGGGATGAACTGACAAGAGCGGCAAAAAGGATGGCAGAGGACTGCGCAGCCGGAAAGCTGGATCCGTCAAAGATCGATGAGACAGTGTATGAGTCTTACCTGGATACTCACGGGATCCCGGATCCGGATCTGATGATCCGGACCAGCGGAGAACAGCGGCTTTCCAACTATCTGCTCTGGCAGCTGGCATACTCGGAGTTTTATTTCACGGATGTGCCCTGGCCTGATTTTACAAAAGAAGAACTGGTAAAAGCAGTGGAGGAATACAACCACAGGCACAGACGTTTCGGCGGAGTGGAGGAGGAATAGATCATGTTTAAAACACGGCTGTTAAGCGGAATACTACTGGTGATCATCGCGCTGGTCACCCTGATAACAGGCGGAAATCTTCTCTTTCTTGTTCTGCTTGCCATCAGCCTGATCGGACTGACAGAATTGTACAAGGTGTTTGCGATCGAGAGAAAGGCGCCGGGGATCGTCGGCTATGTCTTCGCAGTGCTCTATTACGGCCTTCTCTACTTTAAACCGATCCTCCCGGGGGATACAGTGGACTGGTTCATGATGCTCTTTCTGGGCCATCTGATCTGTCAGATGGCTGTGATCGTGTTTGCCTATCCGAAATATAACACGCAGCAGATCATGGCGGCTTTTTTCGGCGTTTTCTATGTGGCGGTGATGCTCTCCTACATCTACCAGACCAGGATCCTGCCGGGAGGCGTGTTTACAGTCTGGCTTGTCTTTGTCTGTGCATGGGGATGCGATACCTGCGCTTACTGTGTGGGGATGCTCATCGGAAGGCATAAGATGGCTCCGATATTGAGCCCGAAGAAATCCGTGGAAGGTGGCATTGGCGGTATCCTGGGAGCAGCTCTGATCGGAGTACTTTACGCTCTGGCGATCAATTACTGGGGGGACGCCGGTGTGAACACACTGTCCTTTGCTGTCATCGGGGCAGTGGGAGGAGCAATCTCCCAGGTAGGAGATCTGGCGGCTTCCGCGATCAAGAGATATCACAACATCAAAGACTACGGAAAACTGATCCCCGGACACGGCGGGATCCTGGACCGGTTTGACAGTGTGATCGTCACTGCGCCGATCATCTACTATCTTGCGATCCTGCTTTGAGTCCATGTCTGATCGCAATAAAGAGATTATTCGAGAGAAGAAGAGGGAAACATATATGAAGAAAATCGCAATACTTGGTTCCACAGGATCCATCGGGACTCAGACTCTGGAGATCGTAAGGACGAACGGGGATCTGGAAGTAGTGGCTCTGGCTGCTGGAAACAATATCGATCTGCTGGAGCAGCAGATCCGGGAGTTCAGACCAAAGCTTGCCGCTGTTTGGAAAGAAGAGCGGGCGGCAGAGTTAAAAAGCCGCCTGGGCGACATGAATGTGCGCGTGGTATACGGTATGGACGGCCTTCTTGAGGTGGCGGCAGTACCGGAGTCGGAAATCCTGGTAACGGCGATCGTCGGGATGATCGGTATCCGCCCCACTATTGAAGCGATCCGCGCGGGAAAGGATATTGCCCTTGCGAACAAGGAGACCCTGGTCACAGCAGGTCATATCATCATGCCTCTGGCAAAAGAATGCGGCGTGTCCATTCTTCCGGTGGACAGTGAGCACAGCGCCATCTTCCAGTCTTTCCAGGGAGGGCAGAGAAAGGCTCTGCACAAGATTCTCCTGACTGCCTCCGGCGGACCTTTCCGGGGAAAGAAAAGAGAGGAACTGGAGAATATCCAGGTGGAGGATGCGCTGAAACATCCGAACTGGGAGATGGGGAGGAAGATCACCATCGATTCCTCCACCATGGTGAACAAAGGCCTGGAAGTGATCGAGGCAAAATGGCTCTTCGGGGTCACGGTGGATCAGATCCAGGTCGTCGTGCAGCCCCAGAGCATCATTCATTCCATGGTGGAATATGAGGACGGGGCGGTCATCGCACAGCTTGGAACGCCGGATATGAAGCTTCCGATCCAGTATGCCCTGTATTATCCGGAGCGCAGATACCTGCCCGGAGACAGACTGGATTTCGGGACACTGTCACAGATCACATTCGAGAAACCGGATATGGAGACCTTTTACGGACTGAAGCTTGCCTTTGAGGCAGGACGCCGGGGAGGATCCCTTCCGACTGTCCTCAACGCGGCAAATGAGTTCGCGGTGGCCATGTTCCTTGACAGGAAGATAAAGTATCTTCAGATCCCGGAGATCATACAGGCGTGTATGGAGGCACATAAAAATATTCCGGATCCGACGGTGGAAGAGATACTAAAGACCGAACAGGAAACATATGAATTTATTAAAAACAGGTGGTAATCAATGGGGATTATTATAGCGATCATACTATTCAGCTTTATCATCATCTTTCATGAGCTGGGACATTTTCTCCTGGCAAAGGCCAATGGTATCCGGGTGGATGAATTTTCACTGGGACTTGGGCCGACGCTGGTGGGGAAGGAGATTGGCGGCACAAAATTCTGCATCAAGCTCCTTCCTTTCGGCGGCGCCTGCATGATGGGAGAAGACGACGCGGATGATATGTCAGAGGGGAGCTTTAACAGCAAATCCGTCTGGGCGAGGATCTCCGTCATAGCTGCGGGACCGGTGTTCAATCTGATCCTGGCATGGATCATGAGCGTGATCATCATTCTGTTCGTGGGATACCAGCCCACAACGATCAGCGGTGTGAGCGAGGGTTACTCTGCGGAAGAACAGGGGATGCAGGCCGGCGATGAGATCAGGGAGATCAACGGAAGGCGGGTCTACATCTGGAACGATATCAGTCTCTATACGCTCACCCATCCCAATGAGACGACGCTGGAAGTGGTGTATGAGCGGGACGGTGAAGAGTACACGGCAGTGCTGGAGGCACGTCAGCTGGAGGGAGACACTTCCTCGAAACTGGGCGTTATCAGCAGCGGTTCCGTGGAGACCGGGGTTCTGGGCTCCCTGGAATACGGAGTCTACACAGTGAGATACTGGATCACCTACGCCATCGACAGTCTGCGGATGCTGGTGACCGGTCAGGTGGGGATCCGGGATATGTCAGGACCCGTGGGAATCGTGAGCGCGGTGGACAGTGTATACCAGGCGGCCGCGCCGTCAGGGCTTCTGATGGTGATCCTGAATCTGATGAATTTCGGTGTGTTCATATCTGCCAACTTAGGCGTCATGAACCTGCTTCCGATCCCGGCTCTGGACGGAGGACGCCTTGTCTTTCTTATCGTGGAGGCGGTGCGCCGCAAGCGTATCCCGCCGGAGAAGGAGGGAATGGTCCATTTTGCGGGATTTGCCCTTCTGATGGTGCTGATGGTGGTCGTCATGTACAACGATATTCTGAGACTGTTCTGATCTTATAGTTGTTCTAAACAGCTGCCTCTGCATATATATTAAAGAAATGATCATATGCAGAGGCATTTAATTATGAGTGAAATAAGAGCAATGCAGGATGAGGCTTCCGAAAAAGGAAAGCTCCAGATCAATATCGTATCCTCCGTGACCTCTTACCCGGTCACGAACGCGGTGATCTCCATTTCCTACACCGGAGTTCCGGAGAGCACTCTGGAGAGACTAACCACAGATTCCTCCGGCCAGACAGAAACCATTGAGCTGAACGCTCCGCCGGAGGAGTGGAGTCTGGACCGTAACAATGAGAGACAGCCCTACTCGGAATATACGCTGGATATCAGCGCGCCCGGTTTTGAGCCGGTCAGTATCGCAGGGACGGAGATCCTGGCAAACACAAAGGCAATCCAGAATGTCAGGATGCGTCCAAGTGACAACGGTCAGGAGGAAGAAGAGGTCTTTGTAATCCCCGCACATACCCTGTACGGGGATTATCCGCCCAAGATTGCGGAGGAGGAGATCAAACCGGTCAATGAGAGCGGAGAGATTGTCCTGAGCCGTGTGGTAATCCCGGAATACATCGTGGTCCATGACGGATCCCCGCGGGACAGTACGGCGACTAACTACTATGTAAAGTACAAAGACTATATCAAGAATGTGGCGTCCAGCGAGATTTACGCAACCTGGCCGGCGAATACGATCCGAGCCAATGTGCTGGCGATCATGTCGTTCACGTTGAACAGGGTCTACACTGAGTGGTACAGAAATAAAGGATATGATTTTACGATCACATCCTCCACTGCTTTTGACCACAAGTGGATCCCGGAGCGGAATATCTACGAGTCCATCTCGGTCATCGTGGATGAACTTTTCTCAAACTATCTCTCCAGGCCCAATGTGCGTCAGCCCATCCTGACCCAGTACTGCGACGGGAAAAGGGTGACCTGTCCGAACTGGATGACCCAGTGGGGGGCCAAGGAACTGGGGGATCAGGGATTCAGCCCCATAGAGATCCTTCGTTACTATTACGGGGACGATATGTATATCAATACGGCACAGGAGATCTCCGGGATACCAGCGTCCTGGCCGGGAAGCAATCTGGAGCAGGGATCCCGGGGCGAGAAGGTCAGGCAGATGCAGGAGGAGATCAATGTGATCGCAGGAGCATATCCCGCCATACCCAGGATCAACCCGGACGGGATATACGGTCCTGCAACCGCCGCGGCGGTGGAAAAGATCCAGTCTGTCTTCGGCCTTCCTGTGACGGGCGTGGTGGATTATAAAACATGGTATAAGATCTCAGAGATCTACGTGGGCGTCTCCAGGATCGCGGAACTGACCTGAGGAAGAGAAGAACACTGACAAAGAATCTGATATTACGGATACAGAGAGGAGAACCATGGCGAGAAGAAAGAGAAAACGGAAAAAGAGGATATTTCCGAAAATAGCGGGGCTGGTACTCATTCTGGCACTGGCGGGTGGGGCTGCCCTGTCCGCACAGCGTTTCTGGCCCAGGTTCCTGCAGACGGCGGAAGAGACGGCAGGACAGGTATCGGAGCAGGTGCTGGAACAGGTATCGGAACAGCAGACAGAGTTTCCGGAGCTGACGATCCAGGAGGAAGAGACTGCGGATGGTTTCTATTATCAGCAGCTTACAGAGCGGGAGCAGACGATCTACCGGGAGATACTTCAGGGCGTAAACAGCATGGAGGAGACGATACGGATCCATGCCACCATAGAGGATGATATGGGAAAAATCTATGAATATCTTCTCTATGACCGGCCGGAGCTTTTCTGGTGTGCGGGAAATACAAACCTTACGATCTATGACACGTATACGGATCTGATACCAGGATATACCTGTTCCGTGCAGGAGAAGGAGGAGCGTCAGTCGCAGATCGACGCGTCGGCACAGGAGTGCATTTCCGGAATCGACAGCGGCGCTTCGGATTATGAGAAGGTCAAATATGTCTTTGAGTATGTTGTGAATACGGTGGAGTATGACGTAAATGCGCCGGATAACCAGAACATCTACAGCTCCATGGTGGGAAAGAGGTCAGTATGCGCGGGGTATTCCCGGATGGCGCAGTATCTGCTGAAACAGATGGGAATTCCCTGTATTTATGTCATTGGGGATATAGAAGGACAGGGGGCACACGCGTGGAATATCGTGAACTGTGACGGAACGTATTACCAGATGGACACCACCTTCGGCGATCCGGTGTTCCTTCAGGCGGAGAGCGGAGAGAATATGCCTTCCGGCAGTATAAATTATGACTATCTTTGCTGCACGGATGCGGAGATCATGGTGGACCATGTGCAGTGGGATGAGGTGGATTACCCGGAGTGCAACTCAGATGATCTGAACTACTACCGTATGAACGGGATGTATTATGAAAGCTTTGACTCCTATGAACTCCTGCAGAAGATGAACGACAGTGTTTATGCAGGAGAAGAAAGCTTTGTATGCAAATTTTCCAATGCTTCTGTCTATGGGGAAGCTAGAGATACAGTGATCAATGAGCTCCTTCCCCAGGCGGCACAGAATCTGGTCTCCTACTATGGTCTGGGCAGTGTAAGTTATACTTACACAGAGGATGGGGAACATAATAAGATCACGGTGTTTTGGAGTTACGAATGATCCTTCCTGGCAGTCCTCAGAGTTTAGGAAAATGCGGGAAAAAAGGGAATGTAAACGATTTGTGAAAACCTGACAAAAATTGGAAAAGTTTTTTGTCTAGTATTGTTCTGGACAAATTGACAGATCTTTGTTATCATATTTTTCGTTGAAAAGAGGATACATGAAAAGGCTTGTTACTGAAATATGATTATCGTCAGGCAAGACCTATAGTCCGAATCTGTTTTCGGACTATAGGTCTTTTTATGTGTGCCGAGCATGGCGCTAATCTTACTGGTGCAAG
>DWUT01000024.1 GCA_019120615.1 Candidatus Mediterraneibacter norfolkensis
TTCCGGCTGCAGGCATCGATCAGTATGCATATCCTTTTTCTTTCAAGCCCTTTGAAAGAATATCTCCCAGTTCTTCAACTGCTTCTGGAAGATCATCACATATGCCAATGACTATTTCTTTCATATGTTCCAGCCCTGCTATCCTTGATTCCAGACAAGTCTATCTTTTCACAAAATATTCCTCATACCATACAAGGAAGGTATAGATCGTCCACACTTTTCTCCAGTTATCTGAGTTACCTCCCACATATTCATCAAAGATCCCGTTAATCTCATCGACATTGAAAAATATCTCCGCGATCTCACTGTGGAACAGCCTGCGCACATCCCCGTTGTATCTCTCGTCCGCCATCCAGATACGGATCGGCACGATGAATCCCAGCTTTTTGCGGAACGCGATCTCCTCCGGCAGGACTTTCTCCGCCGCCGTGCGGAAGGCCACCTTGTTCTGCTCCTCGTTTACCTTGAACCTTGCCGGCATCCTTGATGCGATATCAAAGATCCTTCTGTCCGTGAGAGGCATCCGGATCTCAAGCCCTGCCGCCGTGCTCATCTTGTCCACATTCAGGTAGATGTCGCCTTCCAGCCAGATCTGGATATCTACATCTGACATCTTTGTCAGCGGGTCAAGTCCCTCTGTCTCCTCGTAAATGTGCTGCACCAGCTCGATCGGAAGCACATCAGGGTCATATTTCTTCAGGATACGTTTCTTCTCGTCCTCCTTCATAATGTTCGTGTTGCCCACATAGAAGGTCTTCAGATTATCCCCGTATCTCTCCGCATTGCGATACATGTTGTATCCGCCGAAGAACTCGTCCGCCCCCTCGCCGGAATAACACAGCTTCGTGTGCTTCGCCGTGGCGTTGCAGGCGATAGTGAAGGCGATCGCAGATGCGTCGCCCAAGGGCTGCTCCATGTTGTACATCACATAAGGAACAATCTCAAAATACTCCTCCGGTGTGATCAGGCATCTGGAGTTCTGCCTTCCCAGGATATCCGCCGTCTGCTTTGCCAGCCCGGACTCGTCAAAGCGGGGTTCATCATAACCGCAGGAGTCCGTCATCTGCGCATCTGACATCGCCAGCACATAGGACGAATCCACTCCGCCCGACAGGAAGGATTCCGCCGTCTCGTCGTCCGTCTTCACCTCCGGCATGATCTCCTGGATGGTCGTATGGATCTCATCCGCCCACTCCTCCAGAGTCCTGCTCTCATCCGGATGGAATGTGGGCGTCCAGTAGCGCTCCACCTGCTGCTTCCCATCCTGCCAGATCAGATAATGCCCCGGCATCAGCTTCTTCAGCCCGCGGAAAAATGTATTCTCTCCCGCCACATAAGTCAGGCTGAGATAAATCTGCAGCATCTCTTCGTTCAGTTCTTTTTTGAACCCCGGCTGATCCATGATCTGTCGGATCATGGTCCCGTAAAGAAGTTTTCCGTTCTCCGTCTCATAATAGTAGAACGGCTTTGTACCGAAATGATCTCTCAGACAGAACAGCTTTTTCTCCTCGTCATCCCAAAGAGCGAACGCGAACATCCCGTACATATGGTCCGCCATCTCGTATCCCCATGTCTCGTAGGCTCTGACCAGGATCCGTTCCTCCCGCTCTTCTCTTGTCAGATCCAGAGGAAGTTCCAGACGCTCGCAGAGTTCCTCCCAGTTTCTGATATGTCCCCGGTATTCCGTTACTGTTATCATATGTAAAAATCCTCTTCTTTCACTTTTAAACCTGTCTTTTATTTTTGCCGCATGGCAATCATCTTATCAATCTTATTCACCAGATATTTTTCAAAATATCTATGTTTTCCAAACCCGGCTAAGTTTTCATCTGTAAGGAAACGATATTTCGCCCAATTATAGAGTACCTCTCTGTTATCACGACTGTGCATACTGTTGACACTTGCCATAATTCCGTTTATGCTCTGCAGGACATGCCTTCTTTCCTTTTCGTCTTCGTACAGTTCTTTCATGATTTTTTTCAGGAGCTGATTAGGATCACACTTCTCAACGTATGGTATAGTAAAATACTTTTCTTCTATGTATACGATCCGAAATTCTTCCTCCAGTTCTATCTCTTCATAGTTAAATCCATAGGCCTCTGCGACATTACATAATTCTGTGCACTGAAGTCTTCTGTAAAACATCTTCACAGGGCTCTTATAATCACATATCGCCTTTATAAAATCATCCCCGCAGATTATAAATGCCACATAACTGCTCTTCGATATTTCATCCAGCACGACATCGAGAAACGGAACAGTCTTTAAACTGTGTCCACGGGAAATCTGGTAAAGAAGAAGCTCCACACTTCCCCCGTTTTCCTGATATATTTCTTTTATAACATTCTTCCCCGGGCATTCAAGAATATGATAATAAACCACCTTATAACTGCCGATTGAAAACTCTTCTATTTCCTCACAGATCATATCGAGGAATTTCATATTTTCCTCCGGATAATAACTCAAATTAACCGTACACGTATTTTTGCTGCAAAATATCTGATGATACTCAGCATTTTCCCGTCTGACAAAAAACACATTACCGCTGGGCATCGCCTGCTCAAGTGCAAAAAAAGTCGCCATAATAGAAGTTTTCGCCTCCGAGGCAACATTTTTTATCAAATCTTTAAATGTCCCCCTGTTCTCTGATATCTTTTCCTTCAGCCACTCAATGGGCATGAGTATTTCCGATGCAAAAATATTTGCTTCCAGTTCCTGTGTATCCAGATACTTTTTTCCGGCTATCCTCGTATAATTATTGTTGCCTGCAATACACTTCGTGTCTCCGTTGTGCCAGGGAATGATAATATGCCCCAGTTCATGCGCCAGCGTAAATCTCCTCCTGGGAGCATATGTAAACTCCGTATTCATAACGACACGGATCTTCCCTTTAAGTGAGGAATAGGCTTCAATACCATACTGATTCTCCTCCTCCTCAATCGTGATACCCAGTTCGTCAAAGACGCTTTCAACATCAACCGGTGGCTCAAGGGAATACTTTTCTGCCGTTTTATCTGCCAGTCTTCGTATTGCGGAAAATCTATTCATCCTTTTCCTTTCTCAGCTGTTCTATCGCCTCTTCATCATATGACCTCGCTGCAATCCTGTCTTCCTCATCCATATAAGTATACTTTTCCAGATCGATCCCCTCTATCCGGCATCTTAGTATATCGCGAAAGATGCTGTCACTGTTTTTTCCCCACTCCTGATATTCATAGGGAGTTAATCCCAGAAACTCCCGCAGTGTTAGACCCGTCTCATGCTCATGCCAGTAATCAATATACTCATCCAGATCAAACAATGTTGCCTCTCCATCCAAACAACTCTGAATAAATGTTTTATTATACATTGATCATCCTCCCTCTGACAGCATCTTTTATGTAATTTCCCTGTGCATCCAATACCATAATGTGCTTCCCCCGCTTATTAAACACTTCAATCTCTCCATGAAATTCGTCCCAGGTGTAATATTTATCCTCCGACTTATATACCTGACGGCCATGTATGACTTGATACTTCTCCATTCCATCCAGAAAACACGGTCTCGGTTTTGCAATATACGGCAAACGGTACCCCTCCTTTTCAGTATGCTCCTCGCAACTTTACAGCATCTCATCCTTCTTCGCCAGGATTGCTTCCGCCGCCGCGCACGCCGGGCAGTCACAGTATTTCCCGCCTGCCGCCTTGATCTCTCTTCCGTGAGCCGCCACACCCTTCGCAGCCTCCGGGCCGCCAAACACCTTTGCCCCCGCCTCTGTCTCTGCAAACGCGATCAGACTGTCTACCGGCATGATGTCTTGTTCAAGTTCCGCAATGTATGCTTTCGTCATCTCAGCCTCTTTCTCCGTTCCGACTGCATTGAGCCATGCCTGTCCAGCTTCCTTTGCCTCTCTGCTGCAGGAGAATGCCCCCATCATCTCACGGGTCTTCTCTGTTACAAAATCCAATACTTCTTTTTTCATGATAATTACCTTCCTTTTCTGTTTGTTCAAATATCTGATTTTATTCTAACACACAGACCTTTGCTTTGCACTGTTTTCGTCCGGAAAACACCACAGGGCTCTATGGTCTGAAACTGCCATAGCGCCCTGCATTATAAAATCTCATTATTTCTCTGTCCGAATCCTTGCAACTCCGCTCTTGACCGCAGCTTCTGCAGTAGCCTTCGCAACCGCGTCCTTTACGCGCGGATCAAATGCTGCCGGCAGGATGTAGTCTGCGTTCAGTTCCTCATCGCTTACCAGTCCTGCGATCGCGTAGGCCGCCGCGATCTTCATCTCATCGTTGATGTCAGAAGCCTGTACATCCAGAGCTCCACGGAAGATTCCCGGGAAGCAGAGTACGTTGTTCACCTGATTTGGATAATCAGAACGTCCTGTGGAGACAACCGCCGCACCTGCAGCCTTCGCCTCATCCGGGAAAATCTCCGGCGTCGGATTAGCGCATGCAAAGATGATCGGCTTGTCCGCCATTGTACGGACCATATCGCCTGTCAGAGTCCCCGGAGCGGAAACTCCGATAAATACGTCCGCGCCCTTGATCACATCTGCAAGGGAGCCTTTCTCATGGTTGAAGTTCGTAATCTTCGCCATCTCTTCCTTGATCGGGTTCAGACCTTCTCTTCCCTCGTAGATCGCACCTTTACGGTCGGTCATGATGACGTTTTTCAGTCCCATTGCCATCAGTAGTCTGATGATCGCGATTCCGGCAGCTCCTGCTCCCGATGTAACGATCTTCACATCCTCGATCTTCTTTCCTACCAGCTTCAGCGCATTGATCAGTCCTGCGAGGGTGATGACCGCCGTTCCATGCTGGTCGTCATGGAATACCGGAATATCACAGCATTCTTTTAATCTCTTCTCGATCTCGAAGCATCTCGGAGCTGATATATCCTCCAGATTGATACCTCCGAAGCTTCCTGCAAGAAGGCTTACTGTCTTCACGATGTCATCCACGTCTTTGGAACGTACACAGAGCGGGATCGCGTCCACATCGCCAAATGCCTTGAACAGTACGCACTTCCCTTCCATAACCGGCATACCTGCCTCCGGTCCGATATCTCCCAGTCCCAGAACAGCCGTTCCATCTGTAACGACCGCAACTGTGTTCCAGCGTCTTGTCAGGTCAAAACTCTTATGAACATCCTTCTGTATCTCCAGACACGGGGTCGCAACACCCGGCGTATATGCAAGGCTTAGCGCCTCCTTTGAGTCCACCGCCGCTCTGGTCTTGATCTCGATCTTACCTTTCAGATCATAGTGCATTTTTAAAGATTCTTTTCCGTAATCCATAGTTATTCAGCTCCTCCTTTTCGAAAAGATCTTCCTTATATTAGTTTATGTTTCCGCTTAGCGCGGACACATTTTTGCGTACACATTTATAATACGACGATGGTTCGACAGAGTCAACATTTCCCGGTATTTTCTCTGCATTTCAGATCCTTTTTTGTTACTTTTCACACCCACGCCAGCTAAAACATGAAAGAAAGC
>DWUT01000250.1 GCA_019120615.1 Candidatus Mediterraneibacter norfolkensis
ATCCCGCCTCATCCGGAACTGATGGTGGCGATGGGGGCTGCTGTTTCACTGGATGCAATGTTCAGCGAACGGGCGGATGCTGTCCTGCCTTCTGAACTTATGGCGCGGATGCAGGATGAGTTCTTCCGGGACAGAGAGACGGAGAAAAATGACTCGAAGCCGTTTTTCGCTTCAAAAGAGGAACGGGAGGCGTTTGAAAAACGTCATGCGAAACCACCTATGGACTGGAAAAAGCCGGTGCCTGGAGAACAGGTGTACGCCTATCTTGGAATTGACTCCGGAAGTACAACCACAAAGTTCGTGCTTATGGACGATCAGGAGGAGATCCTCTGGTCCTTTTACGCACCCAATGAAGGAGAACCCCTCTACGTTGCCCGCAGAGCTCTCATTGAGATGCGTGAGCAGTATAAAAAAGCAGGCGCAAGCCTTCATATTCTCGCAGCCGGGACGACCGGATACGGGGAAATGCTTTTTGCCAAGGCATTCCAGGCAGAGTATCATACTGTGGAGACGGTTGCCCACGCCAGGGCAGCAGAAAAATATGTGAAGGATGCGACATTCATCCTGGATATCGGCGGACAGGATATGAAAGCCATGTGGCTGGACCGCGGTATCATCACCAATATCCTGGTAAATGAAGCCTGCTCCTCCGGGTGCGGCTCCTTTCTGGAGAATTTCGCGTCTTCTCTTAACATCTCCGCAAAAGAGATCGCGAACGCGGCATTTTCTTCGAAGAATCCGGCGGTCCTGGGAAGCCGGTGCACGGTGTTTATGAACAGCAGTATCATTACCGAGCAGAGGAACGGGAGAAGGGCGGAGGATATCATGGCGGGACTCTGCCGTTCTATCATAGAGAACGTGTTTACAAAAGTGATCCGCCTTTCAAATGTGGATTCCCTGGGGGATCGGATCGTTGTTCAGGGAGGAACATTTGCCAATGACGCTGTGCTCCGCGCAATGGAAGAGTATATTGGAAAAGAAGTGATCCGGGCTCCGTATCCGGGGCTGATGGGAGCGATCGGTATCGCGCTGATCACCAGGGAACGGTTCAAAAAGAATCCGGAAAACCGGACATTCATCAGCCTGAATGATCTGGACGGATTTTCCTACCGACAGGAAGCAAACGCGCCATGCCCGTTCTGCACCAACCACTGTAAGCGTACCATCCTTACTTTCTCCAACGGGAATTCCTGGATTACCAACAACCGCTGTGAGCGGGGAGAAATTCTGGGAGATCCGGGAGATTCGGAAGTGAAAAAGAAACTGAAGGACACGGTGCAGAAGGCAAATTCCGTGCCGAACCTTTTCCGTACAAGAGAGAAACTGCTCCTGAGGAAATATTCCCATCCGGAGCCGTTGAAGAAGCGTGACATTACGATCGGTATCCCGAGAGTGCTCGCATTCTGGGAGACAATGCCTTTCTGGAGGACATTCCTGCGTACCCTTGGATTCCATGTGACGCTTTCCGATCCCAGCACAAGGAAGATCTATGAGAGCGGACTGTCCGCAGTGACGTCGGACACGGTATGCTTTCCTGCGAAACTGGTCCATGGTCATATCCGGAACCTGGCGCAGAAAGGCGTGGACCGGATCTTCATGCCGGCGGTCACTACGGTTCCTTCCGAGAATACGGAAAAGACCAGCCAGTCCATGTGCGCGGTGGTAAAGGGATATCCTCTGGTTATCGGAAATTCCGACAATCCCGAGAAGATGTGGGGGATTCCATATGATGCTCCGCTTTTCCACTGGTACACCCAGGAGGATCAGGAGCGCCAGCTCGTACATTATATGGAAGAAAAATTTCAGATTCCTGCAGAGGAGACAAAAAGAGCGGTCCAGGCGGGAAATCAGGCACAGGATCTGTTCCATGCGGACCTGAAGAAAAAAGGCGCTGAAGTCCTCAAACAGGTGGAAGAATCAGGAAAATTCGCGGTTGTCCTGGCGTCCAGGCCTTATCAGAATGATTCCCTGGTCAATCACGAACTTCCGGAAATGTTCACAGGAATGGGGATTCCGGTCCTGACGGCGGATTCTCTGCCGGGGACAGAGGAAGAAGATCTGAGCATGAGCCGTCTGGATGTTGTAAACAACTTTCATGCAAGGATGCTCTCCTCCGCGATCATGGCAGCGGAGAAAGAAAGTCTGGAATATGTCCAGATCGTAAGTTTCGGCTGCGGACATGATGCCTACCTGTCAGACGAGATCGTCCGTATGATGAATGAGATCTCGGGGAAGACGCCTCTTATCCTGAAGGTGGATGAGAGTGATATTCAGGGACCGCTTCGTATCCGTGTGCGGTCTTTCCTGGAAACGATCATCATGCGCAGGGAGCAGGGAAGAAAAACGGAGGTACATAAGCTTCAGGATCCCTATCCGGTCAAGTTTGAAAAGGCAGACAGAAAAGTAAAGACTGTTCTGATCCCAAATACATCTCATGCCTTCAGCCGTCTTATGGCAGCTGTATTCAGCGCCCAGGGAGTCCGCGCGGTTCCTCTGGAACTGGGACGTGAGGAAGCGATCAAAATGGGAAAACGATATGTGCACAACGATATCTGTTTCCCGGCTCAGATCGTCATAGGAGAGATACTGGCTGCATTAAACAGTGGGGAGTACGATGTGGAGAATACGGCTGTCGGTATGGCAAAATATATCGGAGACTGCCGTCTGACTCATTACAGCGCGCTTCTTCGGAAAGCACTGGATGATGCAGGATACAAGAATGTTCCGATCCTGACCAATGATGACGAGGATTATCATGATATTCATCCGGGATTTCGTATGAATATGCTGTCCGGAGCGCGTATTGCTTACGGTCTGCCGATGATCGATGTTCTGGAAGAACTGCTCCGGAAGATCCGGCCTTATGAGCTGGAGCCGGGAAGCGCTGACCGGGCGTTTGAACAGGCAATGGATGAAGTGATAAACGGAATGCAGCAATCCGGTATCCGCGGAGCAAAAAGCGGATTCAAAAAGGCGATCCGGATCATGAAGGAAATTCCCTACGACAGATCCGAGCCAAGGCCCCAGGTGCTGATCGTGGGTGAATACCTCCTGAATTTCCATCCCGGTGCAAACCATGACATTGAGGAATATCTGGAGAAGAACGGATTTGAGATCATTGAGGCGAGGATGACAGATGTGATCCAGAAGACCTATTTCTATCAGGACAGTCAGATCAGGGACTACCATCTGAACCGTCCTCTTGGGAAGAAAATATGGTTCCGCACCGCGGATCAGTTCTTTAAGATGGCGCACGATCTGACCGACCGGATCGCTTCAGAACATCCGCTTTATGAGAAGCCGGCAAGGATCGAAGACCTGGCAAAAGAGAGCAATCCCATTATCCCGCATACTTTTGACGCAGGAGAGGGGATCCTGATCCCGGGCGAAATCCTGCACCATGCGGAGAAAGGGTGCCGTACCTTTGTCATCCTGCAGCCTTTCGGATGTCTGCCGAACCATGTAGTGGGGCGGGGAATCTCTAAGAAGCTGAAGGAGAAATATCCGGACGCGCAGATCCTGCCGCTGGATTATGACCCGGATGTCAGCTTTGCCAATATCGAGAACCGGCTGCAGATGCTTGTGATGAATATCAAAGAGAAGAAATAAAAGCATCAGAAGAAATATTACATAAGAAGGAGGCATGCGCTCGTGATGATATGGCGCATGCCCCTTTTCACTTCGAATAAGACCTTTTGACGCAGGTCAGTGCGGCGTGATCTCTCCCATTGCACGAAGAAAATCCAGATCATCCCGGTTGAGCTTCAGGTTTGTCTCATATCGTTTCCCGTCCGGCGAGGTCACATTGATCTCAATGACAGTTCCCTCCTCCAGTGCATTCCGGTTTACGGCGTCTAAAAACATGGGAAACTTGGGGTGGTTCCGCCGGAACGTATCCATCCGTTTCTTCATTTCCTGCAGTTTCGCAATCTGTGAAAAGTTCATATATGCCTCCGTTCTGCCGCGGGGACGCGGCTCATATTTAAATCCAGATAATTATTGCATGTTATATTTTATGCTGCGGCGATTACCATGGTCTCCGTACAAAACAGAAAAACGACAAAAGCCAGGATAGTCAGCTCAGATGCTATTATAGTACCACTCGAACGAAAAAGCCAGTTGTAGGGTAATTAAAAAAATCATTTCAGGTGAAAATAATTGTCCTTGCGTGTTTTTCCCTGATGTGATACGATAAATCCAATTTCAGACGGAAGGCATCTCGCCATATCTTACTCCGTCAGATATTCTGGAAGTTCTTTGCTCCGTTTTCAGGGGCAGGATCAACCGCTTGTAACAAGTGAAAAGATTCGATATAATGAGGAAAGGAAGAAGCCTATGAGAAATGAACTTGCCGGAGATATCGGTCTGGCGGCAGGAAAAATTCAGTACGATGCTCAGTGCAAGAGAGTGCTGGCAAACAGAGTGATACTGGCATGGATACTGAAGTATACGGTGGAAGAATTTGAGGATATGAGTATCCGGCAGATCAAAAAGTGTATTGGAAATGATGTTCAGATTTCCAGAGTACGGGTTTCTCCGGGAAAGACAAATACTCCGGAACCGGAACGGATCGTTGGAGATGATGGAGCAGACAAAATACCGGGAGAGGGAGACATATATTTTGATATCCGATTCTCTGTTTATCTTCCAAAGAAAAGAGAGAAAGTGAAGATGATAGTCAATGTAGAAGCCCAGAAAGACTTTTATCCTGGTTATGCGATCCCGGGAAGAGGCATATATTACGGTTCGAGAATGATTTCAGCCCAGAAAGGGACAGAATTTTCGGGAAGCGATTATGACAATATAAAAAAGGTATACAGTATCTGGATCTGCATGAACTGTCCGGATCATATAGGCAATGCCATATCTGAGTATTCAATTACAAAGAAGGATAAAATCCCGGGTATCCCGGACGCAAAGGAAACGTATGATAAATTATCTGTGTTCATGATCTGCCTGAATCCCCGGACAGGAAAGGGAAACCGGCTGACACAGATGCTGAATGTGCTTTTGTCATCTGAAATGAAACCGGAGAAAAAGATAAAAGCGCTGGAGGAAGAATTCCATATACCGATGGAAGATGAAATGGGAAAGGAGCTGAACCAAATGTGCAATCTGAGTGACCTTGTGGAGGAAAAAGGAAGAGAAGGACTTTTGACAGAACAAATACAGAAAAAACTGATTAAAGGTAAATCCATCAGTATGATCGCAGATGAACTGGAAGTAGATGAGTCTGTGGTCAGAAAATTTGTGGAGAAGATGCAGAAAAAATCAGTTTAGGAGGGATTCTATGAAAAATATGATCGGATATTGCGGGCTGGATTGTGAACAATGCGATGCATATCTTGCAACGATCAATGACGACCAGAAACTGCGGGAAAAAACCGCAAAGTTGTGGGCTGAATTAAATAATGCGCCCATCCTTCCGGAACATATTAACTGTCAGGGGTGCCGTGTTGAGGGCGTGAAAACCGTATTCTGCGAGAGTCTGTGTGGGATCCGCCAGTGCGCACTGAAAAAGGGCGTTGCTACTTGCGGAGACTGTTCAGAGTTAGAAAGCTGCCCCACTGTCGGCGCGATCCTGGAGAATAATCCGTCAGCCTTGAAAAATCTGAAGGAGTAGTATTATCATTTCATATTTTGAATGACAGACGATCGTTCCGGCAAAAATAGAAAAATTAAGAAGAGGTCAGAAAAATGTTTGAGAAAAAAGCAAAGCGATTTCAGGTTAAAGAAGAACAGACATTGGGATTTGGAGCAATACAGATTGTGGTTGACACAGTTACAGGGGTGAATTACCTGCTTTCAATAGGCATAGGCGTCTCCGGGATTACACCGCTGTTAGATGAAAACGGCAATGTTGTGATCGATAAATAGTTTAATATGTCAATTTGATATTTCACACGAAAAGTGGTTATTCTTCTGGAGAGCAACCACTTTTTCCATACTTAAATTTAAGAAATTAGCACTCGACCCTTGACGTGGCTAACAACTTTTGCTATATTGCTACTAGAACACGAAAACAAGTAGTGGTTAGCAAGGAGGGATGACCATGAATATCAATAAATTTACACAGAATTCGCTGCAGGCAGTACAGAACTGTGAAAAGATCGCAGCGGACAACGGTAACCAGGAACTGGCCCAGGAGCATCTGCTCTATGCCCTGCTGACACAGGATGACAGTCTGATCCTGAAGCTGTTGGAAAAAATGAGTATACAGGGCCAGCTCTTCATCGACAGAGTGGAGCAGGCTATAGGGAAACGCCCGAAGGTACAGGGCGGACAGGCATACGTGGGACAGGATCTCAACAATGTCCTGATCCACGCAGAAGACGAAGCAAAACAGATGGGAGACGAATACGTTTCCGTTGAACATCTTTTCCTGGCGCTTTTAAAATATGCAAGCCGGGATATGAAACAGATCTTCCGTGAATTTGGCATCAGCCGGGAGGGATTCCTCCAGGCTCTTTCTACGGTCAGAGGAAACCAGAGGGTGACAAGCGACAATCCGGAAGCAACTTATGACACACTGAATAAATATGGTCAGGATCTGGTGGAACGCGCAAGAGAGCAGAAACTGGATCCGGTCATCGGGCGTGACGAGGAGATCCGGAATGTGATCCGTATCCTTTCGCGTAAGACAAAGAACAACCCGGTTCTCATCGGTGAACCCGGTGTAGGAAAGACCGCGGTCGTAGAAGGTCTGGCGCAGCGTATCGTCAGCGGCGATGTGCCGGAAGGACTGAAAGAGAAGACAATCTTCTCCCTGGATATGGGAGCCCTTGTCGCCGGTGCAAAATACCGAGGCGAGTTTGAGGAGCGTCTGAAAGCCGTTCTTGAGGAAGTGAAGAACAGCGAAGGAAAGATCATCCTGTTCATCGATGAGCTCCATACTATCGTAGGAGCCGGAAAGACGGACGGCGCCATGGATGCAGGAAATATGCTGAAGCCAATGCTTGCCAGAGGTGAACTGCACTGTATCGGTGCAACTACTCTTGATGAGTACCGTCAGTATATTGAAAAGGATGCTGCTCTGGAACGTCGTTTCCAGCCGGTCATGGTGGATGAGCCCAGCGTGGAGGATGCCATCTCGATCCTGCGAGGTCTGAAGGAGCGGTACGAAGTGTTCCATGGTGTGAAGATCACAGACAGTGCGCTTGTTGCAGCCGCTACGCTCTCACACCGTTATATCTCTGATCGGTTCCTGCCGGATAAGGCTATCGACCTGGTAGATGAAGCCTGCGCTCTGATCAAGACAGAGCTGGATTCCATGCCGACAGAGCTGGATGAGCTGAGAAGGCGTGTGATGCAGCTTGAGATTGAGGAGGAAGCCCTCAAGAAAGAGGAAGACCGACTGAGCAAAGAGCGTCTGGAGCATCTCCAGGAAGAACTTGCAGACCTTAGAGAAGAGTATGCAGGCAAGAAAGTACAGTGGGAGAATGAGAAGAAATCCGTTGAACGTGTCCAGAAGATCCGTGAGGAGATCGAGCAGGTCAACAAGGATATCCAGAAGGCACAGAGAGAATATGATCTGAATAAAGCGGCGGAACTCCAGTACGGCAGACTGCCTCAGCTCCAGAAACAGCTGGAGGAAGAGGAGGAGAAGGTAAAGGAGAAAGACCTGTCCCTTGTCCATGAAGCCGTGACAGACGACGAGATCGCAAGGATCGTATCCCGCTGGACCGGAATCCCGGTGGCAAAGCTCAACGAGAGTGAGAGAAGCAAGACACTCCATCTTGCTGATGAACTGCATAAACGTGTCATCGGACAGGATGAAGGCGTGGAGCTCGTCACAGAGGCGATCATCCGCTCCAAAGCAGGGATCAAAGATCCGACGAAACCGATCGGATCCTTCCTGTTCCTCGGACCTACCGGAGTCGGTAAGACCGAACTTGCAAAAGCCCTTGCGCAGAGTCTGTTCGACGATGA
>DWUT01000251.1 GCA_019120615.1 Candidatus Mediterraneibacter norfolkensis
CCCGTAGTCATTAATGACTACACCATTATTATACTAGGAGGAGTACTATGAAATCCCTTGGAATCGATATCGGAACCACGACCATCAGTGCCGCGGTCATTGACCTTGCAGCAAATACAGTCCTCACCACCCGCACCGTATCCAATGACAGCTTTATCCGGACAGACAAGTCCTGGGAAAAGATCCAGGATCCGGGGAAGATCTGCGTGAAGGTTTTTGGTCTTGCGGACGAGCTTCTGGATGAGTATGAGGAAATCGACAGGATTGGTCTGACAGGGCAGATGCACGGGATCGTGTATGTGGATCGCACGGGTGAGTGCATTGGACCTCTGTATACCTGGCAGGATGAACGGGGAGTGATTCCCTGTTTCGATGGGAAAAGTATTTGTGAGATCCTTTCAGATACATATGGGATCCGGATCTATCCGGGATATGGTCTGGCAACACATCTGTATAATCAGAAAGCAGGTCTGGTTCCGGAAAGGGCGGTGAAGATCTGTACGATCATGGATTATATCGGTATGAAGATGACAGGAAGGAAAGAACCATTCATGCACAGCAGTAATGCGGCGTCGCTTGGCATGTTTGATGTATGCGAGAGAAGCTTTATGCGGGAAATTATCCGGGATGAGGGGATTCGGGAGGAACTCCTTCCGGAAACTTCAGATGAATTTGCGTCGCTGGGCAGATACCGGGGGAGAACGGTCAGCCTGGCGATTGGTGACAATCAGGCTGGATTTCTGGGAGCAGTGGATGATATTGACCATGCAGTTCTTCTGAATATGGGAACGGGCGGACAGGTCTCTGTGTGCTCAGATATATTTTTTGAAGGACATGGGATCGAGGCGAGACCATTTCTTCCGGGAAAATACCTGCTTGTGGGTGCATCTCTGTGTGGCGGAAGAGCCTATGCCATGCTGGAGCGCTTCTTCCGGTTTTACTCTGAAGCTGCCGGGATGAAAGAGACAGATCACTATACAGTGATGGAACGCCTGATGGATCAGAGAATGAAAGAAACGGTTCGGGAAAAGGGGCTCAGGGTGACGACCACTTTTTCGGGGACGAGGGAAGAGCCCATGAAGCGGGGGAAAATCGAGGGGATTGATGTGGATAACTTCACTCCCGGAAATCTGATCTGTGGATTTCTTGACGGGATGGCGGAGGAACTTTACGGGATGTATAAGGTGATGGTGCGCGGCGCAGAACTGTCTGCAGAGACGCTGATCCTGTCGGGAAACGGATTTCGGAAAAACCGGCACCTTAGGCGGATCGCACAGGAAAGATTCGGGATGAAGGCGGTGCTGTCAAAGTGCTGCGAGGAGGCAGCCTGTGGGGCGGCCAGAAGTGCCGGGGCAGGAGAAACCGCGTGATACAGCGCCGATATTAAGATTTCGTAAAAATTAAATTTTTGACTTGCTCATTTCATTTGATTGTTTTATACTACGTTAGTGTGAGCCTGGGCGGGGAAGGATACAGACCGGGTTCATAAGGAAGCGGTACAGAGGAGTAAGGATGACTGCTTTACACGGGAGGATCAGAGAGATGGTTGAGAAAAAAATCAAATTTGTGACGTCAGGTCAGTTGATGAGTTTTTGCAACACATGCCAGAAGATGAAGTCAGATATTGATGTAACCGATATGGCAAACAGGAATTTCCGTATTGACGGAAAATCGCTCCTGGGACTGATGTCAATCAAGCTGGGGCTGCCGATGCGCCTTATCATCAATGGAGAGGACGAAGAAATGGCACATCAGTATTTTACCAAATATGAGATGGAGTAGTCCAAAAAGAGAAAGACCGTTGTATGCCGGCGTTGTGCATACAGCGGTCTTTCTTTTTTCATCGGCGACCGTTTACAATCCCGGGATGAGCCTTTGTGCCTTTCCGGTGATCTGTTGATTCAGAGCTGTTCTGTCGGGATTTGAAGAGTGAACGTACATCCGCCGCCCTCGGTATCGCTGACGGAGAGGGGGATTTCCTGGACTTTAGCAAGGTCGGATGCGATGGAGAGGCCGAGCCCGAAATGTTCCTTGTCGCTGCGGGAGCCTTCCGCACGGTAAAAGCGGTCGAAGATCCTCTCTTTCTCCTCGCTGTTCAGTCCGGGACCGTAATCCTTCACGCTGAGAAATATCGTGTTTCCTCTGTTTGCGGCTTTCAGGATGATCTTTCCGGCGTTCGTTCCGGCAGCCGGTGCGTTTGTCGGCTGCATAGGGATGGATCCGGAGTCGGTTCCTTCTGAGAAATCCTGCCGCAGGCCATAGGCCGCCGCATTGTCCAGCAGGATGGTCAGGATCTGACGGCACAGATCCGGGTCCACGTATACACAGGGGAGGGGCTCCTCCGGCAGTTCAAGGAGAAGGCGTCCGTTTCGCGAGTGGAAAAGAGGCTCGTAAAGCTCCAGAAGGTTCAGGAGGAGCTCGTCGATCTCGAAGCATGTCTTCTGGATGCTCAGAGTATGGCTGTCCGCGGAGGCGAGAAGGAGCAGACTCTTGATCAGGGAGCTTCCCCGCTGACATTCCTTCAGGATCGTGCGGATGAGTTTGCCGCTGTGTTCCGGGGCCCCTGGAATGGCGGAGGCACTGGCACGGATGACGGCCAGAGGAGAGCGCAGTTCGTGGGATGCGGCGGCGACGAATTCCTGTTGTCTGGTAAAATTCTCTTCTGACGGTATCAGGGCGTGTCTTACAAAACGGCGGCCGATCAGGAAGAGGAGCAGGATTCCGGCAGCGTCTATGAGAAGGTAGAGAAGCCCGGCTATGAGAAGCCCTGTACGGGTTCCGGTCTCATCGAAAAGGAGGATCAGCTTTTTATATCCGTTCTCCTGCCGGGCGATCAACACGGAGGCAAGGTAGGAATCATTCTGTTCCCCTTTGATATGAAGGAGAGGGCTCACTGTTATTTCTGAGGAGACCGGGGCGGCGGAGGTGTTGATCCCTTCCTCACGGGCCGCGGATTCGGCGCGGGAGGTGAGGATGCTCCGGGAGGTGGGAGTGCCGTATGCGCCGGAGAAGAAAAGGGGATGTCCGTTTTCCTCGATGGCGATGAGGAGATGATTCTGCAGTTCCAGCCGGGCAAGCTCGGAGTCAGAGAAGGAGGAATCACTCTGGAACCTGCTGCTCAGGGTAAACAGATGATTCTGGAAAGCAGCTTCCTGCTGTCGTGAGACGGAGGATGTGTAGAAGCAGAATGCGAGAGCAAGCACTAGAGACAGGATCAGTCCGGTGCTTGTGGTATAGACAAAGATCAGTTTTTTTCGAAGTTTTGGAAACATGTTATCACTCCATTCGGTATCCGGTGCCGTGTACAGTAGAGATCTGTACACGGCTTTTCAGATTTCTAAGATGCTTGCGGCAGAAATAGATATAGGTATCCAGGTTGCCGTCCTCCACTGCGCCGTCCGGTCCCCAGACTCTTATGAAGATCTGCTCCCGGTTCAGTGTCTTCTCCGGATTCCGGAGGAAAAATTCCATGAGCAGGGCTTCTCTTCTGGAGAGCTGGACCTGACCGTCAGGTCCTGGGGGCGGAGCGAGGAGTGAAAGAGTACGGGTATCTGCATTCATGGCGATATCTTTATAGGAAAGAGCGGCGTCATTTTCCTGGTAGGCGCGGGGGCGTCTTATGAGAGCCCGGATCCGTGCCAGAAGTTCTTCTGTGTCATATGGCTTTACCAGATAGTCGTCCGCTCCGGCGTCCAGTCCGTCGATCCGGTCGCTGACAGCGTCCAGAGCGGTGGTGAGGATAACGGGGGCAGAGATTTTATTTTTCCTCAGAGAGCGGAGGATGGAGAGTCCGTCGATCTCCGGCAGCATCCGGTCCAGAAGGATCAGGTCATAGGAATCCTTCATCGCGCAGTAGAGCGCCTCGGTCCCGGTATGGCAGCAGTCGACGGTATAACTGTTTGCGGCGAGCTGCAGACTCAGCGCCTGACACAGCTCCCGGTCGTCTTCAATGATCAATATATGCATAATACATTACCTCCAGCAGAAACAGTATACCAGACAAATCTCAAAGAAATCTTTAAAAATCTGTGTCTGTCTTAAAAGATTTTTTGAGATTTGTCCGGTATAGTTATAAAACAGAAAATGATGCAGGAGGTTTTGACATAGTATGAAGAAGATCACAGTAATGATCCTGGCGGGAGTGCTTGCCGCAGGAATGGTCTCGGGATGCAGTTCCGGGACGGAAGGAGAGGGCAGCGCCTCCGGGAAGGGAAGATATGTAAAGGAAGATATGGAACTTCCTCTCTCTGATACGGAACAGGCAGTAAACTTTACAAGATCCGGGGAAGGCAATCCTCTGCTCTTCGCCAGCGACGGCACCCAGGTCATCCGGTACGAATACAGAGACGGCGCCTGGGAACGGACTGAACTGACGTGGACAAAGAGCCTGGTGACAGGGGAGGCGGTCACTTTTGAAGATGCGGAGGAGACGGCGGACGGGATGCAGTATGTCATGACAGTGGACAATGATACAATGCAGTGTACACTGACCCGTCAGGCGGCGGATCAGGCGGAAGCCGGCGAGGGAGAGAAAGTAGAACTCTCTTATCTGGAGACGGAAGCAGCGTACGGATATCCGCTTGTATATGACATAGCGGTGGATCCTTCCGGAAATTACTGGCTGATGGATCTGATGCAGGGAATGGTCCTGGCAGTGGATGGAGAGACGGATGAAACTCTCCTGGAGGTCCCTGCTGAGTTAAGTCTCGTTTCATCCCAATCTCAGAAGATGCTGTTTCAGGGAGAAGACGGAAAGATCGCCTTTGCCACGGGAGAGGGAGAGTACACGATCTATGACAGCGCGTCTATGGAAGAGGTCGGAAGCCTGAATACAGACTGTTCTACTGAAAACGGATATGCTCTGGCAGCGGTCGGTGAGGACTGGTATCAGATTTCCGCGGACGGCATCAGCAGGATGCAGAATGGAAATGATATCGAAGAGGTCATCATGGACGGGAACAGCGGTGCTATGGGTTCTCCGCTCAATACGGTCAACGGCATGGTCCCGATGGGGGACGGGGAGTTCCTTGCACTTTATTCGCAGACAGACAGCGGTGCATACAGCATGGAGCATTATGTCTATGACGAGGATGTGCCGTCTGTGCCGGAACAGACCCTCACTGTTTTCGGGCTGACCAAAAGTGATACTGTGCAGCAGGCGATCACTCAGTTCCAGAAGGAGAATCCTGATGTGCAGGTAGAGTTCAACTCTCTGGGAAAATCCGGAAATGAAGTGACAACGGAGGATATCCGGACGCTGAATACGGAACTGCTGAGCGGAAATGGCGCGGACGTTCTTATGCTGGACGGGCTCCCGGCGGATTCTTACATAGAAAAGGGAATGCTTGAGGATCTGACAGATCTTTACGGGGAGATTGCGGATTCGGCGGATTATCTGGAAACCATCATGGAGAACATAGTACAGAGCGACGGAAAGATCTACGGGCTGCCGGTAAAGTTCAGTGTGCCCCTCATGTTTGGAAACCAGGATACGGAGCATGCCCTTGATAGTCTTGACAGCCTGACCGCGTATCTTGAGAAGAATCCGGATGCGGATATCTTCGGCCCTGCAAAGAGCAGCTATATCCGTGACATGCTCTTTATCCTCTATCAGGATGAGGTCATGGGAGAGGACGGAAAGATCGATACACAGGCACTGGAAAAACTGCTCCTGACAGTGGAGAAGATTGCGGAAAACTCCGGAGAAGAGGGGGACGTCTCCTATCTGGCGGAAGACAGTGTGGGACTTGCCTCCCCGTTTGCGGCAAATGAAGACGGACTGGATGTGATGAGCAATGCGGATGCGGTGGGGACCACGGATGTGGGAAGCCTGTCATCCATGATGGTTCCTTATGCGGTGATGAGGCAGGCGGGACTGGAGCCGGAGACAGTACGGAACATGTACCATCCTCTGGGGACTGTGGGAATCAACAGCGCCTCCGGACAAAAGGAACTGGCGGAGGAGTTTGTGAAATATCTGTTTTCGGATGAGATACAGTCAGCGGCACTGATCGACGGATTTCCTGTCCTTCTGTCCGCACTGGACGGAAAGGTACAGGAGGCGGCTGCGGCTTCCGGGAACTTTGCGGCTTCGGTAGCGGTGTCGGGAGAGGACGGCATAGATATGGAACTGGTCGCTTCCTATCCGGAGGAAGAAGAAGTGCGCGCGTTTACGGAACTGTGCCGGACTCTGGATACACCGATGGAACAGAACCGGATCGTGTGGAACATCTATCAGGAAGAGGCAGACAGTTTTATGGAAGGAAGCGCAGGAGCTGATGAGGCAGCGAAAAATATCGCACAGAAGGTGGATACTTATCTGGCGGAACAGGAATAAAAAACAGTGGAAGGGACTTCTGTTCCTGATTCCCAGCCTTCTGGGAACGGGCGGGTTTGTATTCCTTCCCTTCCTGGATGTGATCCGTCGCTCTTTTTTCCGGGCGTCGGGAACCGGGTTCGTGGGACTGGCAAACTATGAGGCGGTGCTTGGAAACGAGGCGTTTTGCATGGCGGTTAAGAATACGGCGAGGTTCCTGTGTATCTGTCTGCCTCTGCTCCTCGGACTGTCCCTTCTGACAGCAGTGCTGGCGGGGCAGGTACTCAGGGTGAGCGGGCTGCTAAAGAGCGGCTTCCTCATCCCCATGGCAGTCCCGGCAGCGTCAGCGGTGGTGTTCTTCCGGCTCATGTTTGACAAAAACGGCTGGGTGAACGGGGCACTTCAGGCATTCGGCATGGAAGGACAAGACTGGCTCAATTCAGGAAATGCCTTTGCGGTATTGATAGCATGCTATGTATGGAAGAATCTTGGATATGATATGGTACTCTGGATGGCGGGACTCTCTTCCATTCCGAAGGAGCAGTATGAGGCGGCGAGAGTCCAGGGGGCGGGGGAGCTGCAGTGTTTTCTTTACATTACCCTGCCGCAGCTCAAAGAGACTGCCTTTGTGACGGCGCTCCTGTCCTTTGTCAACGGGTTCCGCGTGTTCCGGGAGGCTTATCTGATCGCGGGAGATTACCCTCATGAGAGCATCTATATGCTGCAGCACCTGTTCAACAACTGGTTCACAAACCTTGATATTCAGAAAATGACGGCGGCCGCTGTCATGCTTGTCATAGTCACGGGAGGCGTATTGCTTGGAAACGATATCTGTACGGAACATTTCAGGAGACGGGAAGAGGGGACAGAGGAGTCCGGAAAAAGGAGAGAAGCGGGAAGAAAAGCAAAAAGAAAAAGAGCAGAGATCACGAAAGGTTAGGGCAGAGATGCTGGTGAGAACTGTGGTCACGGTGTTGCTGGTCCTGATGGTATTTCCGCTTTTTGTTCTCGTGACGGACTCATTTCTGGGAAGCCGGGAGATCCTGGAACGGTTCGGACCGGTTCTGGCAGGGACGGAAGGGCAGGCGGAGTTTGTGCTGTTCCCGCAGTATCCGACACTGAGAGCCTATGTACAGCTTCTTCTGGACTCCCCGGAATTTTTTACCGCGTTCTGGAATTCGGTGTTTCAGACCGGAATGATCCTTGCAGGTCAGCTCATTGTGGCGGTCCCGGGAGCCTGGGCCTTCGCCAGATACCGGTTCCCGGGAAGAAGGGCGATGTGGTTTCTCTATATGCTGCTCATGATCCTTCCCTTTCAGGTCACCATGGTGTCGGGATATTTCGTGCTCAGCGCGGTCCATCTGATGGACACCCACTGGGCGGTCATCCTTCCGGGAATCTTTTCTACCCTTCCTGTCTTTATACTGAAAAAGACATTTTCCGCGATTCCGCGGGAGATCCTGGAAGCGGCGGAGGTGGACGGCGCAGGGGAGCTGAGGATATTTCTTCTTATCGGTATCCCTCTCGGAAGATCAGGAATCTTTTCCATAATGATCCTGGGATTTTTGGAATACTGGAACGCCATTGAACAGCCGATGACATTTTTAAGGACAGAGTCACTGATGCCCCTTTCTCTCTATCTGCCGGATATCTCGACGTCGGATGCCGCAGTGTCGTTCGCGGCGTCCATTGTCATGCTCCTTCCGGCTCTGCTGCTCTTTTTCTTCGGGCAGGAGTATCTGGAGCAGGGGATCGCGGCGTCCGGGATCAAAGAGTAAAAACCGGCAGGGAACCGCGGTGCCCGGGATCAAAGAGTAAAAAAACCAGGAGGAAAAAGCAGGATGACCAGAAGAGAATACCGGAAAAAGAAGGCGGGAAAAGAGAAAAAGTGGTTTCAGAAAAAGACGGCGTTGAAGGTCTTTGGGGGATTCTTTGCGCTGATGGCGGCGTGTACTGTGCTCTCGAGAGCGGCCGCCTCTGTCCTGGTCGCCCAGGTTGAGGTGGAAAGTCCCACAGGGGGAACAGTCACCAGTACGTTTGAGGGACAGGGAGAGGTTGTGCCGTCTGATGAAAAACAGGTCTTCCTCTGGGCAGAGCAGCAGGTGGAGAAAAGCGCGGCTCCGGGGATTGCAGTGAAGAAGGGGGACTGCCTTGTCCAGTTCCGGATGGAATATCTGGAGAAGAGCATTGATAAAAAGAACTCGGAGATCGATCAGCTGAAGCTTCAACTGGAGCAGCAGGAGGTGGCGGCCCGGGGAAGCAGCTATGTCTCTTCCGCGGACAGCGCGGCGAGGACGCTGGACTTGGCAAAAGCTCAGCTCGATGCGGCGTCGGAGAAAGCGGATCAGGCACAGGCTGCATATGACGGCTATGCAGGAGAAAGTGAGGAAGAAGAAAACGAGGAGGAAAGGCAGGCACTTGAAGGGGCACTGCAGGCAGCGCAAAACGAGCGGGACGCAGCGGCTCAGGCTGTGGACGAAGCCCAGAATGCATATGAGGATGCGGCGGCACAGGACGCAGCACAGGAAGCGAATAATGCCAGCGCCATGGAGTCGGCACGCCTTGCCCGGGAAGAGATCCAGGTCCAGATCGATGATGCTCAGAAGGAACTGGACGTGCTGGAGGAATATCAGGCAGCGGAGGGAAGACTCTGCGCGGAGGAGGACTGCGTGGTGCTGGAAAACAGTGTGGCTGATGGGACTGTCACCACCGGGGCGGAAGTGATTGTCACGGGAAGCGGAGAATGGCTTTTGCGGGGGAGCCTTGATGAAGACAGCCGAAAGAGGATCCGGGAAGGCGGAAAGGCTTCGGTCAGCATGGATTCCGGGGAGAGAGCCCTGGACGTAGAGATCCGCTCTGTGGATACAGGAGAAGGCAGCGGGAATACCGGGGGAAATAACGCGGCAGAAAGCGGAGGCTCGGAAAGTGGAAGCTCGAGCAGTGGAAATTCAGGAAGCAGTGGCAGCGGGACAGGTGGAGGTTCTGCCGGTTCCGCCGGCGTCTGGTATGCACCGGTGCCGGAGGGGACGGAGGTAAGCTATGGGGATACATTTACGTGGAAAGTACAGGTCCCGTCAGAACAGAACTACGACTGCAAGATTCCTCTCACGGCGCTCCGGGAGGACAGTCAGGGAAATTACTGTCTGATCGTGAGCGAGGAATCCTCGGCGCTGGGAACGGTCCAGAAGGCGGAGCGGGTTCCTGTCACTGTACTGGAGAAGAACAGTGAGGAGGCCGCGGTGGATTCGGTCCTGGAGAAGACAGACCAGGTGATCGTGGGATCGGAAAAATATGTGGAAGAAGGTGACCAGATACGGATAAAAGGATAAAATATGCGGGAATCGGACTGGGCGCGGGCATCCTTGCCCTGGCTGCGGCAGCAGTGATCTCCTGGCTGATCTGGCTTCACGGGTTTTCAGATTATCTCTCGGTCACTTTTGAAGAGCCCTCTACTACATATGAAGGATTCCGGAATTTTCAGGAGAGCAGTGACGCAGAGAAATTTACCTCGGCTGCATTATGGAATAAGGTGGGAGAAAGAGAACTGATCCTGGAAAGCACAGAGCGGAGGAGCCGGGCGTCGGTCTATGGGATGAGAGGGCAGCTTCAGGCTGTGTTCGGGAATACGCTGGCAGCAGGACGGTATTTTACGGACGGAGAGGAAGCGGTATGTCTCATCGACGGGAAAACAGCGAGAGAACTGTTCGGAAGCCGGGATGTGACAGGGCGTGAAGTTCTTCTTGACGGAGAAAAAATGCAGGTTGTGGGGATCCTGCAGGGGGACCGTGGCGTCTGCGTGATCCCTGCAGGGGAGGATGAAGCGTTCTGCGGCGTTACTGTGAGGAAGCAGAAGGCGGAACAGTCCTCGAATACGGCGGTATCACTGATCGGCTCATATATGCAGGGGACGGCGGAACGTATTGTGGACGGACAGCTTTATTATATCCTTGCTCTTTTGAAGACGGCGGGGATCCTGACAGCGGCCACGGTCATTCCGGCGGTCCTGCTGATCATGGTGAAGGAGAGAAGGCTGGCAGGAGCGGCCGTTCTTGCCGCGGGAGTTCTTATCCTCGCGGTTATTGCTGTACAGATCCCGGCAGGGAGTGATTACCTTCCTACATACTGGTCGGATTTTGATTTTTTCGGAGAACTGCAGGAGGAGAAGGCGGGGCAGATTGAAAGCTTAAAGGCGCACCAGGAGTTCTGGCATGAGGAGGGATTCCTGAGAGTGAAGGCGGTGGAAGGTATGAAAGTGTTTTAGAACTGTTTTTACAGGTGAGTTGAAACCGCTCTTAAACTTCAGAGAAAGGATGGATATTTAGAAGAAATTCTGTTAGAATGTGAGACAGCAGAGCAAAACGGGGTGATGGGATGACGATAGAACAGATATTGGAAGAGATTGTCAGGCTTTGTCAGAATCATTCGGCATCAGAGGTAATCCTGTTCGGTTCAAGGGCAAAGGGAACGTACAGGGAGCGAAGTGATATTGATATTGCCGTTGCAGGAGCCTCTGAGTTTGAAGGTCTGAGGGAGGAGATCGAAAGTCTTCCCACTCTGTATACGGTTGACCTTGTAAATCTGGACGAATGTAATAATCAGATGCTTTTGGAGGATATTGAAAGGTATGGACGAGAAATTTATAAAGCGATATAGATCTTTCTGTAATTCTCTTGATTCTCTTGCAGAGGCGAAAGAGCGGGATATGAGTGATTCCTTTGTCCTGAGCGGAACGAGCGCAAAATTCAGTATAACCTTTGATCTTGCATGGAAAGTGATGAAAGATATACTGGTGCAGCACTATGCCATATCCGGATTTGTGGCGGGATCGCCCCGGGAGGTGCTCCGGGAAGCGTTCAAGGCGGAGATGATCAGCGGGGATGTGTGGATGGAGATGCTGAAGATCAGAAATCAGCTCGCACATGACTATGATGGAGCGATCGTGAAGAAATATTGTGTGAAGATCACGGATGTATATATTGACAAATTCTATGAGTTCAGAAAAAGAACGGAGAAAGTGATTCCGTCGGTAAAGGGATGAGCCCGTGGTTCGCCACTATTATAAAAGAAAACAGAACAGGCTGCTGTCCGCAGGAAAATATGACGGAAAGCAGCCTGTTCTGTTTATTCTGTGCGATAAGCCCAGCAAGCGGCTGCCGTGCTTGCACGAGCAGGCATTTGCTGGCCGATTATCTTTGCCGGGAGAAGGGAGACATTTTCCCGCCTTCGTAGTGCTGAAGAAGAAAGAAGGCTACAATGGACGCGCACAGTTCTCCTACAGGAAACGACGCCCAGACTCCGACTGCCCCGAAAAAGCGGGACAGGATGAAACTTAAGGGAATGGTGATCACAAACTGGCGGAGCAGGGAGATGATCAGGGAATTTCTTCCGTTTCCCAGCGCCTCAAAGGTCCCGGAGTAGATCACGCCTATGGTGGAGACCAGGAAACCGAGGCAGATGATGCGCAGTGCCGTGATCCCCGCGGACATCAGAGCTTCATCCGCGTCAAACAGCGAGAAGATAGGCCCCGGGATCAGCAGTGAGAGCAGCGTACCGGTCAGCATTAGGGCTGCGGCGCAGACAAGGCTGTACCGGATCGTGGTGCGTACCCGTTTCTCATCCCCGGCGCCGTAGTTATATCCGATAATGGGGCGCATGCCCTGGACAATTCCGTTGGTGGGCATATAGATGAATGTCTGCAGTTTGAAGTAGACGCCCAGGACGGCAACATAAACCTCGGAGAATGCTGCCAGAATACTGTTCAGAATACTGATCAGGACAGAGGGGAGCAGCATCATGATACTGGACGGGATCCCCACACTGTAGATCTGCCGGATGATCTTCTTGTCGAACTTCAGATATTTTGGATGGATACGGACCGCATAGGGCTTCCTCAGGTAGACTACGATGTAGAGGAGGAAGGCGCCAATCTGTCCGATGACCGTGGCAATAGCCGCGCCGGCTACGCCCAGCGCCGGAAATCCCAGAAGTCCGAAGATCAGGATCGGGTCCAGGATAATATTGATGATACATCCCACGCTAAGGAGGTACATGGTGATCTTCATCTGCCCGATGCCCTGAAAGATTTTTTCAAATGCAATCTGAAGGAGAGAGCCGAAGGAGACGCAGAGTACGATGTAGGTGTAGTCGCATGCGTCACTTAACACTTTCGGGCTGTCGGTGAACAGCGAAAGAAACGGTTTTGTCACGAAGATGCCGAGCAGGATGAACAGGATACAGTGGAACACGGTCAGTGCCACACCGATGGTGGCAGATCGGTCCGCTCCCTCCTGGTCGCCTCTTCCGAGACAGATAGAGATGGCGGAACTGATTCCCACACCAATGCCCACTCCCACGGAGACAATGGCATTCTGGAGCGGATAGGCAAGGGAGACCGCGGTCAGCGCGTCTGTTCCCAGCCGGGAAACATAGATACTGTCAACGATATTGTAGAGTGACTGGATCAGCATGGAGAGCATCATGGGCACGGACATGGAGATCAGCAGGGAAAAGACCGGACGGGTCTTCATAAATGAATTTTCTCTTTCTTCCATAATAGATATGAATTCCTTTCCAAACAAACAAAAAAAGCCATATGCCTGTTTGAATTCTGAAACAGGAAAACCATATGACTTTTGTCCGTTTTATTTATCTGCGGTGATTATGATAGCACAGGGCGGCAGGGAAAGTCAATGAAAAAAGGGAAGGCCAGCTCTGAAGATGTGATGTGAGGATTTAAGGATTTCGGAATAATTCCAAATATGATAGAATCAGAGCAAACGTTTTAGCATACAGGAAAGAAGGACCTCTCAGCAGCATCGAAGAGGAAGGAAATGTACTATGAGGATCAAATTAAAAGAAATCGCAGAAGAACTGGGGATATCTCCGGCGACAGTTTCACTTGCTGTCAATGACCGTCCGGGGATCAGCGAAAAGACAAAGGAAAAGATCTTGGCATATATTCGTTCTAAAGAGAAAAAGGATAGAGAACAGGAATGGAATCCGGCAGGATCCGGGGGTGCTGTTGCCATGATCAATTATCTGAAAAACGGCATCATCCTGAACCGGAGCGGGAAAAATCATCCTGTTCTGGAGCAGATCAAAAAAGAGGTGAGGGCAGGCGGCTATGATTTTGTTTATCTTACGTTCAATGAGAAGATAAACAGGATCCAGGATCTGATCCGGGAGTGCAGGAACCGTGATGTGAAAGGAATCTATATTATGGCGGCTGAGATGAGCAAAGCAGATATTTATCCTTTCCTGGAGTTGAAGATTCCCATTGTGACCGGGGATAACCTGTTCTATGAAGAAGGAATTGACAGCTTCCTTATTGACAACCGGGAGGGAATACGCCGGGGTGTGGATTATCTGGTGGATAAAGGGCACAGCCATATCGTATATCTGGCGGAGAATATTGATATTTTTAATTTTATTGAGCGCCGCGAGGCCTTTGTCCTGGAGATGGCAAAACGCCAGTGCGGAGATGCGTCAAACCGTATCCGGCATCTCGGGAATAATGTGGATGAAGTATATGAATCCATGCGAAGCTACATTGATGAAGGATTAAAAGGGACAACAGCGTTTGTCCTGGAGAGTTCTGTCATTTCACTGGGAGTAGGAAAAGCATTACTGGAGAGGCAGATACGCATCCCCAGAGATGTTTCACTGCTCGGGTTCGATGCACTCCCGCCGGTAAGTCTGCCGGGGATCGATCTTACTCTGGTAAAGGGGACACATTCCAAACGCCATCTGGCGGCAATACAGCATCTGATGCGGCATATCCGGGATGAAAATGAAGAGATCATGAGAGTATATTATAAGACCAGGATGATAGAAGGAAGCAGTGTGTTTGACAAAGCAAAATATATTTACAGATAAGAAAATTCCGACCGGAAAAGACTTGCAGAGGCGCTTGTGTTTTTCCGGCTTTTTCTTTTTTAAAGAAATTTTAAAAATCCGTTTATTTGCACAAATCAGACAGTTGTTTTTTGCACAAAATGACCGGAATTTCTCGAAAAGTGAGAAAAAACGGAAGGGGATTGAGGGGAAAATAAAAAAATGCTAATGTGTACTCACAGAAAAGAAGCGCGCTTTGAATCTTAAAAAGTTATCTGCAATGGAGGAAATATTATGGCTAAGAAAGATTATTCACAGTTGTCGAAAGACATTGTGAAATATGTGGGCGGAAGCGATAATGTAAATTCGCTTTTTCATTGTGCGACACGACTCAGGTTCAAAGTGAAAGACCACGGGAAAGTTGACAAGCAGAATCTGGAGCAGCTGTCAGGTGTTATTACTGTGATCGACAGCGGCGGGCAGATTCAGGTCGTGATCGGAAACCATGTGGCGGATGTCTACGAAGCGGTGATCCAGAACACAGACATCAGCCAGGAAAGAGAACAGGAGCAGGATCAGAGCTCGGGAAGCGGCAACCCGCTGAATACTTTTATGGAGACGATTTCCGGTATCTTTGCTCCGGTGCTTGGAGCCATGAGCGGAGCCGGTATGCTCAAGTCGCTTCTTATCCTGTGCACTACTTTTGGATGGCTTACTGCGGATATGGGAACCTATCGTATCCTTTATGCTGCGGCAGACGGAGTGTTCACATTTATTCCTGTATTTCTCGCATATACAGCAGCGAAGAAATTTAATGCAAATCAGTTTGTATCCGTGGGAATCGCGGCAGCTCTTTTATATCCGGATCTGACCGCGGCATATTCTGCAGGGGAAGCACTGACTTTTCTGAAGATTCCGGTGGTACTGGTAAGTTATACGTCTTCTGTGATTCCGATCATCATTTCGGTCTATGTGCTGTCGAAGCTGGAGAAAGTGCTGAAAAAAGTGGTCCCGGATATATGTAAGACGTTCCTGACGCCTCTGCTGAGCCTGCTTATCATGGTGCCGGCAACTTATCTTGTCATTGGCCCCATAGCGGATACAGTCGGGAAACTTCTCGCATCCGGTTATACAGGTCTGGTAGCACTCAATCCGGTGATCGCCGGAGGCCTGCTGGGACTGATCTGGCCGGCAGCGGTCATGTTCGGCGTGCACTGGGGATTTGTGCCGATCGTCATGAACAATATCGCGGAGTATGGACGTGATACATTGTTTGTCATTACAGGTCCGAATAACATGGCCCAGGCAGGAGCCACACTCGGTGTCTTTTTGAAGACAAAGAACAAAGAGATCAAAGAGCTTGCAGGTCCGGCTGCGCTTTCAGCAGTCCTGGCAGGAATCACAGAGCCTGCAATCTATGGTGTGACACTCCGCTTTAAAAGGCCGTTCTTTATCGGCGCTGTATTTTCAGGAATCGCAGGAGCCATTGTTGCAGCCGCAGGAACAGGAGCTCCAACTCTCCTTGGAACCAGCCTGCTCACTCTTCCGGGATATATCGGCGTGGGATTTGTCGGATTCCTGATCGCATGTGCGATCGCTTATTTCGGAGCTGCAGCAGTGACATATTTCTTCGGATACAGTGATGACATGCTTCCGAAAAAGAAAGAAAATGAGAAAGAGGCCGTGGTAACTACGATAAAAAAGGATGAAGAGATCAAAACACCTGTAAGCGGAAAAGTCATCTCCCTGTCAGAAGTAAAGGACGAAGCGTTTTCAGGCGGAGTCCTTGGTCAGGGCGCAGCAGTAATTCCGGATAACGGAGAAATCTGCGCGCCGTGTGATGGAACGGTAACTGTGATGTACCCGACCGGACATGCGGTAGGAATCTTATCTGACGGAGGAGCTGAGATCCTGATCCATATCGGAATGGATACAGTGTCTCTTGAAGGAAAACACTTTGACGTACGTGCTGTGCAGGGACAGAAGGTAAAGGCCGGAGATGTCCTTGTCGTGGCAGATTTGGATGCGATCAGGGCGGAGGGGCTGGACATCACGACTCCGGTGATCGTTACGAATACAGAAGACTACCTTGAGATCAGACAGGCTGCGCCGGGGAATATTGAACGAGGTGAAACTATTCTGAACTGTATATCAAAGTAAAAACGGAGGATGACCAGTGGGAAAATTAGAGATAGACAACAATAAGAGCAATTTTTTGCTGGACGGCAGACCGTTCTTCTATCTGGCGGATACGATCTGGAGTGCTTTTACAAATATCACTCTGGAAGAATGGGAGTATTATCTGAGACGGCGGAGAGAGCAGGGATTTACAGTTCTGCAGATCAACACACTGCCGCAGTGGGACCGCTGTATGTCGGATACTGGTTTATATCCTTTTGCCATGGAGAACGGATACAAATTTGATTTTACCAGATGGAATGACGGCTATTATGAAAATGCAAGGAAAATGTGCCGAATGGCTGTCGAACAGGGATTCCAGCTTGCGCTGATCGTTTTATGGCTGAATTATGTCCCGGGGACGTGGGGAAGCAAAATGACAGACATTAATGTGATGCCGGAAGAATTTGTGGAGCCGTATACTGCACGTGTCGTAAAAGAATTCGATGAATTTCAGCCAATCTATGTGATCAGCGGGGATACGGATTTTGACAGCCCGGAGGCGGTGTCTTACTACAGGACAGCGCTGGATACAGTGTGCAGACTGAGCCCGGAAACACTGAAAACAATGCACATTAAACGCGGGTATGATGTGATACCGGAAGAGTTCATTGATAAACTTGATTTTTACATGTTCCAGTCAGGGCATAACAGGGATGCCCAGGATATGGCTTATATCCTGCCGGAAAGAATCAGGGAAAAATATCCGGAAAAGCCTGTGCTCAACTCGGAGCCGTGCTATGAGCAGATGGGGTACAGCAGACAGAAGTATGGAAGATTTCATGCAGAGGATATCCGGAAGGCCGCGTGGTCAAGTATTCTTTCCGGCGCCTGTGCCGGAGTGACATATGGTGCGCACGGGATTTGGAACTGGCAGAAGATAAATAAACCGGCAAATCCCATACTGGGAGAGGGGTTCGACTCGCCGTTCCCGTGGGAGGAAGCAATCCAGTTTCCCGGTGCGTGGGATTATGGATTTATCCGCAGCTTTTTGTCAGACAGAAATATAAGAAAACTGATTCCGGCAAATGGACTGCTGGATAACAGTACACCGGAGATTCGTATGGCTCAGACAGAGGACGGGAGATTTCTTCTATATCTGCCGTACAGTACGACAATAAAAATAAGAAAAGAACTGCCGGGATGTACGGTGAAGGCGTTTGACCTGGATACCGGAAAGATGGCATGGACAGACAGCAGCGTGAGAGAAGGAAATACGGTTATCGAGATGCATCCGTTTCACAGCGATGCTCTGCTGCTTGTAGAACAGGAGATCAGATAGGGAGGTATTATTTATGGGAACATTTCCGGAAGGGTTTCTCTGGGGAGGAGCAGTGGCTGCGAACCAGTGTGAAGGGGCATACGATGAGGATGGAAAAGGACTCAGCGTGCAGGATGTCCTGCCTCGCGGGATCAGAGGGGAGAGGACAGAAGCGCCGACATCTGATAACATGAAACTGAGAGGGATAGATTTTTATCATCGGTATCGGGAAGATATCCGTCTCTTTGCGGAGATGGGATTTAAGGTGTTCCGTACATCGATCGCATGGAGCCGCATTTTCCCAAACGGAGATGAAGATCGGCCCAACGAGGCGGGGCTGGAGTTTTATGACAGAGTATTTGATGAGTGCCATAAATATGGGATCAAACCGCTGGTGACGATATCGCATTATGAGACTCCGCTGCATCTCGCCGAGAAATATAATGGATGGACAGACCGTCGTATGATCGGGTTTTATGAGACATATGTCCGGACTATATTTGAGAGGTATAAGGGAAAAGTAAAATACTGGCTCACTTTTAATGAGATCAACTCTATCTTGCATGCTCCGTTCATGAGCGGGGGAATCTCGGCACCGGCTGATACGCTGACAGAACAGGATTTGTATCAGGCAGCGCACCATGAACTGATAGCCAGTGCGCTGGCGACAAAGATTGCTCACGAGATCATGCCGGATGCAAAAATAGGCTGCATGATCCTGAGTATGCCTACATATCCGCTTACACCGTCGCCGGATGATGTGATCGCTGTGATGGAAGCAGAACATAAGAATTATTTCTTTGGTGATGTTCATGTGCGGGGAAGATACCCGGGTTATATGAAACGCTATTTCAGAGAAAATGGGATTGAGATAGAATTTGCTCCCGGTGACGAAGAAATCCTGAAGAATACAGTGGATTTTGTGTCGTTCAGTTACTATATGAGCTGCTGTGCGTCCGCAGATGAGGCGAAACAGAAGCGTGGAAACGGAAATCTTCTAGGAGGCGTGCCGAATCCGACTCTAAAGGCCAGCGAATGGGGATGGCAGATCGACCCGAAAGGTCTTCGGTATGTTTTGAATATGTTCTGGGACCGTTATCAAAAACCGTTGTTTATCGTTGAGAATGGTCTTGGCGCTGTGGACATCCTGACAGAGGACGAACATGGGAACAAAACGGTGAAAGATGACTATAGAATACAGTACCTTCACGATCATCTTGTGCAGGTTGGCGAGGCGATCAAAGACGGAGTGGATGTCATGGGATATACTTCCTGGGGATGTATTGACCTTGTCAGTGCGTCCACTGCAGAGCTGAAGAAACGCTATGGATATATTTATGTAGACCGGAATGACGACGGAAGCGGTACGATGGAAAGATATCGGAAGAAATCATTTTACTGGTATAAAGATGTGATCGCGTCAAACGGGGAAAATCTATGAGATTTGTCAGGAACGCGGTGACGTGACATGACAAAATAAATGGTCTAATGAAATAAGCGAAAACGTGCGGTAGATGAGAGGAAAGCTCATGTACCGCACGTTGTTTTACGAGATAATTCAGGCAAGCGGCTGCCGTCCGCCTCCAGAAGGGAGATCAGAGGATCCCCAGATGCTCCAGCAGGATCTTTAACCCCAGCAGGATAAGGATCACGCCTCCGGCCAGCTCTGCTTTGGATTTGTACCTTGTTCCAAATACGTTTCCGATCTTTACGCCGATGGCGGACAGGGTGAATGTCGTGACCCCGATAAAGGATACTGCTGCGAGCAGGTGCACGTTGAGAAAAGCGAAGGTGATCCCCACGGCAAGGGCGTCGATGCTGGTGGCTACTGCGAGAAGGAACATAGTCTTTATGTCCAGAGATTCATTTTCTTCTTCGCATTCACCGGAACAGGCTTCCTTGATCATATTTGCACCGATGATCCCCAGCAGAATGAACGCGATCCAGTGATCGATGGCTGTGATCTTATCCCGGAACTGGACGCCCAGAAAATAGCCGAGTGCAGGCATGAGGGCCTGGAAACCTCCGAACCAGAGCCCTACGATCAGAGTTTTTTTCACGGTAATCTTCGGCATGGCCAGCCCCTTACAGAC
>DWUT01000252.1 GCA_019120615.1 Candidatus Mediterraneibacter norfolkensis
TCGCGTGTGAGGCGAACGCTCATCCCAGCTGAGCTATGCTTCCATGTAGACTATTATAGCACTTCGCAGAGAAAATGCAAGATTCAGAAAACTGCATTTTCTCTGCGATTTTGGTTTTTCTTGATTTACAGAAGTTATCCCTGTTTTACTGTTGCCGTGTCTCCGTATTTCCGGAAGATGTGTCTCAGTATGAAGACCGCGCAGATGCTCAGGACGATCTCCGCCGTGCACTGGGCATATGCCAGACCGTAGAGCGGGAAGAGGAAGTTCAGGATGAACAGCGCAGGGATCTCCAGGATGATCTTCCTCATGACCGCAAATGCAAGGGCGTACTTTCCGAATCCCAGAGCCTGGAAGACGCCGACAGAGAGGAAGTCAACTCCAAGGAAGGCAAGCCCCAGGCAGAAGCCCCGGAGAAATCTCGTGCCGTAGGCGATGACCGACGTGTTGCTCATGAAAAGAGTGATCAGACCGCCTGCCGCGACGTAGTAAATGACGGTAACCGCCAACAGGACAGGGACGATGATCTTCAGCGCAAAGAGGATCGCCGACTTCATACGTTTCCGGTTCCCGGAGGCAAAATTATAGCTTACCAGAGGCATGATCCCCTGGGAAAATCCGAGGGAAACCTGCATCGGGACCATGTAGATCTTATACGCGATCCCCATGGCTGCCACGGCGTCCGCACCGTATGCCGAGGTGAAATTGTTGAGGATAGTCATCCCGGTCACGTTCAGGAGATTCTGGATGGAGGCGGGGATGCCGACGCCGCAGATCTCCCTGATGATTTTTTTACGAAAACAGAATTTCCGCGGATTGATGCAGACGAAAGTGTTTCCTCTCCGTATGTAAAGCAGGACGAAGAAGTAGAGGCAGGCGACGCAGTTGGACAGGCAGGTGGCGAGTCCCGCACCTGCGGCTCCCATATCCAGTCCCCAGGGAAGGATAAAGACGGGATCCAGGATAATGTTCAGGAAACAGCCGCTCATGGTCCCGATGCTGGCGTGGAGCGCCGAGCCCTCCGAGCGCACCAGATAGGCCATCACAACGTTCAGGATCGCGGGAGCGGCTCCCAGATAGACGGTCCAGAACATGTAGCCCTCCGTTGCGGCCCGGGTCGTTGTGTCAGCGCCTATCAGGGTCAGGAGAGGGCTGTGGAGCAGGGCGCAGAGAGCACCGAAGATCAGTCCGCATATGAGAGAACAGTAAAAACCGAAGGCAGAACTTCTCGATACAGTGTCATAGTCTTTGCGCCCCAGCGCCCGGCTCATCATGCTGGATGTTCCGACGCCAAACAGATTGTTCACTGCATTGAACGCGAGCAGAACGGGAGCGGCAAGGGAGACCGCCGCATTCTCCACAGGATCGCCCAGCATTCCTACAAAATAAGTGTCCGCCATATTGTAGAGTACCATGACCAGGGAACTGAAGATCATGGGAACAGATAGTTTTGCCACCGCGGAGGGGATCGGTGCGCTCTCGAAGAGCACAGTCTTGTCGTTTTGCTGCATGGATGTTCAACCTTCTTTCTTGACTTCTGAGGGATAATTCGGATATAAAGAAATCCCGCAACCTTTCGGTTACGGGATATATGCGGAAGAAGAGACTTGAACTCTCACAGGATTAACTCCCACTAGAACCTGAATCTAGCGCGTCTGCCATTCCGCCACTTCCGCTCGACAAAAAACATTTTATCATAACAGAATCCATTTGTAAACCCCCTATTTTTATTTTTTTCATTTTCCTGAAATGCCCTCGATTGCAAAACTAAATTCCACTTCATTTCAGCTATCCGTGGCGGTGCGTGTTGAAGTGATGCATTTCCCTAAACAGCAGTTTATGGTTGACATATATAGATTACCGATATATAATGAGCGTAAAGATATATAGATAATCTATATAAAGGAGGGACGAACATGAAAATCGACAAAAGTCTTGTGTCCGGAAGCACGACGATGCTTCTGCTGAAGCTTCTTTCAGAAAAGGACATGTACGGATATGAGATGATCGAGACGCTCCGGGAACGTTCTCAGAACGTGTTTGAACTGAAGGCTGGAACGCTCTATCCGCTGCTCCACGGCCTGGTGGAAAAGGGGATGCTCACCGTTTACGAGAAGGAGGTGGGTGGAAAGACGCGGAAATATTACAGTATCGCGAAAAAAGGCCTGAAGGTCCTGGAGGAAAAACAGGAGGAATGGAAGACTTATGCACAGGCGGTGACCAATGTGCTGACGGCAGGAGGGGTTGTATGAAAGCGGAAGAATATTTGAAGACACTGACGGATCAGATCCGCTGTAAGATGGCGAGAGAGGCGGTGCGGGACGAGCTGCTGTCCCATATCGAGGATCAGAAGACTGCCTACCTGAGCGAGGGGATGGAACAGGAGGAGGCCGAGGAAGCGGCAGTGCGGGAGATGGGAGATCCCGTGGAGACAGGAAATGAAATGGACCGGATCCACCGCCCGAAGATGGCATGGGGCATGATCGCACTGATCGCCGCGCTGAGTATCGCCGGGTATGTGATCCAGAAACTGATCGAGGCGAAAGTGGTCGAGGCGGGCGGCTATGGCTGGCTTGGATCGAGAACGCTGTTTTTTCTGATCGCCGGTCTGCTGCTCATGGTGGGAGTCTGTTTTGTGGATTATACCCGGATCGGAATGTATGCGAAGGAGATCATGATCGCGGCGGAAGTGCTGCTCTTCGGGGCGGTCAAGTTTGGCGCCAGTGTGATAAACGGAGCGGGAAACTATATCATTCTTCCGGTGATAGGGTATGTCACCATTGAATATCTGGCTCTTCTGACCGTGCCGGTCTATGCAGCCGTACTGTATGCCTACCGGGGACAGGGATACCGGGCAGTGGGAAAGGCTGTGCTCTGGATGATCCCGCCGGTGTGGCTTGTGCTGCATATTCCCAGGCTGACGACAGCGGTCACTCTGGCTCTGTCCTTTGTGATCATACTTGCGATCGCCGTTTGGAGAAAATGGTTCCGGATATCCAGGAAGAAGACACTTGCGGGAATCTTTGCCGTGACGGTCATCGCCCCGGCTGTGGTGGGCGCTTACTACTGGTTTTTCGGAGCGGCTTATCAGCAGGAGAGGCTGAGGATGATCCTGACGCGGGATCCGACTGAATCCGGTGCGGGATATGCGGTAGGGATCATCCGGCAGCTCCTGGGGGACAGCCGGATCGCCGGACCGGGAAATATTTCGCTGGAGGCGTCCCAGGTTCCGGTGTTCCAGGAATTTGTGCTGAGCGGTGTGATCGCCTACTACGGGATCCTTGCCGCAGTGATCTTTGTGGGAGTCATGCTGTTCCTTTTGATGCGGTTCCTTAAGCTTTCCCTGGGGCAGAGAAACCAGCTCGGTATGCTGATGGGAGCCGGATGTTCTGTGCTGTTCCTGGTGGAAGCGGCACTTTATCTCCTGACGAATCTGGGAATGATCTATATTGGAACATTCTGCCCCTTCCTGAGTTACGGAGGGACGGGCACGATGGTGACCTATATCCTGCTGGGATTGCTGCTGAGTATTTACCGGTATCAGAATACGGCTCCGGAGAGAAAAAGAGCTCCCCGGATTTCCAGAAATCCCGTGTGAGAAGAACTGCAGGTAAAGATTGCAGATAAAAGATCATGATATGAAACGAAGAAAGGCATCCGGCGGCAGAATCCTGCCCGGATGCCTTTTCGCAGAAATATACGAAAGAAAACAGAACTGTTCCAAAACGAAATTATCGTTTTCAGTGTTTTTTTCTGTATGCAAATTGGGGGAGTCCGTTCTCCTCGGGAACCTTGACGCTGCCCTGGATCAGAGGAAGGGCATAGTCAATGAATTCCTGAGATACATCGGAACCGTCCTTTGTGATCCATTCCAGAGGAACCGTTTTTTCCTGATTACAGATCTGGTGCACGTCTTTCAGTTCATAGTTGATGCGGTAGGGCGCATCCGGAAGCCGGGTGAACGCCACCATCTTTGTGCGTTCCCCTTCCAGAGCGCATTTTACGCCGTAGGCACCGGCTGCGGCAGACTCTTTCAGATCGGTCCCGGACAGCATGGCGGAGGAGCAGCGCTGTGAGACGTTGAGCTCCACGGAACGAACTTTGACTCCCAGTTTTTCCTTTACCAGGTTTTCCAGATATTTTCCGGAGCCGGTGAGCATCTTGTGACCGAAGGTGTCGGTCTCTATGTCTTTGTCAAGTTCACACACAAACGTTCCGTTCCCATCGTGGATGCCCTCGGAGATGCAGACGACCAGATTGGGAACCGATTCCAGAGATGTTTTAACTGACTCGATAAAACGATCCGGATCAAAGGCGGTCTCCGGAAGATAGATGAGCACCGGATTGTCTCCTTCGAATTTTCGCGCAAGGGCGGAAGCCGCGGTCAGCCATCCGGCGTGACGCCCCATGATCTCCACGATAGTGACGGATGTTTTGTTGTCGTATACGGAGGCGTCCAGGGCAATCTCGCGTACGGTGGAGGCAACGTACTTTGCGGCGCTGCCAAATCCCGGCGTATGGTCCGTGAGAACCAGGTCATTGTCAATGGTCTTCGGAATCCCGATGAAGCGTATGTCGCTGCTGATCTTATCTGCGTAGGCGGAGAGTTTGCTCACGGTGTCCATGGAGTCGTTGCCGCC
>DWUT01000253.1 GCA_019120615.1 Candidatus Mediterraneibacter norfolkensis
TGATGACATTATATCATTTAGGTTACAGTGTGTCAAATAGAATTGAAGAGAAGGTGGAATGAATGGAAAAAAATGCAAATTATTACCTTAATTATAAAAAATATATAGGATTATTCAATAGAATAAAAGAAAAATATACAAAATATAAAAAAATATTTACAAAAAGCGAGGGGTATGATATTATGTGCACTAGAAACGTATACAAGAATTGAGTTCTTATATAAGAACTAGAAAAGGAGGAGAAAAATGAAAAAAAGAATTGTTTCTATGGTGTTGACAGCTGCGATGGTCATGGGATGTGTCGCGGGATGCGGTTCGGGCAGCGGGACAGACGAAAACGGCGGAGCAGAGGATAACACGATCACTGTATGGGCGTGGGATGATAATTTCAATGTTGCTGTTATGAAGGAAGCTGCCAAAGTATACGCAGAGAAGAATCCGGATTCGGATTTAAATGTAGATGTTGTCAGCCTTTCCAAAGAGGATGTTTACGTAAAACTTCAGACAGCCCTTGCGGGCGGTGACAGCGGACTTCCGGATATTGTACTGTTGGAAGATTACGTTTCAGGAAAATATCTGAATACATTTCCGGGTTCTTTTGCTGATCTGACAGACGAATTTGATTACTCCAAGTTCCTTCAGTTTAAGGTGGATGCGGTTACTCAGGATGGAAAAGTGTATGCAGTGCCTTTTGATACAGGAGCAACAGTTCTTTATTATCGGATCGACCTGCTGGAACAGGCCGGTTATACAGAAGACGATATGCAGGATTTAACCTGGGATGATTTTATTGAAATAGGAAAAGATGTGACTGAGGAAACAGGAATTCAGATGATTGTTGAGATCGCTAACGATAAGACGTCACTGGTTCGCTCAATGATGCAGTCATGTGGTCAATGGTATTTTGATAAAGACGGAAATATAAATATTAAAGACAATGAAGCACTCAAAGCGGCTTTCGAAGTGATCAAAGGGATGAAAGACGCAGGAATTCTTTACGAAGCGGAAAGCACGGAAGGACGTGCCGGCGCGCTGAACAACGGAACGGTAGCGTCTGTTGTGAATGCCCCATGGTTTATGTCATCCCTGAAACAGGCGGAAGATCAGAGTGGTCTCTGGCGTGCGGCAAGGATACCGCGTTTCGCGGATATTCCCGAGTCGATCAACGCTTCGAATGTAGGAGGTTCCAGCTGGTACGTGCTTGAGAACTCAGATGTCAAAGATGAAGCTATCGATTTCCTGAAACAGGTATGGGAAGGGGATACAGATTTCTATGACACAATCATGCTCAATCAGGGAGCAATGGGATCCTATCTTGACGCGTATGAAACAGACGTCTATGATGCGGAAGATGAATTCTTCGGAGGACAGAAGATCAATGCCCTGTTTGCAGAGGTCCTTACGGAAGTAATTCCTGTAAATTATGGAGGATATGTTTCAGAAGCAAATGACGCGATAACAACCGCTCTTTCCAATCTGTTTGCCGGAAATACAGATATTGACGGAGCTCTTGAAGAGGCAGACGCGCAGCTGGCAAATCAGTTGGGCAGATAGACAGAAAAAGATGAGGAACAGTCCTGGCATTGAAGGGCTTGTGCCGTGGCTGTTCCGAAAATACGGACTTCCCAGCAAAGGAACTGCTTTGCTGAAAGAACAAAGGAGAGCCATTATGAAAAGAACGAAAACAAAACCAAGCTATAACAAGTATGGCTGGATATTTATTTCAGCAGCATTTCTTTTGTATTTGATCTTTACGATTTATCCTGCAGCAGCGTCGCTGATCATGGCATTTCAGACAGCAGAAGGCGGCGAGATGGTTTTTGCAGGACTGGATAATTTCAAAAGAATGTTTAACGATGGGATTTTTATTCAGTCACTCAAGAATACATTTCTTTACATGGTCATACAGGTGCCGATAATGCTGATTCTGGCAATGTTTATAGCTACGCTGCTGAACAGCAGTATTTTAAAGGCCAAAGGCTTTTTCAGAACCTCTATATTTCTGCCCTGCGTTACATCTCTGGTGGCGTACTCGATTTTGTTCAAAATGATGTTTTCTCTTGACGGGATTGTAAACAAAGCGTTAATGAGCCTTGGCATACTGGACGCGCCATACCAGTACCTGCAGGATTCTACGTGGGCCAGAGCGGTTATCATTATCGCGATGCTGTGGAGGTGGACAGGGTATAATGTAATATTTTTCCTGTCCGCTCTGCAGAATATTCCGAAAGAAACTTTTGAAGCGGCGCAGGTAGATGGAGCAAATGCATTTCAAATCTTTATAAGAGTAACAGTGCCGCAGCTGAAACCGATTATTTTACTGACTGCGATCATGTCTACCAATGGAACGCTGCAGCTGTTTGATGAAACCATGAACATTACGCAGGGAGGACCTGCAAATGCGACGATAACAGTGTCACACTATATTTACAATCAATCGTTTGTGTACGCACCGAATTTCGGATATGCATCAGCGATCTCCTATGTAGTTGTATTTATTATGATTATTTTGGCTATTATACAGTTCAGCGTAGCGGGAAAGGAGGATTAAGATTTGATGTTAAGAAATAAGACAAGATTCTGGAAGAGGATTTTGACATATCTGTTTCTCCTGGCCGCGGTTGTGATTTCGGTTTTTCCGTTTATATGGATGCTGACAGGGGCAACAAATGCCAGCGTGGATATCACAAGGGGTGTGATAAGTTTTGGGAAAAACCTCAAGGAAAACTGGGAGAACCTTCAGGAAACAGCGGATGTGCTGCGTGTGTTTTTCAATACTGCTATTACGACATTCGTTTATACGATTCTTGCAATACTGATTTGCTCAATGGCTGGGTATGGATTTGAAAAATATCGGTCCAAAGGGAAGAATGTAATTTATGCAATGTTTTTGATTTCCATGATGATTCCGTTTTCAGCACAGATGATTCCGTTATTTAAAATGGCGGCGAAGGTAAATATGCTTGATTCACATATTGCGATTATTCTGCCTACGCTTGCATTGCCATTTTTAGTTTTCTTTTTCCGTCAGAGCTTTCAGGCTTTTCCGACAGAATTGATCGAGGCGGCACGCGTAGACGGGGCAAATGAATTTGTGATCTTTTTTAAACTTGTGTTTATCCCGATGAAGTCCACCTTTGCGGCAGCGGCAATCTACGCGTTTATGAAGCAGTGGAATAATTATCTCTGGCCGTTGATCGTCATTCAGAGTAACGAGAAGAAAACATTTACACTGCTGCTTTCTTCACTGGCATCGGCATACTATGTGGATTATGGACAGCTGATGCTGGCAATTGTTCTTGCCACTCTTCCGATCATTATCGTATTTTTGTGTATGCAGAAACAGTTTGTAGAGGGAATTGTTGGAACCTCTAAATAAAGACAGGATAGTGCACGGGAAGAGAAGGTTCACAATTTTTATATGATCAGGAGGAAATTATGCGGGAATATCAAATTGACGCGCGAAAAGTCCGCAATCCAATCTACCGGGCTCCGATTGAGATGGGGGGAAGTGACGATAAGGGGAGAAAACTGGAGATTATGAATTATTATCTTCAGATGGACGGAACGCCTTATTTTGCAATATGCGGAGAAGCACACTTTTCGAGAATGAACGAAGTTCTGTGGGAAGATGAAATTATTAAAATGAAGATGGGTGGACTCAACATTATCGCCACCTATATTTTCTGGATACATCATGAGGAGATTGAAGGAGAATTTGACTGGACCGGAAATAAAAATCTCAGAAGATTTATTGAGCTGTGCAAGAAAAATGGAATGTATGTAATACTCCGGATCGGACCGTTTTCTCACGGCGAGTGCAGAAACGGAGGATATCCTGACTGGATGTTTGGGCGGCCCTTTGACATCCGTTGTGATGATCCGGATTATCTGAAATATACAAAGCGCTTTTATGAGGAAATTTATGGACAGGCCAAGGGGCTGCTCTTTAAGGACGGTGGTCCGGTTATAGGGGTGCAGCTTGAAAATGAGATGGAACATGCATCTTGCCCATGGGAGATGACAACGGAAAACAGCAAAGAATGGGTAGTAAGCGGGCGGGATGGAGTTCAGCATATGGAGACTTTGAAGCGGCTGGCAGTAGAAACCGGCTTTGAGGTTCCGCTGTATACAGCAACCGCATGGGGCGGTGCCTGTGCACCGGAAAAAACAGTGTTTCCGCTGTGGGGCGGGTACGCATTCAGGCCGTGGATGTTTTATGACAGCTCACTGAAGGAGCATCCGGCTACCGCGGAATATCTTTACGGCGACTTTCACAATAATGATGCCCCGGCCTACTATAACTTTGATCCGGAATACCCGGCGGAAGATTATCCCTTTGCATGTTGTGAGATGGGCGGTGGCATGAATGTGTATTATCCATACAGATTCCAGCTTCCTTATGAAAGTGTGGGAGCTCTTGCCCAGGTCAAGGTGGGGAGTGGATGCAACTTCCTTGGATATTATATGTATCATGGCGGCACCCACCCAAAAGGAAAGCGTGTCCCATATCTGAATGAATGTGCCGTGCCGAAATTTTCCTATGACTATCAGGCCGCGATCGGAGAGTTCGGGCAGGTGAGGAAATCGTTCCATCAGCTCAAACTTCAACATTTACTGTATAAGGAATTTGAAGAGTATTTTACGTCTACGAAGACTGTGCTTTCGAAAGAGGCGGTCACACAGGTGCCGGAAGATGTTGAGACTCTACGCTATGTAGTAAGGGTTAATGAGTCGGGAAGAGGATTTTTGTTCCTGAATAATTATCAGGACCATGTGGAAATGGTCGATCAGAAAGACTTTGCGGTTGAAGTGAATACAGACATGGGAAGAGTGCGAATTCCGGAGAGCGGAAGTCTGAATCTGGAAAAAGGTGGGTTTGCGATTCTGCCAATCTGGTTTTCATTTGGTGAAGTGCTCCTGAAGTATTCTTCTGCGCAGATGGTGACACGCGTCAGAAGGCCGGAGGCAGAGTACTATTTCTTCACCTGTGTCCCGGGAATGCATCCGGAATATGTTTTTGAGGATGTGAGTGTCTTTGAGGATGTGGAAAACTGTGAGATTGACGGTCAAAAGATCCTGGCGCGGGAAAACAAGATCAGTACGTTCTCTTTTACAGACAAAAAAGGAGTGAAGTATGTTATTACTACGCTTCCGGAAGAAGAAGGACTCCGGCTGTGGCAGATAGAGGAGCCAGGGGAGAAAAAACTGGTCCTCTCAGACTGCCCGGTTTTCCTGAAAGACGGGAAAATCGAAATGGAATACACGGCAGGGAAAGAGAATTCGCTCAGCATATTCCCGGGGGACCGGAAAGCTCTTCTGGCGGACGGCAGACCGCTGGAGTGTACGGGAAGAGAAGCAGTTTTTGAGGTATACGCGCCCTATTACGAAGAGAAGAAGTTTCAGATTGAGATAGAAGACCGCAGCACAGTGAACGACAAGGACGAACAGAAACTGAAGCGCCCGGTAGTGGGCAGTCCGGTTTCCTCGACGAAAGTGGTCAATGCCAGAGCCGTACTCAGATTTACCCCGGAAGATTTCGCAGGTCTCAAACGACTCTTATTAAAAGTTGACTATGAAGGCGATGTTGGATATGCATTTATTAACGGAGAGATGATCCATGATAATTTCTGTAATGGAACAGCGTGGGAGATTGATCTTCTGCCGTATCAGGATGAACTGATCAGGCATGGAATGTATATCTACATTTCACCGAAGAAAAAAGGTGCATATGTGGATAACAGTTCGGCTATGGCAGCCAGATTCGAGGTGGTGGAAGAACAAATCGCAAAGATTTACGGGATCCGATTTGAGGGAATTAAAAAAGTCGGTATTTCAGCAAAGTAAAGGAGTCTTCTATGAAAGTCGGAATAATCGGAACCGGAACAGTTGCATGTACTATGGCGAAAACGTTGAATCAGATGGAGGAGGCAGAGCCTTATGCTGTCGCGTCGAGAGAGAAAAGGAAGGCGGAAGATTTCGCGCGGAAATGGGGAATGAAAAAAACTTTCGGATCTTACCGGGAGATGGCAGAAGACGAAGAAACTGAACTGATCTATATTGCCACACCCCATTCCTGTCACTATGAGGATGCGAGGCTGTGTCTGGAAAACGGGAAACCTGTGCTCTGCGAGAAGGCTTTTATGGCCAATGCGGATCAGGCGAAAGAGATAATCAGGCTGGCGGAGGAGAATGGGATTTTTATCTCAGAAGCCATCTGGACAAGATATCTTCCGGCCAGAAAGATGATAGAGCAGATCATAGACAGCGGGGAGATCGGGGAGGTCCGGCTGGTCACCGCCAGCTTCGGAGCGGACCTGACAGGGATAAAGCGTATTACAGATCCGTCCCTCGCGGGCGGAGCGCTTCTGGATCTCGGTGTATACCCTCTGACATTTGCCAGCATGGTTCTAGGAGATCAAATAGAAGACTGCGTCTCATCCTGTGTTAAATTCGAGACAGGAGTCGACGCGCAGAATTCTGTTATTCTGAAATATAGAAGCGGCGCCATAGCCGCCCTTCAGAGCACTGCGCTGGCAGGTACAGACCAAAGAGGGATCGTGTACGGGACAAAAGGATATCTGGTGGCAGAACATGTCAACAATATCAAATTGATTCAAATTTATGACAGAGAGAGAAAACTTATCCGTGAGGAGCGCGCTCCCGATCAGATTACGGGATTTGAATACGAAGTGGCAGCAGCAATCAGGGCAGTCAGGGAAGGCAGAATAGAATGCGAGGAGATGCCTCACGCAGAGAGCATTTTCATAATGGAATTGATGGACGGACTCAGGAAGGAGTGGGGAATCAAATATCCATTTGACTAAAAGCAGAATAAAGTGAAAATAGGGCTGTTTCACGAAAAATTATAAAGAACTGAATAGACAT
>DWUT01000254.1 GCA_019120615.1 Candidatus Mediterraneibacter norfolkensis
GGAACTACCATAACACGAATCTCTCTTCCCGCCTGAATGGCAAAAGACTTCTCCACACCTTTAAACTGGTTGGTTATCTCTTCTAACTGTTTTAATCTGTTTGTATATGTTTCGATCGTTTCCCTTCTCGCGCCCGGTCTTGCCGCCGAGATCGTATCGGCCGCCTGGACCACACAGGCGATCAGGCTCTGGGGCTCGACATCACCGTGATGTGATTCCACAGCATTGATCACCGTTGCAGATTCTTTATATTTTCTACAGAGATCCGCACCGATCTGAATATGTGAACCTTCCACATCATGATCTATGGATTTTCCTATATCATGCAGAAGCCCTGCCCGCTTTGCGACCCTCACATCCAGCCCGATCTCGCCTGCAAGGAGTCCGGCGAGCTGGGCCACTTCGATGGAATGTTTCAGGGCATTCTGTCCGTAGCTTGTTCTGAACTTCATCCGCCCCAGAAGACGGATCAGTTCAGGATGGACGCCTGTTACACCCACTTCAAGGGCTGCGGCTTCTCCTTCCTCACGGATCATGGAGTCGACCTCCTTCTGTGCCTTCTCCACCATCTCTTCGATCCTTGCCGGATGGATCCTCCCATCCACGATCAGCCGCTCAAGGGCGATCCTCGCCACTTCCCGGCGGATCGGATCAAATCCAGACAATACTACCGCTTCCGGAGTATCGTCAATAATGAGTTCGACACCGGTCAGCGTCTCGAGAGTCCGGATATTCCGGCCTTCTCTTCCGATGATCCTTCCCTTCATCTCATCACTGGGAAGCTGTACAACAGAGATCGTGGTCTCAGCCACATGGTCTGCAGCACAGCGCTGAATCGCATTGACAACATATTCTTTTGCCTTTTTGTCAGCCTCTTCCTTTGCCTGCGTCTCCAGTTCTCTGATCATCCTCGCAGTGTCATGCTTAACATCTTCTTCAACAGTTTTCAACAGATATTCTTTTGCCTGTTCAGAGGTAAGTCCTGAGATTCGTTCCAGTTCCTGTACACGTTTCCGACTAAGTTCTTCTACCTTCGCTTCGCGCTGACGCAGCTGTTCTTCCTTGGACGTCATCTTATTCTCTCTGTGTTCAAGAACATCCGATCGCTTTTCAACCGCTTCTTCTTTTGCAAGCACTCTTTTTTCGTAGCGCTGCAACTCTGCTCTTCTTTCCTTCGTCTCTTTCTCAAGATCGTTCTTTGTCTTGATGGACTCCTCTTTTACTTCGAGAAGAGCTTCTTTCTTCGTTGTCTCCGCAGTTTTCACAGCATCGTCGATAATTTCCCGCGCTCTGCTCTCCGCATTTCCGATCTTACTCTGAGCATTCTTTTTCAGATTGGAAATTGTCGCAAAGTGGGTAATGATACCGACTATCAACGCGAGGGCTACAGCAATGCCTATACATACACCTAGACTTAATTGCACAGGAGCACCTCCTTATTTAATTTTCATTGTACATATATTTAAATACAACAGTTAAATTTTATACTGTTTTCACAACAATGTCAAGCATCCTCACTATAATTTTGTATCACTTGACGGACAGTCTCAAACCCGAATCCTTTCCGTCCCAGATAACCGCAGATTTTCCGCACTTCCGTCTCATCCGCAGTGTCCGGATTGAATCTTTTTTTTCTCAGGAGAGCCGCAGCAGCCGCCTGCTCATCCTCGTCTTCGTAACAGATTTCAAACGCCGCGTCAATCTTCTCCGAAGAAACGCCTTTCTGCGCCAGCAGAACGCGGATCTCCTTTCTGCTCTTTAAGTTCTTCCGGCTTCTGACAAAATTCTCCGCGAAACGTCTGTCATCCAGATAGCCAAAGGAGCGGACATACTCCACCGCTCCGTCAACAGCCTTTTTGGGATACATGGCTCTGCGCAGCTTTTCACGCAGCCCTGCCTCTGTCCGGTCCATGTCTTCTAAAAGGTGCATCGCATAAAGCTTAGCCCTTTTCAGGACAACCTCCCTCTCTATCTTTTCCACAGTATCGCCGGTGAGTTCCTCTCCCTCCCTGACCCCGTATCTGGAAAGTTCTCCTTTATAGAGCACAAAAGCGAACTCACCGTCAAGCCAGACTCTGTATTTTGTCCTGGTACAGGCCTCTGTTTTCGTGACGATCATCCTCTGTGCTCCTCCTCTATCCGTATGTCTCTCATCCGGATCACGCTTCTTTCTTCGGCGCCTTCTCCGGCTTCAGTTTCAGGTCACTTCCCGCTTCTTCTTTCTTCCCGGCCGGTGCAGGTTCCTTTGTGTCCTCCCCGTCGGAAAGGCTGTATTGGGCTCTTACTTTTTTGTCCAGTTCCTCCATCACTTCCGGATGGGATTCCAGATACGCCTTTGCGTTTTCACGGCCCTGTCCGATCTTCTCCCCCTCATACGCGTACCAGGCGCCACTCTTCTTGACCAGATCGATTCCTGCTGCCAGATCCAGGATATCACCTGCTCTTGAAATCCCTTTTCCGAACATAATATCAAACTCCGCCTCTTTAAACGGCGGGGCGATCTTGTTCTTGACGATCTTGATCCTTGTCCTGTTTCCCACCATCTCTCCACTCTGTTTAAGCGTCTCGATTCTTCTCACATCCATACGGACCGAAGCATAGAACTTCAGGGCGCGTCCTCCGGTCGTCGTCTCCGGATTTCCAAACATAACGCCCACCTTCTCTCTGAGCTGGTTGATAAAGATCACGATACAGTTGGACTTGCTGATCACCGGAGTCAGTTTCCTGAGCGCCTGGGACATGAGCCTTGCCTGAAGTCCAACATGGCTGTCACCCATATCTCCCTCGATCTCCTGTCTCGGTACAAGAGCCGCAACAGAGTCGATGACGATGATATCGATCGCTCCGGAGCGGACCATCGTCTCCGCAATCTCCAGAGCCTGATCTCCGCTGTCGGGCTGAGAAATATAAAGTTCATCTATATCCACACCGATGTTCTTCGCATAAACCGGATCCAGCGCATGCTCCGCATCGATGAACCCCGCAATACCGCCCCGCTTCTGCACCTCCGCGATCATATGGAGGGCCACCGTCGTCTTACCACTGGACTCCGGGCCGTACACTTCTATCACACGTCCCTTTGGCACTCCTCCGAGCCCCAGCGCCAGGTCCAGGCTGAGACATCCGGTAGGCACCGTCTCCACCGCAACATGGGCTCCGGACTCTCCCAGTCTCATGACGGTTCCTTTTCCAAAATCTTTCTCCAGTTTCGCAATCGCCGCATCAAGAGCTTTCTTCTTCTCTTCGTTATTATTTGCCATAATATATGTTCTCCTTCTCACATATCGAACAGTTGTTCGTGCACTCTATTATACTATTATACTTATCCTGAAATGTCAACTAAATTTTCCATTCATTTTCTGCCCCTGTTCATAGGCATTCCCCCTGTTCTCTCACGCATTGTCACATGCTCTTCATATACTTTTCACTGTGGATCCAGCTCCGATCCTGGAGCACTGAATAAATCAGGACGCCCGTGGGCGCGAATGAAAACAGCGGCAAGAACACCGCCGGTATCAACAGTTAAAGAGTAACACAGAACTGCCGGGAATGCAAGCATTCGCCGAATCCTTCTCACACTGTCTTCCATTTCCTCACTTTTTCCCGGTAATATATCACGCCTTCTTTTACGATGGATGCGCGTCCGTCACAGATCCTGACCATGGTCACGGAACAGTTCGGAGGGACTTCGTCCTTCCAGAATCCCGCAACGGTCACATTTCCCCTGATCCGGTTGAGCAGTGCTGTCATTGCGGCGCCGTGAGTGGAGATCAGGATATTTCTGTCTGCCAGGTCCTGTCGTCCGCACAGTTCCTCAAGGAATTGCCCCGTCCTTTCATAGAGTTCCTCCACGCTCTCCGCTCCCTGTGGCGGGACATAGGACGCTGTATCCGTAAAAAAAAGATTGAACTCATCGCTTCCCGGCTCTTTCTGTTCCCCGCCGCTGTGGATGCCTTCGTATATCCCGAACCCGATTTCCCGGATCCTGGGTTCGTCCAGAAGCGGAATATCCCTCCCCTTCAGGATGATCTCCGCCGTCTCCCTCGCCCGCTTCAGGGGACTTGTGTATCCCATGTCGATGGGTATGTCTTTCATCCCTTCCGCCGTCTCTTGCGCCAGATGGCGCCCATATTCATTTAAGGGGATATCCGTGTGGCCCTGGACCTTTTTCTGCCTGTTCCAGTCCGTCTCCCCGTGTCTCACAATATAAAGCATCATCTCTGTGATCTCCTTTCCGGCTGATAAACCATGACTGATCATGCACTTTACGCAGTAACAAGTATACGTCATTTTCTCCGGCAGCGTCAACTGCCGCGCTTGCCAGACGGCATCTCAGACGATATAATAAAGGCGGCAGGATCCGAAACAGATCTGCCAGACCCCTTTTTCAGGGAAAAGAAAGGAATGATATGATCATGGAAATGAAAAAGATCACCAGCTTCACGGTGGACCACATCCGGCTGGTCCCGGGACTGTATGTATCCAGAAAAGACCGGGCGGGAGACGACGTCATCACAACTTTTGACATCCGCATGACCAGCCCCAACGACGAGCCGGTCATGAATACGGCAGAAGTACACACCATCGAGCACCTGGGTGCCACGTTCCTGAGAAATCACGAAAAATACGCGGACTCCGTGCTGTATTTCGGACCGATGGGATGCCGCACCGGCTTCTACCTGCTCCTGGCCGGAGACTATTCTTCCTCCGACATCGTCCCTCTTATGAAGGAGCTGTTTGCCTTCATCGCCGGGTTCGACGGAGAGGTTCCGGGCGCCGCAGCAAAAGACTGCGGCAACTATCTGGATATGAACCTTCCCATGGCAAGATACATGGCAAAGCGTTACCTGAAGGACGTACTGACCGACATCCAGGACAGCCAGCTCTACTATCCGGAATAACATGCCCCTGCCGGAACAGAGGTGAAACAAGAAGAGACCGGGAGAGGTCATCCTGTGCCGACAGTCTCCGCCTTTGTGCGGTTTCTGTCAGCCGGTGCCTCTCCCGGTCCTTATTTCACAGCGCCTCATCTGCTCCTTTTTTTCAACACTTCTTTTCTGATATAGCGGTAAGTCGTCTCCTCCCCTTCCTGGGCGAGCATGTGCAGAAGTTTCTCCAGCAGTTCTCTGGTCTCCGGATGCATCAGGTCTCCCGCCTTTCCCCTGTCATAATACTCAAGAGGATCCCTGTCCGTATACTGACCCCCGCGGTAGACCTTGCTCGCGGCAATGCGGTCCAGGAACATCTCAACCACATATTTTACAGGCATCTTCATCCCGATCAGCCTTCCGCTCCCGTCCATGCTGTAGTCGATCCAGTATTCATAATGGTGACGATTCCTCCCCTTGTGATGGAGCCAGGCAGTGGAGTAACCTCTTTCCTCCCGCTCCGCATTGTTCGGGCTTCTCGTCCCCTGGTAATATCTGCATCCCACCCGGAATTCTGTCCAGCTGTACTTGGACAGATCATGACAGATCCCCTGTCTGTACAGTCCGACACGGAAGCACTCTTTCATGACCAGTATTTTATGTTTCGTAATCGTACAGAAATGTCTGACTGCCTTCATTTTTCTCTCTGATCTCTATCTGCTCACGAGCAGTGAAATACTTCTCTCCTTCAATTCAATACTTTTCTGCTCCTCCAGAAGTTCCGGTTCTTTGAGGAGCCCTTCTGCCGTCGTCCCGGCAAGGTACCACTTTTTCCCTTTTCCCGGAGACGGAAGCGCGAACCGGTGCGGGATCCAGTGCATGTTGTAGGCGATAAAGCACGCCTCGTCTTTCTCGTCCGCAGCAGCATAAAGAACCCCCAGCTGGCGGCTCGCCACATCCGTCATCGCCCTCCACGCATACTCCCCATGGTAGGAGACGTCCGGCATACCGCAGCCGCTGCGGTCCATTCCTTTGAGTTTCTCTTCCCTGTGCAGACACTTGTGTTCCTTTCGGAAGCGGATCAGTTCCTTCACACGACAGAACAGGGAATCATCCGTCTTCAGGCGGTTCCAGTTCACCCAGGCAGTCTCGTTGTCCTGGCAGTAGACGTTATTATTTCCCTTCTGAGAATTATAAAACTCGTCGCCGGCGAGGATACACGGAGTCCCCTGGGATGTAAACAGGAGCGTGAACGCATTCCTCACCTGATTTTTCCGAAGCGCCATGACTGCCTTTTTCCTGCTGGGGCCTTCCGCGCCGCAGTTCCAGCTGTAATTGAAATCAGGCCCGTCCTGATTTCTCTCCCCGTTCGCCTCATTGTGCTTTCCGTCATAGGATACCAGATCCCAGAGCGTGAATCCGGTATGCCCGGTGATATAGTCGCACTTCCCGTCGCAGGCAGAATTTCTCCCCAGCGCCCACATCACATCGCCGACCATATTCTCGTCTCCTTTGAGGAAACGGCGCATGACATTCTGATAGCCGTCGTCTTTCTGCATCAGTTTGACATCCTTGAGGAATGGATCTCTGCTCAGTATATCCCACGGAACATTATATGGATTTACTACAAAACCGTCTATGTGGTATTCGAACATATAGAATTTCAGACATTCCAGAACAGTCTGAACCGAAGTTTTTTCTCCAAAAGGCATCTCCAGCACCACTTCGATCCCCGCCTCATGGCATGCCCGCACCATATCTTTGAGTTCCACGGACGCGCTCTTTCCCGCCGCGTAGGAATGCTTCGGCGCAAAATAGTACCCTTCTCCGTATCCCCAGTAGTTGATATGTCCGTTTACACACTCCTCGAACTCATAGACCGGCATACACTGGATCTGATTGATTCCCAGCGCCTTCAGATAAGGGATCTTCTCCACGACCCCGAGGAATGTCCCCTTGTGGCGGACTTTCGACGAGCTGTGCTTTGTAAATCCCCTGACGTGAAGACTGTAAGCAATCACGTCACTCCACGGGATGTGCATTCTCTTATCCCCATTCCAGTCATAATCTGAGGTGACGATCCTGCCCCGGATCTCATGTTCCTGGAGATTTTCCCGTATTCCAAACGCTTTTTTCCCGGCAATCTCCTTCACATAAGGATCCATGCACACTTTTTTATCGATCCTGTAATTATATTCATATCTGCCAATGTTCTTTCCCTCAACAGAGAGATATCTTACCTCGCCTACACCCTCTTCCTCCGGCATCTCAAACGTATGTTCCGGGGTGGTCCTGCCAGCCCTGTACAAAAGCAGTTCGCATTTCTGTCCTTTTGGGACCTGTACCGCAAAATTAACTCTGTCTTTCTCTGCATATGCCCCGAAAGGCTGCGGGCTACCTTCTTTTTTTATCATCATTTCAGTCCTTTCCTACTGCCAGCCGTCTGTTCCGTACATCCCCACATTCCCCCGGTCGATCAGGAATGTCTCCTCATATATCTCTTCCTCGTAAGCTCCTCCGTCAAGTATCGCCATTGCAGTTTCCACAGCCTTCTTTCCAATATTGATCGGAGACTGTGCTCCCACGGCCTGCATAGGGCTGCTCAGATCAGCCAGCGCTGTCTTGATCCGGGGTGATCCGTCCACGCTGTATACGAGAATATCCTCATACTCTGTCTCCTCAAGCACGGAAAGAACCTGTACTGCCATCGGGTCATTCCCGCACATCACCGCATCAATCTGAGAGTCCTCCGCGAAAAGTTCTCTCAACTCAGACTCCAGGGATTCCTCTCCCATGCCGGCATTGATCCTTGCAGCGACTTCAAATCCATCGTTGTAGATCGCCTCCTCAAATCCGGTGATCCTGTCGTTGATCGAACTCACAGAAGGTTTTTCCACGATCACGATCCTGCCTCCGTCAGGTCTCTGTTCTACCAGGTCCGAACCGCACACATAACCTGCGTTCTGGTTATCCGACCCGATATATGCATCCACATACGCTGTATCCGCCACCCGTGTATCAAGATTGATGACCGGGATATCCGCCTCCTGCAGTTCCTCCAGCGCCGGGGCGATTGCCTCCGCGTCCGCAGGACACAAAAACACAGCGTCTACCCCTGCCTCGATCAGCTCACTGATCTGGGTGATCTGCGTGTCCACGCTGCCTTCAGCATCTTTTACCATGATCCGGTTCCCCTGCTCCTCAAGCGAAGTCTTGATAGACTCTTTGAGCGTCTCGTAAAACGTGTCGGACATATCTGCAGAGCTGTATCCAAAAAGCAGCCCCGACTCCTGTTCCTCCTCCGGACCGCTCTCCTCTTCATCTGTTTCCACGACCGCATTATCCTCCGGCGTCCCTACATTTTTCTTGCATCCTGACAGCAGGAGACCTGCAAAGGCTGCTGTAAGGAACAGTAACAACACTCTTTTTTCCATCTGTCTACTCCTTCTGCTGCGATATCCTTTTCGCGCTCACACTTCCATTCTACCCGGTTTCGGTGGAATGTCAATAACCGGTTCTCCAGGACAATCTTGCTTTTTTCCACACTTTTTGATAACATCTTAATGAAAATCCCTGTGGATCAAACAATCTAACTCCAAGGAGAAACTGTACTATGCATATGAATGAAGACGAAACAATAACCGTAACGCTGACTCTGGACAGCGGAGATGAACTGGAATGTGAAGTGCTCACCATCCTGGAAGCCGGAGGCCGCAAATACATTGCCCTCTTACCCACTTCAGGTCCGGGAAGCGAAGACGGACAGGTCTATCTGTACCGGCTCATTGAGCACGGTGACGAGGAACCGGATCTGGAAAACATCACCGAGGATGCCGAATTTGACCTTGCCTCCGATGCGTTCAACGCATGGATGGAAGAGCAGGACTTCGCCGCCATCAATCTGGATGATCTGGATTAACCTTCAAACAGTTCTTCAACGAAGCGGGAAGGAGATGTCTCCTTTCCGTTTTTTGTCTTCACATAGCAGATCTTAAGCAGCTCCTTCGCCCTTGTCATCGCCACATAAAACAACCGACGTTCTTCCTCGGTCTCTTCCTCCTTCTGCGCCTTTTTATAAGGGATACTCCCCTCGTTGGCTTCAATGAGGAATACCGAGTCAAACTCCAGCCCTTTTGCCGCATGAATCGTCATCAGCCTGACCCCTTCCTGGTCCAGACTCTTCTGCTTTTCCTTTTCCCGCAACATCTCCGTATACTCTTCCACATGTCCGAACCACTCTTCGATGGTGGAAAACGGCTTTGCCGCCTCTGACAGTTCGGCCAGGATATCGTTCAGATCCCCCCTGTCCACCTTATGGGTCAGGGCATACTCTTTCAGAAAATCATCGTATCCGATCCGTTTCCTGATATACTGGATCGCGGCGTAGGGAGCCATTTTGACGAGCATCTTCACATCCCACTCAAACTGGTCGATCCGGTCCATCATCCATTCCCTGTCTGCATAGAATTTCCTGATATCTTCAAAGGACGGCAATTTCCCTGGCAGACTGTCTCTTCCGATATATCGCTTCGGCCGGTTCATGACCTGGAGGAAATCCTGACGTCTCCGCTCTCCAAGAGCGAGATGGAAATAAGCCTGTATGTCTTTCGCGATGAAATGATTGTATATATTCGGAAGATGCTCCCGCATCTGGAACGGGACTCTCCTTTCCATCAGAAGCTCCGCCACGGGTCTGGCGTCCGTATGCGTCCTGAAAAGCACCGCGATCTCCTCCGCCGGGATTCCTTCCCCGCGCCGCTTTTCGATCTCTCCCGCGATATACTCGGCCTCCTCGTTGGGATCCTTCACTTCCTGTACATGCAGGGAAGCACCTTTTTCCTTCACTGCGCTCAGATCTTTCTCGTAACGGTGTACATTGTTTTCAATCACTTTGAGGGAATTTTTCACAATATTGGATGTGGAACGGTAATTGATACCCAGGACAAACTGCTTTGATCCCGGATAATCTTCACGGAAGCGCAGCATCAGAGAAGGATCCGCGCCCCGGAAGCCGTAGATTGCCTGATCGTCGTCTCCCACAACAAAAAGATTGTTCTCGGGAAGGGCAAGCATGCGGATCACATCATACTGGATCCGGTTGATATCCTGAAACTCATCGATCAGGATATACCGGAATTTCTTCTGCCACTGCGCCAGGACGTCCGGCCGGGAAGAGAACAGATCGTAACAGAGGACCAGCATATCGTCAAAATCTATCTTCCGCAGCTTCTTCCTCTGTATTTCGTACTCCCTGTAGATCTCCCGGAATGCGTCCGCGCTGCACTTTCCGGATACAAACTCGTCGATATCGATCCGGTTGTTTTTTATCCTGCCGATCTCCGAGGCAATGTCACGGATAAAATCCTCCTCGTCAAACACTTCCATCTTCCGCTGTGAGATCACGCCCCGCAGGATCTGGTACTTCTCCAGTTCCGACAGGATATTCTGGCTGCCGAACCGGTACGCCCACTTCAGGATCCCGTAATAGATCCCGTGAAATGTTCCCATCGTCACCGGAACCTGTACCTGTCCCATAAGGGAACACAGCCTGCTCTTCATCTCCGATGCCGCATATCTGGTAAAAGTAACGACCAGAATTTCTTCTGGTCTTACTCTGTATTCTTCGATCAGGTATTTAATTCTGTTCACGATCGTCAGCGTCTTTCCGGAACCAGGTCCCGCCAGTACAAGGCAGGGACCGTTCCTGTGCATGACCGCGTCTTTCTGTGCCTGGTTAAATCCCATGTCGTTCCTTTCTAGCTGAGTTTCTCGATTCCAAGCCGGATCCTCCTTAAGGATTCCTCTTTTCCCAGTACCTCCATAAGTTCTGTGGCGCCTCCCGGAGTATTCTGCTTTCCGGAGACCGCAGTGCGGATCGGCCACATCACATATCCGATCTTATATCCCTTATCCCCCGCGAAAGCTTTGAGAGTCTCAAAAAGCGCATCATTGCTGTAATCCGCCTGAGTATTCAGAATCGGAAGCACTTCCTGAAGCAGTTCAAGAGATTTCTCCGGGTCAGTCTTCATCTTCTTGTGATTGTACAGCGCTGTATCGTACTCCGGAAGTTCCTCGAAGAAATCAATCTGATCCAGGATATCCGGAAAGATCTCGATCCTTGTCTTTACCAGAGCCGCGATCTTCTTCAGATCGTAGTCCTTCGTCACTGCTTTGCGGATATAGGGTTCCGCCAGCTCATAGAACTTATCGAAGTCCATGGCCTTTAAGTATTCCCCGTTCATCCATTTCAGCTTTGTCGTATCAAATACCGCCGGAGACTTGCTCATATGACGATAGTCAAACGCCTCAACAAGCTCTTCCAGGGAGAAGATCTCTCTGTTATCTGTGGGGCACCATCCCAGCAGCGCCACAAAATTGACCACCGCCTCAGAAACATATCCCTGCTCGATCAGATCCTCGTAGGAGGAATGTCCGCAGCGTTTGCTCAGTTTCTTGTGGTTCTCATCCGTGATCAGCGGGCAGTGTACATATACCGGGATCTCCCAGCCGAACGCCTCATAGAGCCGGTTATATTTCGGTGCGGAGGAAAGATACTCGTTTCCTCTCACCACGTGAGTGATCCCCATCAGATGGTCATCCACCACATTGGCAAAATTATACGTGGGGAATCCGTCCGATTTGATCAGGATCATATCGTCCAGTTCGTTGTTCGGAACGGTGATATCTCCGTAGATCTCATCGTGGAACGTGGTCTCTCCCTCATTGGGCACGTTGAGACGGATCACCCAGGGTTTGCCCGCCGCCAGGTTCGCTTCCACTTCCTCTTTGCTCAGTCCCAGGCAGTGCTTGTCATAGACCACGATGTCCGTCCCGTTGTCCGACACGGACGTCTTCAGGGATTCCAGTCTCTCCTTATCGCAGAAACAGTAGTAGGCATCCCCCTGCTCCACGAGCTGTTTCGCATATTTCAGATACAAACCGGAAGCATTTCTCTCACTCTGTACATATGGTCCGTATCCTCCGTCTTTGTCCGGCCCTTCATCGTGTATAAGACCTGTCTTTTCCAGTGTTCTGTATATGATGTCAAGTGCTCCTTCCACATAGCGCTCCTGATCCGTATCTTCCACACGGAGGATAAAATCTCCTCCCTCATGCTTTGCGATCAGGTATGCATACAGCGCGGTACGCAGATTTCCCACATGCATCCTGCCTGTCGGGCTGGGTGCAAATCTTGTTCTGATTTTCCTGTTCATGTTTTCAAGCCTTTCTCTTCCTTTTCTAATTCTTCGGCAAGTTTGTTCACGAATTCATCGCTTCTTCCATGGATGATGATATCCGCTCTCTGATCGGAATAATGCTCAGTCTCCGACACCAGGATCAGACTGCTCCCTGTATAGTACTGGAGCATCTGACCGCACAATGGAGAATTCAGGTTTGTCCCGAGGACGATCAGAACCTCCGCCTTCCCCACTTCCTCAGCCGCCCGTGTCATCAGTCCGTTGTCGATCATCTCCCCAAAGAGACACACTCCCGGACGGATCGCCACAAGACATTTCTCACAGAGAGGCACTCCTTCCGCGTCCCTTATATATTCCATCGAATAGCTTTTTCCGCAGGAAGGACATGTATTCTGAAAAACAGTCCCCTTCAGGTTCACTACATTGGTGCATCCGGCCCGTTCCTCCAGGCCAGCGATCCTCCGCGTGATGATCGAATCGACCAGCCCCCTGTCCTGAAGTTTTTTCAGACTGAAAAAGCCCTGTCCCGGCGGGATCTCCGCCGCTTTCAGGATCACTTCTTTATAAAAGCGGAAAAAAAGTTCCTTTCGTGCCGAATAAAAACCGCTGCTGAACATTTCCTCAAACGAGTAGCCATATCTGCTCTCAATATCGTAGGATTCCTCTCCGTCGCGGAGGAGCGGATAGCCGCTCTCGCTGAGCATCTCGATCCCGCTGAGTACCACTGTATATCTGCTCTCTCTCAAAATCCGGAGTATGTTCTTTTCTTTCATACGTCTTCCTCCTTCCGGCATCAGACCATTCACAGACCTGCCTTTGTATTATTATAGAACAACTCTGTTGAATCTTCAACAAACAAAATACACTCTGGATCGATAAGCAGATACTTATTGTATTGATATGCTCTCCGGCAGATTCCCCATATCTTCCATAGCGCAGGATCTCGTATCAAGTTTTGAGAGCATGGAACCGGCAAAGGCGTCATTCGCAAACCGTGTCACACCTGCAGGGACAAAATAGGTTCCCGTTCTTCCCGACGGAAATGCCAGGAGACAGGATCCTCCCTCAGAGAACAGTACACCGTTTTCCGTGTAGTACATACTGTTTCCAGCTTCCACTTCATATTTGCACACATAAGGCAGTCCAAGGAAAGCTCCCTCCTCAATATTCGTGATATTGGAAGGAATATACACGTCAACGATCTCTTCCGCCACACCAGCGAACGCGCCATACGCGATCCCATTACATCCCTCAGCCGGAAGATAAAGACACAGATCAGACGCTGCCAGGCTCATATCTGAGATCCCGCGTATCATCCCGGATTCATCCACAATAAAACCGGATACTCCCGCATCTGTTCCACCGTCTGTTCCGGTATCCTCCTCCAGCCCCGGATCCGCGGCCTCTTCCTCCGCCTGGTCATCTGTAACAGTTCCGCCTTCTGCCTCATCCGATACAGGAATATCCGCTGCCGGAACATCGGATACCGGTATATCTGCTCCTGACAAATCACTGGTTCCGTCTCCCAATTCGGGAATATCCGCAGCAGGAGCATCAGTCAGACCGTTTTCCACTGCCGGTACATCCGGCTCAGAAGAATCTGGTCCGGCAAGATCCGGTACAGGGATATCATTTTCCGGAACAGAAGCTTCCGGGATCGACAGCGTCGGTGTCTCCGCCGCAGGAATAGACATGGGACTTTCTTCCGCGGAAAGGACAACACCCGTATCCTGGCGTGTCAGCACTTCTTCCTCCGTGATCTGTTCCGGTATCACTTGAAAGAAGTCTGCCGGATCTCCCTTATCTGTCTCCCCATGATCCGGTATAAGAACCTCTTCATAGATCATCACATAAGGAGTAAAAACGATCATCTCATCCGGCACTGCGGCCGGCAGATCTGCTGTTTTCTCCTCCATTGGCAGTACCACTTCCGCTTCATAGTTTCCGAAAACATCCGGCAATATTCCATCCTGCAGAGACAGGGTTCCGGCATATTTCATATCAATCACCGTCAGCCCTTTTCCCGGCGTCATCAGACTCACTCCCAGCACCATGGACAGAAAGAGGATCATGACCAGCAGCATCCTCATACCCCTCCGGATAAACTCTTCCACACTCATTTCTCTGTAAAGTTCTTCACACAATTCCACTTCGAACACCTTTCCTTTCACCACAAACTTCCCCAAGTTTTCTGTATCAGCAGAATGTACCAATACCTACGAAGATAAATTACCAGAGAAAAAGGAATGCCGCAATCTTCTGCAACATTCCTTTGCACTTTCTTTTGAAATCTATACGTTTATCTCAGCTGTCATCCCGAGAAGTTCCCGGTTCTTTTCAAGCAGCGGGTTGATAACATTTTTCAGATATGACTCCACCTGCTCTTTTGCCCGTCCCACATATCTTGCCGGCTCCATCGTCTTCTGCAGATCTTCCAGGCTCAGGTTGAACGCCGGATCTGCCGCGATGAGTTCCAGAAGGTTGTTGTCCTGACCTTTTTCCTTGACGTTCTTTCCCGCCTCCATAGAAAGTTCGCGGATCCTCTCATGAAGCTCCTGCCTGTCTCCGCCTGCCTTCACTGCGTCCATCATGATATTCTCTGTCGCCATGAACGGCAGTTCCGCCATCAGATGTTTCTCGATCACCTTCGGATAAACCACAAGTCCGTCCACCACGTTCAGGCAGAGGTCAAGGATGCCGTCGATGGCAAGGAAGCCCTCGGGCACGCTCAGACGTTTGTTCGCGGAGTCATCCAGCGTACGCTCAAACCACTGTGTTGCAGAGGTGACCGCCGGATTCAGCGCATCGATCATCACATATCTGGACAGAGACGCGATCCTCTCGCTCCGCATCGGGTTTCTCTTGTATGCCATGGCTGAAGATCCGATCTGCGTCTTCTCAAACGGCTCCTCCACCTCTTTCAGATGCTGCAGAAGACGGATATCATTGGAAAACTTATGGGCGCTGGCAGCGATCCCCGCCAGAACATTGAGCACTCTTGTATCTACTTTTCTGGAGTAGGTCTGTCCCGACACCGGATAGCATGCCTTGAATCCCATCTTTTCCGCGATCATCGGGTCGATCCGGTCAATCTTCTCCTGGTCCCCGTCAAACAGTTCCAGAAAGCTTGCCTGTGTCCCTGTCGTTCCTTTGGACCCCAGAAGCTTCAGGCTTCCCAGTACATATTCCAGATCCTCCAGATCCATCTCAAATTCCTGCATCCACAGTGTTGCTCTTTTTCCCACCGTAGTAGGCTGAGCAGGCTGGAAATGGGTGAACGCCAGCGTGGGCTGAGCCTTCTGCGCGTCTGCGAATTTTACCAGTTCCGCGATCACATTGATCAGTTTCTTCCTGACCACCTTCAGCGCCTCTGCCATAATGATGATATCCGTGTTGTCCCCCACATAGCAGGAGGTAGCTCCCAGATGGATGATCCCCTTTGCTTTGGGACACTGTACACCGTAGGCATAGACATGGGACATTACATCGTGGCGGACCACCTTTTCCCGTTCTTTCGCCACGTCATAGTTGATGTCGTCAGCATGGCTCTTCAGTTCCTCGATCTGTTCGTCTGTGATATTGAGTCCCAGTTCCTTCTCTGTCTCGGCGAGAGCGATCCACAGACGTCTCCATGTACGGAACTTCTTATCCGGTGAAAAAATGTACTGCATTTCTTTGCTGGCATACCGCTCTGAGAGCGGGCTTACATAACGATCGTTGCTCATTTTAATAATCTCCTTCTTCTAATGCAAAACTGATATCCCTTCCCGGGACCTCCATCGGGTACTTTCCTGTAAAGCAGGCGTCACAGTAGTGCAGGTCTCCCACCATTTCCTTCAGCTTCCCGATCTCCATATATCCCAGAGAATCCGCGCCGATCAGTTCCCGGATCTGCTCCGTTGTATGAGAGTGCGCGATAAGCTGTTCATTGGAGGGCACATCCACTCCAAAATAACAGGGGTACAGAAAGGGCGGTGAACTGATGCGCACATGAACCTCTGTCGCGCCTGCCTTTTTCAGCATTTTGATAATATTCGCACAGGTCGTTCCCCGGACAATGGAATCGTCTACCATAACGATCCGCTTCCCTTTTACGACCTCCGGTATCACATTCAGCTTCACCTTTACACTGGACTCCCTGTCACTCTGCTTAGGCTTGATAAATGTCCTCCCAACATAGCTGTTCTTATGGAAAGCCATCCCGTAGGGGATCCCCGACTCCTCCGAGTATCCTTTCGCGGCCACAAGACCGGAATCCGGCACGCCGACTACCAGGTCCGCTTCTACCGGATAGGACTGGGCAAGCGCCTTTCCTGCAAGGATCCTTGAGTGATATACATTGACCCCGTCAATCGTACTGTCCGTTCTCGCGAAATAAATATATTCGAAGATGCACCTCGCCTCCTGCTCCACCGGCAGAGTCATGCTCGTATCCGAGCTGATGCCATCTTTCGTGATCGTAACGATCTCTCCCGGACGGACGTCGCGGATAAACTCTCCATCCACTGCCGCGATCGCGCAGCTCTCGGAAGCAAGAAAATACGTATTATCTCTCTTGCCGATACAGAGAGGCCTTAAGCCCAGAGGGTCCCTGGCTCCGATCATCTTTCTCGGACTGCTGACAACCAGAGCGTAGGCTCCTTTTATCTTCCTCATGGCGTTCCTTACCGCTGACTCTGCGTTGGATGTGTTAAGCCGCTCTCTCGCGATGTGGTACGCGATCACTTCCGAGTCTATTGTCGTCTGAAAGATTGCTCCTGTATACTCCAGCTCCTTTCTCAGTTCAAGGGCATTGACCAGATTCCCGTTGTGGGCAATGGCCAGCGTCCCTTTCACATAATTAATGACCAGAGGCTGCGCGTTCTCCACGCGCGTCCCGCCCGCAGTAGAGTAGCGGACATGCCCCACGCCCAGATTTCCTTTCAGTTCAGAAAGTGTCTCCTCATTGAAGACGTCATTGACATGTCCCAGTCCCTTTCTGGAAATGACCTTTCTCTTCCCGAACGTATCCGTCACCGCGATACCGCAGCTCTCCTGTCCTCTGTGCTGCAGAGCAAAAAGCCCATAGTAGATGGACGTAGCCACATTGTGCCCGTCCATGTCATAAGCCCCGAAAACACCGCACTCTTCTCCGAGTCCGGTCGAAACTCTGTCAAATTCATTCATAAGAATTAACTCCTTATCCTTTTGATGCCGATACATCTGAAGATTTCTTCTGCTGTCAGATTCGATTATAATATAAGGCAGGCGGAAAATCAACATTCCCCCTGCCCTGTATGCCATCCGGCTTTATTATTTTATCCATCATATATTTATAAGCATCACTTATATCTTTGCATCAGTTATGCATACTGCTTATACTTCTCATCTCTGATGATGATATGCTTTCTCTATCCCTGCGTATAGCGGGAAAGGAACTGCTTTGTACGTTCCTCCGTGGGATTCTCAAACACCTGTTCCGGCGTTCCCTGCTCCAGGATCCTCCCGTCATCCATAAAGATCACCTGGCTGGACACATCCCTTGCGAATGCCATCTCATGGGTCACGATGATCATCGTCGTCTCCTGGTCCGCAAGACCTTTGATCACCTTCAGGACCTCTCCTGTCAGTTCCGGATCCAGAGCCGAAGTGGGCTCGTCAAAGCAGAGGATATCCGGTTTCAGTGCAAGTGCACGGGCGATCGCCACACGCTGGCACTGTCCGCCGGAGAGCTGGTGAGGATAGTTCTCCATCCTGTCTTCCAGTCCCATCTGAGTCAGAAGAGACTTCGCTTCTTTCTCGATCTCTGAATGAATCTCTTTTCTGCGCGCCTTATAATCCGGCTGCGCCTTTGCCAGAAGCTCTTTGGCGAGCATGACATTTCCCAGCGCCGTATACTGAGGGAACAGATTGAAGGACTGGAACACCAGTCCGAAATGAAGCCGTTTCTTCCGGATCTCCGACTCCTGCATCGTGGATGGATCTTCCGCGTCGAACAGAGTCTCCCCATTTACACGGATCTTTCCTCCGCCCGGACGTTCCAGAAAGTTAAGACATCTCAGCAGCGTCGTCTTTCCGCTTCCCGAGGAGCCGATAATGGATAACACCTGTCCCTTTTCCAGGGAAAAACTGATATCTTTAAGAACTTCCGTGCGCTCAAAATTTTTATTCAGATGTTCTACTTCTAAAATCGCCATGTCATCCACCTCCTATCTGAAATAATCCAGCTTCTTCTCCAGCTGTCCCAGAAGAACAGTCAGGATCCCGTTGAAGATCAGATAGTAGACAGCGGTGAAAAACAGGGGCCAGATCGCGCCGGATATACCCTGGGATCCCTTCAGGAAAGCCTGGCCTGCCCAGATAATCTCCTGAAGCGCAATGATCCTCGCCAGCGACGTATCTTTCACAAGTGTGATGATCTCGTTGGACATAGGCGGCACGATCCGCTTGATCATCTGGAGCAGTGTGATCCTGAAGAAGATCTGGCTCCTCGTCATGCCAAGAACAAGTCCCGCTTCTTCCTGCCCTTTCGGAACTCCCTGGATCCCTCCTCTGTAGATCTCAGAGAAGTAGCATGCGTAGTTAAAGATAAAGGCCACAGAGGCGGCAAGAAAACGCCCCGACTCTCCGCCGCCCCAGATAGGGTTATCCAGCACAAGTCCGGGGAAATAATAAATGATCAGAAGCTGGATCATCAGAGGGGTTCCCCTGACGATCCAGACGATGATCTTTGTCAGATAACTCAGCGGGCGGAACCGGGACATCGATCCGAAAGAGATGATGAGTCCCAGCGGCACAGCCCCCAGAAGCGTGACAAAAAACAGTTTCAGTGTCTGTATAAAGCCAATGTTCAGCGATTGTATGACAACCGGAAATTGTTCAAGTATCAGTTCCATCTCAAAGTTCCACCTGTTTTTCTCTTACTGCTCGATCAGGGCAGCCTGCACTTTATAAGTCTCCGCGTACTGCTGCATGGATCCGTCCGCGTAGCTCTCTGCGAAGAAGTTGTTCAGCTCTTCCGCCAGATCAGAACCTTTGCGGAAGCCAACGCCGTATTCCTCGCTGTTGAGTCCGATCGTATAGGTCAGGTCAGCATAGCTTGTTCCCTCGCCTACCATTGCAGACGCCATAAGGGAATCGATCACTGCCGCGTCACATGTGCCGCCCTCAACTTCCATAAGGGCATCCGCCTGTGCTGTCACAGGAGTGTAGTCCAGTCCGAGAGCGCTGACCTGTTCCTCTCCGGCGCTTCCCGCCTCTACGGCGAAGCTGAGGTCTGCAAGGCTGTCTGTATCCTGATACTGATCTGCAACGTCAGCCGGAACGACTACGACCTGAGCGTTGTTCAGATACGCGTTCGTACACTCCATCGCGCTTGTCACCTCGTCTGTGAGCGTCATGCCGTTCCACACGCAGTCGATGGACTTTCCGTCCAGTTCAAGCACCTTGTTGTCCCAGTCGATCTCCACGAACTCTGCCTCGACCCCAAGGCTCTCTGCGAATGCTTTCGCCATATCCGCATCGAATCCGATCCAGTCGCCGTTGTCGTCTTTGTAATCCATAGGCTCAAAGTTTGTGATACCCACCACAAGAGTCCCTTTGTCCTTGACATACTGCATATCGCTTTCTTCCGCCGCATCAGAAGCTCCGTCATCAGACGCCGCTGTTGTGTCCGCGTCTGAACTTCCTGATCCGCATCCCGGCAGCATAGAAACTGCAAAAACAGCACACAATAAAACGCTTAAAACTTTTCTTTTCATAAATAATACCCTCCTGCTGCCATTCTGAAAACAGCACTTTTTTTCTCTATCAATGAGTCACTGCACCACGATAAAGTCACGTTGTATTCTACCACAGGGGCATTCTTATGTCAATTTATTTCTGAAAGTTACTGTTCACACCGCCCCGGTGACAGGAAGATGAATCGTCATGCCTGCATGTAAGAGTCATCTTCCCGTCAGCTGTGGCTCCTCCGATGCTGTCTCTTCCACTTTTCCAGAAGAACCGGAGTAGGCTCAATCTGCAGATTCTTCTTAATCTCATCGATCTCCTGTCTCATCTGGGCATTGACCTCCATATAGTCTTCATGCTTTGTGATAAGAATATGATATTCCTCCATCGACATGTACTTATACGAAGCATAGAGATAAGGCTTGAGAAGTGCTTTGTCCTCACAGATCTGATAGGCCCGGTCATACATTTTTGCTGACTCCTGATACAGGAAAAGACGCCCGTAGGCCGCTCCCAGCCCGGCGTAGATCTTTCCGTAGAACTTCTCGTCCACGCTCTCATCCTTCTCCTCGTTCAGGATCGCCTGATACACAAGGATCGCCTCCTCAATCTCGCCGCTCTCAAGGAGGTTGTCTCCCTTATATTTCTGCCGTTCGATGTCACGCTGATTCTTCAGATGCTCCAGCACGTTCTGGATATGTATCATCTGTGGCTCCCGGTAGATCCTGGAGGCCTTCAGGATCGTCAGTACAAATTTCTCGACAGATCCCCTCAGGCGCAGCACGTCCCGCAGGCTGTCCGCAAGAGCCGGCATCCCGATCTCCTCCTCGATCCAGTTGCAGAGCTGCTCGTTCATGATCGTATAGTCGATCAGGTAGAGATTATTGCACAGATAATAACACAGCTCCTCGATCGTAAAGATCCGGCAGTGGATCCTGGTTATCTCATAGGGATGCGTCGCATGTTTATCATGACAAAGAATTAAATTTCCCATCATTGCCTCCTAAATGTATGGTCTTCTCCGCCTGGAAATCCGTGGGGAGGAAAAAATCTCCGAATCCTACGTCTTTTACCGTGATCTTGCACGTTTTCTCATCCAAAAAAAGAGTCTCGATCTGAAGCCGCATGGAATACTCCGCCCGTTTTGGGAATTTATCAAGGGAAATCTTCTCTGTCTTCAGTGTACCCTGGGTCAGGGATTCAATGTGGAACTCGATATCCTCCACATCCTCCATGATCACTTCCCACTGATTGTTGGATTCATACCAGTGCGCTCCCCAGGAAACAATAGGATACCACATCTCCTGCCCGTCCACACGCATATTGACCGTAATCTGATCTGTCAGTTTATCCTCTGAGAGATATACCGGATTTTCGATATGCATATAAAGTTTCCGATACGCCGTATAGCATGCTCCCTTACTGTACAGATTGTTTCCAATGAACGCCCGGCGCCCGTTGCAGAGCACCCGGAGCGCTTTCGGGTACCAGTTGTTCTCAAACCCCTCCCCTGTCAGAAAAACCGAGGAGACGATCCGTTTGTCGAACACGCTTTCTATAAACCTGCAGAACATGGTGTCGGCTTCTTTCGCCTTGTCCTCATTCAGCACCGGATAAACCATGGCAAGTTCTTTCATATGTGCACTCGCCACCTCGTCCACTGTCACAAAAGTAGTCTTTCCTCCGCCCAGCCCCGGTTTGAGCCGGCGCAGCATATACGCCTTGATCTCATTTCTGTCACAGCAGAACAGCGCCGCGTCATACTGCCACAGCTCTTTGGGCTGATAAAACAGATAGTTGCAGAAGCTTTCCTTATAATCCTGTATGAAGATATGCCTCTTATCAATATTCATCCGCACCGCGATCCCACGGAGCATCTGCGCCAGTTCCTCCGTCAGAGCCGGGACACTGAACACGATCCCGTCGATCCGCGGAAACGTCTGGAGCGACATCTGGATAAATTGTGAGAGAAGCCATACTGCGTCATAGGTTTCTTCACCAAACTCGATCTTATCACCAGCAAGGCTCCTGCTCAGAAGTCTTGTGACTGTAAATCCCTCTTTTATGGAGACCAGCCTTTTTGCCTCCTTGCCGTAAGCCCATGTATCCCTCAGCTTCCCGATAACCAAAGGGATCTGATAATTGTCGGAATCCACCTCCAGCGTTTCCGGCTCCATCTGCTGATCATTGTAGTAACTGATCTGGCACGTCTTTTCATTTATCTCATATCCTATTATATTGCCCTGTCCCATGGAAAGGCACCCTCCTTAATACTGTTCAAACATATGCGCGGCAACCGTGTCCTCCAGCGCGTATGATCTCATCTTTCTCTCCCTCTCCTTCTCATCCGTCTCCAAAAGGATATCATTGAGTCTTCCGTATCTGCCCTGTTCCCCCGGCATTACTTCCCGCACGCAGGTCTCCTTGTCGCTGCGGTAGGAATTGCCGTCTATGGTTTCCTTGAAATAATATTTCAGCTTTTCGTTTGCAAACAGCACAAACTTTTTCACATACAGATTCTCATACATGGGGGTGAGTACCTCCGTGGAATAATCCGCAGGCTCTCTCCCGCCTTTCTGAAGCTGATAGTAGAGCATAACCCGGCTTCCCTTCTGCCCCTTATATTCGATCAGAACCTTATCCCAGAGCTGCAGTTCGATCAGCCATTCCTTCTCGTACGCAAGAAAGAACGGGAAATAGATCTGTTTTCCGCACAGTTCCTGCAAAAACTTCTTCAGCGTCCTGCGAGTCTGAGAGTTATACTCCCTGGTTGAATAGTATTTCAGCACCGCGAGTTTGCAGATATCGATGGTGGTTTCCCCCTTCTCGTACTCCCTGCATATGATATCGATCACACTCTTTCCGATCCGTCGCTCTTCTACCACATATTCTCTTGAGATATATGCAAGATAAGCCTGCTGGAGCCGGAAATACGCCCCTTCTTCATAGTATTCCTCAAAAATCGGAGCCTCCTGGAACAACTCCTCAGAAAAAAGCATCTGCGTCAGAATCCTCTCTGCCAGTTTATGGGTATGAACCTCATAATCCCGTGCTTCTCTCCAGAGCTGCTTCATATCCAGCGTGGCACCGCAGTAATAATTAGCAAGATATGTCAGAATCACTTTATCATACTGTCGTTTTTTAAAGAGATCAAAGCAGACATAGGTAAGGAAGTCGTCATTTTCATAATTGTTCTCCCTGATATTCTTACTGCACAGGCTGAAGATCTCGTCCTCCGTAAAGTTTTCCAGCCCTTTCTCTCTGACGACCTCCAGCGTCAGCTCCTCTGTCTCATCCTCACGGCGATTTCGCAGGAGTCCGTTCAGATACTTTCTGCACATGTCCATATATCTGAGCTCATAGAAAAGCCGCTTGCTCTCATAAGGAATGGAATCCGTATAATGTCTTCCGTCCTTCGCCTCCCACACAAGCCGGTCAGTCTTTGAATACAGAAATACCCTTGTTCCATTCTCAAGATACGGCGCCTTCTGGGTGATCCTGCCATTCTCGGAAATGACATGGACATACTTCATGTTTGATACTTTTGTCGTAATCCAGTAAGCATGGCAGATATCATAAAGCGCCTTCACCCGTTCCGTATTCATGGACGATTCCACGATAAACCTTTTGTAGATGATCCGGAGCTGTTCGTCAATGTTCCTGCGCTCCAGCTGATTCCAGGCAAATGCCTCCATTTCATCACGGTAATGAGTGTAGATCTCACTGGACTCGTCCTCATAAGTGATCAGATTGGAATAGAGAAACGCGCACTTATGGTAATCCAGTGTATTTCCGTGCATAAAATACAGGTATACCGAGCGGGGCAGCGCCTTGTGGAACCGCTCCGGCCGGGCCGCCGCCATATAGTATTCGTAGAGCTGGGCAATCTTCAGCTCTGACTCCACCGCCTTTTCATACCACTTGAAATAGCAGCTGTCCATGCAGCTCCCCTTGATCAGGAGCGTGCAGACCGCATTGAGGATCATGGACTCTTCATACATAGCATACGCCATTTCAAGTACTTTATAGAGATGACGGTCAAATACCTTCATCTGACTTGCAAGATTTGCGGTATACAGCGCCAGCTCTTTTGTCATCAGTTTGTATTTTACAGCAAAGAGAAGCACTCTTACTTCGAATTTCCCCAGCTTTTTCAGGGATGAACTTCTCTCTCTGAAACAGCGGAACGCCTGCATATAGAACCAGATGCTGTGGGAACGTTCCTCATAAAACTGCTGTTCCAGGGCACGGAGACGTTCACTGTAGATCTTATACTCCGAATCCACTTCCACCAGCATACAGAGGATCAGCCAGCTGTCAGGATGTTTCATGAAAGATCTTGACAGTTCCTCTGCCACCCTCCTCTGTCCGATCGTATCATTGCTCAGAAGAGTCGTGAGATACAGGTAATACGAGCTGAGCTCCACATCCTTTCCGATGGCAAAGCGGTTATAGTTATAGGATTCCAGGATCCATTTTGCATCCTCCGTCTTCCCCCCGATCAGACAGATATGGGCGTTGACCAGAAGATAGATCTCATTTTTGGGATCCGAATCTCTCAGACGGTTAATCCTTTTGACCGCATCTTCCGTCCATGCAGAAAGCTCCTGCCGTCCGCTCTCGTAATTGAGATATCCCTTCACAATACCTGCAAACTCCCGTTCATGGTCCCTGCGGTCCTCATCTCTTTTTACATTTTTTTCCACGACGATCTCGTAGGTGAGGGTCTCATAGGGAGTATCGAGGATGACTCGTCCGAAATTACTCCCCGAATGAAGATTTTCCGTTGTGATAAAATATTCCAGACGGTAGGAATTACCGATAAATTCTTCTGTTGTGATATGTGTGTGCTCTACATAGAGGAAATCCCCCTCAGTCCTCACATCAATCTCGAGATATCCCCATGTGTTTTTCTTGATGGTAAAAGTCTCTTTGCGGGCTTCGGTAAGAGACATGAACGCACGGCTCTCCTCCTCCAGTGTCAGAAAGATCTTTTCCTTCTGTTTGCATCCCACAAGGAACTCCTCAAGGCCGTGCTGATCCAGTTCCCACTTGCGCATATTATCATAAAGAGCCTGAATCCTGATATCTTCATATTTTAATATCTCATAAAAATCTCGGGAGCGGAACAGTTTCTCCGCTTCCGCGGCGTCCCGGAAAGCAAGCCTTTTAAAGTCATCCAGACTCTGCACCTTCCCGTATTGGGTCAGGACAAATGGTTTCTCTATCACCGCGGTAAAGGCGATGTCGAACTCTCCGCCGTTGCATACAATGGTAAATTTGCCATGTTCCACATGTCCGGGGACCAGGCCTCTTCCGTCATATGTATAATAGATGTTTACAGGATTGCCGTCGAACCCCTCCTCCTGGCACTGAACACGATAGGAGGACGGATAGACAAGACCTCTTATCGTACCCTCCCCCTGGTTCTGGAGTGAGAAGCTCCCTTTATATTCTTCCCCCTCGCCCACTCTCATGATGATATGGGTCTCCGGAAAAATAATCTCCGGCTGGGGGATATGGAAATCTCCTTTTGCAAAACGTTTGATCTTATTTTTCAAATCGGTCACCTACTCATAATACTTTTCCCTGCCGGAAGGCAAAGGAACGCTACTATGAATTATAGCATCATTGAACTGTATCTGGCAATGGGAGAATAGAAGAATTTATTTCCATATTGTATACACGCATACTTTCCTTTCTTTTTGCCAGATCTCTGCCTTCATGCCCCATAACAGTATATATATCTGTATAAAATCCGCTGGCCCGAACTCATTTTTCGAAACGCTTCCTCAGAAAATCTGTTATAGATCTCGTCCGCTCTGATCCAGTCTGCTCTCTCGTCATCCAGATGATAGAACAGACTTTTCATCACAGTCTCATACATCCATGACCACTCTTCTTTTCCAACCGTTTCTACACATCCGCTCATCTGCTCCACACAGCTCTCCTCTGTCAGCATAAATCTTTTCTTTTCCAGAAAACCGGCTGTCTTCTGCGCACTCTCATACATGGCGGTAATCCCGGTGCCCTCCTTTACCGTGCGGAACCGTTTCCGGTTTCCGGCACGTCTCACTGCCGCCTGAACAATGATCAGCAGAAACAGGGCCGCTGCAGAGCCTGCGCCTGCTGCGATAAACACAAGCCAGTCTGCCGCTGCAGCCGTTCCCTGCCTGTTCTCCCCTCTGTCCCGGTGGGTTCCATCTGAAATTTCTCCGTCTTCTCCCCCCTCTTCCGCCGATGCTTCCTCACCTGTCTCTTCCCCATTCTCCTCTGAACCGCTGTCTGCCTGCTCCCCTGGTGCTCCCGCTTCTCCTGAATCATCAGGCAGTCCGGCCGCCGACCCATTTCCCGGTGTGTGTTCCATATTGATCCACTCTCCTGAGTCTCCATCATATACCTGACACCATGCGTGTCCCATCGTCCCGTCGATCCGGGCCGCATATTCTCCGTTCTCGTCCAGAGAAAAGGCGGATGCCGGAACCGCATATCCTTCTGCATATCTTGCGGGAAATCCATTCATTCGGTAGAGCAGTACCGCCGCTGAGGCAAAATGCACACAGAACCCCCTCCCTCTCTCAAAGAGGAAATATTCTACAAAGTCCTGCCCTATTGGTGTCCTGCCCGGGCTGGTGTCATAGACAGCCCGCTGTGACAACTCCTCACTGATCCGGTCTCTGAGCTCCTGAAGCGAGCTGAAATCCCATTCACTACAGACCGACTCCAGCCGGTCAAGCCCGCCCGGCCAGGCAGCGCATTCCCGGAGCAGTGCTTCCCCGCTCAGATTTTCCTCTTCCATATCAGTCCAGGAATCTCCTGTATAGGTGATCCCGTACCGCTCCGCCACATAAACAGTCGCCTCAGGGCGGTATGACAAACGCACCGTCTGCTCTGTCTCCCCGGATGGGCTGAAATAAGCCAGCGCGTTGAGATCCTCCATCCCGCTTCCGGCCCCTTCAGACTGACCTCCGAATCCTCTTTCCCCTGCTGCACTGGTGACAAAATTTTCTATGGGCGCGATGATACCGTTTTGAATCTCTTCTCTCGCCGTCTGGTAAATACCGCCCTGGATATCCCGGCCCGAATCCAGCACTCGCCCCAGATTCAGCGAAACAGCCGCCATGAGGCACAGTATGCCAGCAGCCGCAAAATACCTCCCCCACGGCCGGAGCACGCCAGTCTCTCCTCCTTTTTCTGCATTCTGCCCGCACACCGCGAAATACCCGCCTGCCGCCAGAAGCAGAAACCAGACCGGACGTTCTGCCTGAAAATATCCTGCTGCCGCAGCAGCAAGAACAGGAACCGGAATAATGATCCCCGCCAGAATCCTGCCTTTCCCACTCCCTGATACAAGGATCCACGCTTCCAGTACCGGGATCGTAATCACAGCAGCTTCCATCCCAAGCAGGCTCTCTCCGCTGATCCGAAGTCCTCTGCCCGTCTGGAGGATCAGATCCGGTGGTACACTTAAAGTGCCGGCCGTCTCCGGATATATCATCACATTCCAGCTCTCTGCGATCCGCAGAAATAGATACTGAAATGCCGGGTAACATACCAGGATCGCAGCAACTGCCGCCATAAGGAAAATAAGCAGCCCCTTTCCTCCTGTTTTCCGATAGAGCACGGTCAGCAGCACGGAGAGAACCGCAAGTCCGCCATACAGACAGATTGTCCCGAATCCTGCCTGAAAAACAGAAAGGAACGCATTCCACCATGCTCCGGCCAGCAGCCATACACTGAAGGACCGGAGCGCCTCCAGGGCAGACAGATTCTTCCGCCGGCAGTCAGCCGGAGACTTATGCTCATATATCCTGATTGTGGAACTGCTCTTCCTCATTCTCTTTTCCTTTCTGTTTCCTTTATTTCCGGAGCATCCAGAGTCCTTCTCACAAACGCAGCAAAGCGGGAATCTCACCGTCTTTTCTCAGAACTCCCTTTCCATCTATCGTCACAGTGCTGCTGAACTCCCGCCCCCGGAAGGTCTCTTCAAAACAGGCCTTCTTTTTTTCTTCCTCTCTGTATGGAACAATCTCCATCAGGCGCCATATGAACTCACAGGCGCTCTCTTCATCCCGGATCCTCATCCTCACGATCTTTTCATTTTTCTCTTCATACCAGGCCGCCATGTGGATACATTTCTGCTCCGACAAGGTGACTGAAAGGGACGCCGCAGTATTCAGGAGTCGTGAAAAACCTTCCGGAGAGCGGTCTTTCTCACGAAAATCGATCCAGACAAGGACCGCGCATCCCAGGGGGAACCCCCTCTCTCTGACCATCAGTCTCCCCTCCCTGGCGCTCAGTTTCCAGTGGATATCCCTGAGATGATCCTGCACCCGGTATTCTCTGATCTGATAGACTTCCGACGGGTCGTCGCCCCGCCTCTCCCCTGAGTACTCTTCCGAATCTGCCTGGAACTCTCTTGTTTTCTTCGTAATCTCCAGGGGCATGGGCCGGAAAGCCGGCATCACTTTGATCCTGGCTTTCATCCGAAAGGAAGCTTTTTTATAGAAGAACCCCATCGGATCATAAATCCGGACAGATTCCAGTTCCAGTTCCATATTTCCGCACAGTTCCGTCTCAAACTCGCACCAGCAGACAGCCTTTTTTCCTGGGGAGATCATTCCCGAAAATCTGATCCCCCTCTTCTTTCCACCGAATTCATTTTTCACAGACACTCTGCTCTCATAATGCAGTGCCAACAATCCGGACCGGTTCTCCAATATCACTGCAGTCCGGATCCACTTTCCCTGTTCCCCCATCGCAGGAATCCTTTCCATATCCGGACGGATCCGTTTCCCTGCTCCCGCAAGATACAAGGCGGAAAAAAAGGGACAGATCAGGACCATGACCAGGATTCCTGAGAGCACGGTGTCATTGTACACAAAAAAGAGATACAGGGTAAAAAGAAGAACAATCAGATAAATAACAGTCCTTTTCGCCATCTCACTTACCGCCTCTTTCTCACCGACGGCTGTGGAACTTCTTCGATCACCCGCCGGATCACTTCATCTGTACGGATATGTCCCACCCTCGCTTTCATATTTAAGAAAATGCGGTGCGACACTGTGCATTCAAATATATCTGTCACGTCCGCCGGAACTACATACGCCCTTCCTTTAAGCCAGGCCCGTGCTTTTGCCATCGCGCTCAGCGCCACAGTCCCCCGCGGGCTGACTCCCAGCTCTGTCCATTCATTGTCCCTGGTCGCCTTCCCCAGTTCAGCAATATACCGGTATATTCTTTCATGCACAAAGACTTCGCTCACTTCTTTTCGCATGACGAGAAGTGAGGACGCGTCCAGGATCGGATGCACACTCCTCCGCGTCATGCGCTCTCTCCCGTCTCCTTCCTGGCTTCTGCGCAAGATCTCCATCTCCTCTTCGACCGTAGGATACCCCATGCTGACACAGATCATGAAGCGATCCAGCTGAGACTCAGGAAGAAGCTGCGTTCCCGCCGATCCCGCCGGATTCTCTGTAGCGATCACAATGAAAGGCTCCCCGGTCCTTCTTGTAACACCGTCCACCGTCACCTGCTGTTCCTCCATTACCTCCAGGAGTGCCGACTGAGTCTTCGGAGAGGTCCGGTTGATCTCATCCGCCAGCAGGATATTACACATCACGGCGCCCGCCTGATAGACAAACTCGCCTGTTTCTTTCCGGTATACCGTAAATCCTGTCAGATCCGAGGGGAGCACATCCGGTGTAAACTGCACCCTTTTCACCTCCAGTCCCATCGCCTGGGAAAAAGCAATAGCCATAGTCGTCTTTCCTGTTCCCGGAATATCCTCGATCAGGATATGTCCTCCCGCAAGGATCGCGGTCATAATCTTTGTCAGGATCTCTCTTTTTCCCACCACATCCTTCTCCACTTCTCCGATCACCTGCCATGCAAGCTGCTCTTCTCCTGCCATCTCCTGTCCTCCTCTTTGATTTTCTCTCATTCTACCATGATTCCCGTATATGGGACAGCCTTCGTCTCCAAACTTTTGCAAATTTCAGAGAATTCTTCTCTCA